>CAZUCB010000168.1:0-4978 GCA_964618755.1 uncultured Bacteroides sp. | reverse complement strand
ACCTATTTTGAAAATCGTTATAATTTCCTTTTTGTTCTTTGCAATTTCATGTTCCAATAAATTGGCAATTCCAGGGCTATATACAGGTGAAGGATTTCGAAGTTTAAAATTGAATAGTAATGGAACCTTTTTTTGTGAAAAATGGGTTGGATACAATAAACTGGATACTATCGAAGGAAAATATTCAATAAAAAATAAAACACTAGTTCTTGCAAGTTATAGAATTCCTGATAATTCAAATCTATTTATTGTGAGGGAAGAACAAAGACAAGATCTTCATAGGGGGAAGGTGATTCAACTAAATACAGGACCGCAGTTTTGGGAACCTAAATATAATGATAGTGTGATGACTTGTTTGTCAGGTCAAATCTATGTAAATGACAAAAAAAAGGTACTAGATATTCATGGTAAATGTGTCATTAATTTCGGAAAAATTCGGACAATTAAGTACAATGGAAGGTGGACTGATTATCCAGAATACATTGTCAAAAACAAAAATGCTAATTATTTCTATATAGAACCATTAGACCCGAAAAGCAAATCAGAGACATTTGTAAACGGAGCATATTTTGATAATGAAATTTTGAAAATTCGAAATCGTAAAATAATATATAGAAATTTCTTTGTTTTATCACATGATAGTATAGATATTGAAAAGCGTAATTATAAAATTGAAAGAAAAATTAAAAAGTATTGAAAAAAATACTGTAGGTAATCGAGTAGACTGCCCTGCCAGTAATTAGCTGACAGGGAGAGCCTCTCACACCACTGTACGTACGGGTCACGTATACAGCGGTTCATTAAGATGTGGAGCAATTTTCACGTAAAGGTCGTGATAAGACATTGCTAAGTTCACGTAAAGGTCTTAAAAAGCTTAAGTTCCCAAAACGCAATTCTCTCTATGTTTCGCTTCGAACTATAATAATTGATTTCTTTTACTTAATCAAAACAAACAAGAAGTTCATTGCAAAAAAGCAATAAAAATTTGGCAAAATTAAAATTGGCGGAGGATTTTTTGTTTTTGAGAATAGATGTATATTTGCAAAAAACAAAAATGAAAATCAATCGATAAAAGTAACAACATTTATCTCTTCACATTTCATAATAAATAGATGTTTTAAAATGAATTACAAAAACATCACACTTATATTCGGTAAGTAAAAACAAATGCATTTGCAATTTTTTTTTATATTCCAAACACTTTTTAACTTTAAAAAAATCATTAATAATAATAAAAAAGAGAAATTAGTATGAATAGTAATATCATAAAAATTGCAAGAAACACAGAAAATGCACCAAAAGGACTATATTCACAAACTGTAGCTTTTTCGCATTACAATAATATTTCAGCGCAATTACCTATCAACCCTAAAACGGGCAATATAGTATCAGCTGATATAAAAGAACAGACAAAACAGTGCTTATCAAATATTAAAGCTATCGTAGAAAGCATCAACCACGTAATGGATGATGTAGTAAAAATTACCATATTTCTTAAGAATATCTCAAATTTAGAAGCCGTAAACGAAGTTTATACTTCATTTTTCCAAAGCTACCTTCCAACAAGAACTGTTTTGGCAGTTGCTAATTTACCATTAAATCAAGCTTTGGTGCAAATTGAAGCCCTTATTTCGAATGGAGAAGGAACAACACCTCAACTACCTTGCGATTTAATAAAAGTAGCAAGAAACACCGAAAATGCTCCTAAAACTGCTTTTTCTACTCAAACTGTTGCATTTTCACATTACAACAATTTTTCAGCTCAATTACCTATCAATCCTAAATCGGGCGAAATAGTAGCTGGCGGTATAAAAGAACAAGCTGAACAGTGTTTTAACAATATTAAAGCTATTTTAGAAAGCATCGACCACGTAATGAACGATGTAGTTAAAACAACAATACACCTTAAAAACAGCTCAGACATTGAAACAGTAAACGAAGTTTGCGCACAATTTTTCACAAACTATGTTCCAGTTCGTTCCATCGTTAATGTTACTGCTTTACCAATGGACGCATTAATTCAGATTGACACCGTAATATCACATGGAGACGGAACACCTCCACAACTTCCAGAAGACAGCAGTTTACTTATAATAGAAGCAAACAATACGGATAATGCACCAAAAACATCATACTCACATACAGTAGCTTTTTCGCATTACAATCATATTTCAGCACAATTACCTATTGACCCAAAAACTAATCAAATAGTTGCTGGTGGCATAAAAGAGCAAACAATCCAATGTTTAAATAATATCGATGCAATTGTTAAAAGTGTTGATCATGTAATGGATGATGCAGTTAAAATAAACATCCAACTTATAAATATGGAAGATATTGAAGCTTTAAACGAAGTTTTCACAACATTCTTCAAAAGCGATCTTCCTGCAAGAACTATAATTGGGGTTTCAACTATTCCATTAAATGCTTTGGTGCAAATTGATGCCGTTGTTTCTAACTGCGAAGGTACACCTCCAAAAGCATAGCAAGAATTGTTAAAGTGATTAGGCCATAATCAAGGTAATCATTTAACTTTCAAAAAAATACGAATGGTAATCGAGTGGTCTGCCCTGCCAGAAATTAGCTGGCAGGGAGAGCATTTCGGCTATGCTCAATAACCAACTCTCTCAGTGTTGCTGAGCATAGCCGAAGTACCACTGTAAGCAAGGGTACTTCTTACTTTTTTTCATATTAAATATCCAATTAAGATTTAAAATTTGAAGCTTATACATCATCATTAAGATGCTGAGCAATTATTACGTCCAAATGTCGTGATAACGCATTGTTATGTTCACCTAAAGGCCAAGCATGGCTTCATAACTTCTTTTTCGCAAAAGGTCTAAAGCAATAGTTGTAAGACCAATTTATTTCCAAGCTCTTAAAAAACAAATTCACCCTTATCTTGTTTAATTGATAAATATTTTTGATTTTGAGATATTTATAGAAGACTGGAAAGGTTGTGCTCAGCTCATGTAGGGCAGCTTGCTTTAGTTCCATGCAAAGCGACCTCTTCCTCAGAACAAATCACACATTCTTGAAATTAACAATTTAACTTTAAAAACAAATAATAAATAGCAAACTACAAAAAATAATTATGACAAAAAAAATACTTACATCTGCATTCTTAACTTTTATTACTTTAATCAGTTACAGTCAACCAACAAACATTTACCAACCTAATGGTAGTACAACAAATTTTGGAAAAGTGACCTCCGATTCATTAAATTATTATGTTGTTAACTATCCAGCCTTGTCGCTTATGAAAATTGATGGTAGTAACAGTGCTACTCTTGTTACCACATTAACAGTAGACCCATTTCAGACAATGATATGGAATAATGGAAAAGGAATTTACGCTGTTGCAAATGGCTCTCCATTTAAGTTATTTGACGGGTCGAACGCAACTGATGTAACAGGTGGACAACTTCCTATGGCTGGATATACTGGCGATAAAGTAATATCAGGTGATTATTTTCATAAAGGGAACTTTACTTTTTTTAGAACATCTGATAAAATTTACAAAACAGATTATACTTCTGCTTCAAGTATACAAACATTATTTACAGGCAATATTTCTGAAATGCAACACACCACTAATTCAATTATTTTTTCTGGAATTGGTGGTTTAAATAGAATAGACTTAACAACTGGAATACTTACTAATATTGACCCTATCGGTTCAACAGACTATGGAGCAGTTTACAATAATGAGTATTATTATTGTACACCCTATAGTCCAAGTTCTGTGGGTAATAGTTCAATTTATAAAGTTAGCAACAATGGAATTAAAACTGTTCTATATACTGAAACTGCTTCAAATAAACATTTTCAAAGAGTTATTGGTGTAACTCCAAATGGCGTAATAGCACTTCTTTCAACTGTAAATGTTGGAGTGGAATATGTTTCTATATCTGGAGGCGCTGCCACACCTTTAAATTTTAATACGGTAGCTAATTCTCGCCCTTGCGGAAATGTAGGCGTTGGTACTTCAAGAACTACAAATTCTTTAGTTTATTTCGTAACTCTTGATACGTTATACACTGTAAATTCATCTAATAAAGCTTTATGGGTTACGAATGGTACATTGGCAGGTACAAAAAAAATATTTGGTGGTACTCCAACGAATTTTTCAGCAGACGGTTTAACTACTCAATTTCCAGGTAGTGCAGAACATTGTGGAGATGATTTGTATTTTAATGGGAAAAATGGGGCAAATGCCGAAAGATTAATTTATGTAAATGGTAGTAATTATAATGTAGCAACTTATCCTTTAGGTTCAGGAGTTACCACACAACCGTCCTTCCGAAAAACAGCAAGCGGAATTACATTAATTGCAGCACCACTACCTTCGTCTAGTGCCGAGAAAGCTGTTTATAAAGTTAATTGTTCGACAATAAGTGGTATTGAAGATAATTTAATAAATCAAATACTTTTTGACATTTCACCAAATCCAAGTAGTGGAAAAATTACTATTAAATTAAACGAAAACCATAGCAGTTGTAACTTAACAGTAATAAATTTATTGGGAGAAATGGTGTATAGTGAAAAACTTAACGAAAAAACAACTATCCTAAATTTAAACTTAAATACTGGATTGTATTTTATTTCAATTGACAACAGAGGACAAAGAGCTACAAAAAAGATAATCGTAGAATAGTTGCCAGCAGCTAATCGAGTAGACTGCTCTATGCAATAATTAGCTATGCAGGGAATACATTTCGGCTATGCTCAATAACCACCTCTCACAGTGTTGCTAAACCTATTCGAAGCACCATTAATCATACTAGTACTTCGTACTTTCTTTCACATTAAATATCCACAGGATATTTAATGTGAAAGAAGCCTATACAGCAGTTCATCAAGATGTGGAGCAATTTTACACCCAAAGGTCGTGATAACGCTTCGCTAAGTTCACGTATAGTTCAAGCATGGCTTCATAACCTCTTTTTCGTAAGCGGTCTAAAGTAATAGTTGTAAT
>CAZUCB010000167.1:0-4982 GCA_964618755.1 uncultured Bacteroides sp. | reverse complement strand
GTATTATTTGCTGCATTTACCGATGTGGCAGTAGCCAGCGATGTCCAACCTGCATCGGAATTATCCGCTCTTGCGTAAAGCGAAATGTTGGCTGGCAAACTTTCGTCAGTTGCAGTTAAATCTTCACTTAATGTAAAAGTCAGGTTTGAAGTGAAAGTGCCAGTTCCAAAACGTTTAACTACCCAATATTGTGAATTAAAAACTGTTGGAACCCCGGCAGGGCTTACATTTGGTAAGGTATCAATGCGGCTTGCTACGATGGTGTCGGTACCGCTTTTGGCAGTAAAATTTGCTACTAAACTGGTGCCAGTAAAGGTTTTTGTTCCGGTAGCGTTTACTATCTGGGTATTTACAGCCCCTGCTGCAAAAGGAATAGTAGAAGCAACCCAGTTGCTGTTGGTCATATTGTTGAGTGTTCCGGTGGCTGTTCCTTTCAGGTCGGTTAATGTAGTGCCGCTTCCATTGTTAAACTGCCAGTAATTTTTAAGATTTGCATTCGCTAGAGGTGCTGTGCGGTACATATCTTCGCGTATGTCGGACATAGAACGGGCATAATTCCATACACTCACTTCGTCCATCTTTCCGTTAAATGCTTCCGAACCACCGCTGCTGAAAGAATAACCACCCGAAGGAGGGTATAATCCCCCACCAGGTGATGCACTCTTTATAAGTGTTCCGTTCAGATAGAGTTTCATGGTTGTGCCGTCGTACGTACCGGCAATATGCATCCATGTTCCGGTGGTCAGCACATTTTCAACCAGAAAACCAACCAGAGAACCGTTAGCTTTCTTTAAGTAAAAATGTAATGCATTAGTGCCGCCATATATCGTTCCATCGTAGCGCAAAACAACTACTTCAGGGTTAATAGTAATGTACCGCTGAACCACGGCGGAAAGGGTATTATGATACACCCATGCTTCGATGGTAAATGCTGTAAGACTTGTACTGATTCCCGTTGCGCCGGAAACATAATCATTTACCCCGTCAAAACTGAGGGCTTTTTGAGGCGATTGTGTCTGTGCCTGCAACTGAATACTAATGGCAAAAACCATAAGCAACAGGAGGCTTTTAAGTAATTTTGATTTCATTTTGCTATTTTTTTTGTTTATTAATTGTTTTTATTCTTTTAATGTAATTGATGTTTTCTTATTTTATTTTCAAACTCTTTTTTTGATGAATGTTTTAGTATTATATCAGATGTTTTAATGTTATTATTAGCACACTCCTCTTTATAATCTGTCAGAAATAAAAATTTTACGGTACTTCCCCATATTAAAAGTGCCTTATTCATCGCTTCATTGCATTTAGTTTTACCAAAGCTATAATCAATAAGAATAAGGTTTACAACAACATTGCTCATCTCTTCGGGATACCAATTATTATCAGCATCAAAAACAACCTCGAAATCCGGTATCTGATTAAGAACCGTTTTAAGGCTTTCGCGAAATATTTTGTTTTGCTCTATAATTACAATATTCATTCGTCATCCCCTTTGAAAATGTTTTTTTGAAATGTTTTGGCAACTATTTCAATGCGGTCAAAAGCTACACTGCTTGGACGTGATTCATAGTCTTGAGCATCTTCTAATGTCATATTAATTGTACCGTTACTTAACTGTGCAGTGAAATTAAAACACTCATTTATATAGTGTTCCTGATAAGATCCAATTTCAGGATTAATTGACTGTGCAAGAAAAATAATCCCTAATACACCATTAGTATGTGAGTTGGTTTTTTCCATTTAATTTGATGAAGTTTTTTAGATGTTGCGAAATATTTTGTTTTGCTCTAATTAAAATATTCATTCATACTTATGCTGTATATAATAATACAAAGATAAATTACACAGAAGTTATACATATAAGGGTATATCTGTATTTTGACTAAGAGAATACTCGTATTTATTCTAGGGGTATACCCTTAGTAAGAAAAAATAAAAGATGGGAGAAGATAAATAGAATACAAAAGATAGACGACAGAAGATATAAGATAGAAACAATCTTTGTACACTACTATATTTTAAGCTTACTATTAAAAAGCATCAATGGTATTATCGGAGACTATCAGCTATGGTTATTTTGAGAGGAAGAGGATTAAATTCATCATAGCTGCATTAATACTTATTGCAGGCGAATAAATAAAAGGGAATTATTCTACTGAAAAGTAATTGTTTTTAATAGCCCACACAATTAATTCACAGATATTTCTTACATCCGTTTTTTGAAAAATTTTGCTACGGTGAACTTCAACCGTTTTTGTACTTATAAATAGTTTTTCAGAAATTTCCTGGGTTGTAAGTCCCTTACAAACCAGATGAAGAACATCCAATTCGCGATGTGTAAACTGATTGAGAACTGATGCGAAATTAACAGATTGAAAAGCCAGTTTTTGCATTATTTCCTGACTGAAATAATTACCACCCGAATACACTGCATTAATTGCTTGCTGAAGTTCAAACTTATTTGATTTTTTCAGAATAAAACCTTTAATCCCGGCATCAATCATTTGAGTATAATGGGTGGTATCAGAAAACATAGTAAGTGCAATAACTTTAAGGTTTGGCTGTAATTCTAAAGCCTTTTGTGTTGTTTCAATCCCATCAATTACTGGCATATTAATATCCATTAATACCACATCGGGAAGCGAATTTTGCAGAAATTCAAGAAATAATAACCCACTGGAAGTATCAAAAACAACTTCAAAATTTTCAATTTGCCCTAATACAAGTTTAATACCTTCCCTAAAAAGGTCGTGGTCATCAATTATTGCGATCTTAATTTGTTTCATAGAGGTCAATTTTATTATAAGGTATTTTAAATATTGCTTTCATTCCTTTATTTGCCTGACTTTCAAAAATAACATTCCCTTTAAAAAAACTAATCCGGTTCTCAATATTTATTAAACCTATTCCGGTTTTTGCATTTATTCTTTCTTTCACCGAAAATCCAACACCGTTATCTTCGTAAATAAGATTGAGCAAATCTTCCGATACAAAAATCTTTATGCTTATAAGTGATGCATTTGCATGTTTAATGGTGTTGTTGATAAGTTCAGAAATTGTACGGTAAATTGTTAGTTCTGTCTTCATATCGAAACGCTCAAGCTTTTCAAAAGATATGTCAAATTTAATATTTTTACTGATACTAATATCACTTATAAAATTTTCCAATGCTGTTATCAGTCCGTAATTTTCAAGAATATGGGGGCTTATATTATGCGAAATTCGCGAAGTATCGGCTATTGCATTTTCAATTATGTATTTAAGCTTTGTTTCAATATCATTTTTCCCGACAATATCCTTAGCATCAATATACGCCTGAAAATAGAGTTTTGAAGCTGATAGTAAAGGACCTAATCCATCATGCAAATCGGATGCTATTCGCCTTCGCTCTTTTTCTTCGGTTTCAATTACCGCTTCAATAAGTTTTTGTTTTACAAATGCTTTTCTCTTTAACCTGAAATAAAAAAAGCTTAAAACAAATGCAATGCTAAGGAAAATCAGAATTATGATAAGGAATGTAAATTGTTTTTTATTAAATTCATTTTTTTGTTCTTCTTCTCTTATCTTTTGTTCCTTAGCTAAAAGATCGAACTTTGCTGATTGTTCATTAATCTGGTTGTTAATCCTATCCCTGAAAAAATCATCAAGAAACGTGCGGCTTATCGCCAGAAAACCATAGGCTTCTTTATAAGCTCCTTTTAGTTCATATATGTATGCTAGCTGATGATATAAACGCATAAAAAGGTTTCTATTTTCTTCAATTTTACAGAGATTAGTGGCAACAACAATTGCCTGTAGCGCTGATTTATAATCATTTAATCTTATATATATTCTACTTTGGTTGATTAGTGCGTTCATTTCAAAGTAATACATTCCGGCATCATCGAAGTTTTTTACTGCTTTTATTGAAAGATCCAGTGCTTTGTCATATTTTTTTTCGATGGTTAACCTATAACAAAGTTCGTTTTGAGATAATGCCAGATTTGATTTGCTGTTTATTTTTTCGGATAAAGAAATACACAACTCAGAATATTTTACAACCGAATCGGTAATGCTGTATTTATCAATTCCCCATTCGTCATAAATGGCAGCCAAACGATTGTAGGCATAAGCTCTGTTAATATCCGAAACGGGTCTTTTGCTGTTCAATAACTCATTCAGCATTGCAATTCCTTTGTCGTATTCCTGTTTTTGCCTGTATGCTTCACAGAGATTAATATTGCAATACACAGCTTTCTCTGAGTCTGCATTTAATGAGTCAAGGGCTTTCATTAGTAAAGGAATTGCTTTATCGGGCATTGATTTCTCAAGATATTTTAAGGCAGTATAAATAAGTGCATCAAAATAGCCAAGCGAATCGGGTGCAGAAAACATCCTTTTTTCAAGTGCCTTTACCTCTGCCGTATCAGCATAAATTATTTTAAGCCTTAAATAATTGGTTTGTGCTTGTTGTATAGGAGATAATTGCTTATGATAATATTCCAGCTTTTTCAGGCATTGTTTTGAAATGCTTTGTTCGGAATTAATTCCTTTGTTATAAATACTATCAAATTCAAAGCCTTTCTCAAAACGCTGACTAAATAAGTTTGCACTAGAGAAAATACTGATAACAAATCCAATAATTAGTAATAGCTTAAACCTATTTTTTGCTATTATAACTCTTTTTCTTATTAAATAAAAATTGTAAGATTTCATCTCAATTATTTTATTAGCAATTTGAAATTAGATAGGTTTTAAACTTCTCTATAAGTACTTGGAATTAGCTAAAATATTCAGTTTGAAAAGATATAAAACAAAACTTCTTATTTCAAACTAAAACTAAATATATTTTTAAAAGAAAGTCAATAAGAAAACAATTTATCCATAATATTTTACTTAAAACACCTCATTATAAATGCATTTATTTATATCATGATATAATAAATTAATATACATAGATAAATTTGACAATCATTTCTCAAAAGTACATAAATTTTAGGTTC
>CAZUCB010000166.1:600-5071 GCA_964618755.1 uncultured Bacteroides sp. | reverse complement strand
GCTTCCACTGCAAATTCCATCGGAAGTTTATTCAGTACTTCTTTGGCATAACCATTTACAATCAATCCAATAGCACTTTCAGTTGAAATTCCTCTTTGTTGACAATAGAATAACTGATCTTCAGATATTTTTGATGTGGTTGCTTCATGTTCAACTATGGATGAACTATTTTCAGTTTTGATATAAGGCCAGGTATGTGCACCGCATTTATCGCCCATTAATAGAGAATCGCATTGTGAGTAATTTCTCGAATTTGTTGCATTTTTAGCAATTTTTACCAATCCACGATAGCTGTTGTTGCTATAACCTGCAGAAATACCCTTTGATATGATAGTGCTTTTAGTATTTTTTCCCAAATGTATCATTTTACTTCCGGTATCCGCTTGCTGATGATTATTGGTAATAGCAACAGAATAAAATTCACCTACCGAATTATCGCCTAACAATATACAACTTGGATATTTCCAGGTAATAGCAGAACCAGTCTCAACCTGAGTCCAGGATATTTTAGAATTACTTCCTTTGCAAATTCCACGTTTGGTAACAAAATTAAAGATACCCCCTACCCCATTTTTATCACCCGGATACCAGTTTTGCACGGTTGAATATTTTACTTCCGCATCTTTCATGGCAACAATTTCAACGATGGCTGCATGCAATTGATTTTCATCTCTCTGCGGAGCTGTACAACCTTCCATATAACTTACATACGAACCTTCGTCAGCTACAATTAGTGTTCGTTCAAACTGACCGGTATTGGCAGCATTTATCCTAAAATAAGTTGATAATTCTATAGGACAGCGAACACCTTTAGGAATATAGCAAAATGATCCGTCGCTGAATACCGCAGAATTCAACGCTGCAAAATAATTATCGCCATAAGGAACAACAGAACCCATGTACTGTTTCACCAAATCAGGATGATTTTGAACTGCATCGCTAAAAGAACAAAAGATAATCCCCTGTTTGGCTAAAGTTTCGGTAAAAGTAGTTTTAACTGAAACACTATCAATTACAGCATCTACTGCTACTCCTGATAATTTTTTCTGTTCATCAAGCGAGATACCTAATTTCTTAAATGTTTCCAATAGCGTAGGATCCACCTCATCCAAACTCGTTAATTCTTTTTTCTTTTTAGGTGCAGCGTAGTATATAATATTTTGATAATCAATGAATGGAATTTTAAGATGTGCCCATAGGGGTTGTTCCATTTCCTGCCATTTTTTAAAAGCTTTCAAACGGTATTCCAATAAAAATTCAGGTTCGTTTTTTTTTGCTGAAATAAAACGTACAGTATCTTCAGTAAGCCCTTTTAAAGACATATCCATCTCAATATCTGTAACAAAACCATATTTGTATTCGCTATTTGTTACTTCTTCTATTATATTATTTTTATCGTTAGCCATTCATTAACCCTATCGTTTAATTTAGATTAAGTATAAATAAAAATGCAAAAGTATCATTTTTGAAATTCTCTTGCAATTAATTAAGCAGTTTTTCTGGGAAATAAACAAAACTTATGTTGAAAAGTTTTGGTAAATTTGCCGTTGAAAAAACCATTATTGCAACAGTATATGTTTGAAGATAGAACAAAAAAAAGGACAGAATTAGGCGAATTGGGTGAGTTTGGATTGATTGATTATTTAACCAAGGATATAGTCTATACCAATGAAAGCACGATTAAAGGTGTTGGAGATGATGCTGCCGTGATTAATAATGCCAATAAAAACACATTGGTTTCTACTGATTTGTTAGTGGAAGGTGTTCATTTTGATTTATCTTACACTCCTTTAAAACATTTGGGATATAAAGCTGCTGTTGTGAATTTTTCGGATATTGTAGCTATGAATGGCACTCCCAAGCAATTGGTGGTTGGCATTGCTGTTTCCAATCGCTATTCTGTTGAAGCACTAGACGAACTATACGATGGCATTAAGCTAGCCTGCGATAAATACAAGGTTGATTTGGTAGGGGGCGATACTACATCAAGCACTTCCGGTTTATTTATTTCATTGACCATTATTGGTGAAGCTGCAGCTGAAGAAATCACCTATCGCAATGGTGCCAAAGAAGGTAATTTGTTATGTGTAAGCGGTAATCTGGGTGGTGCATATATGGGATTATTATTACTCGAACGTGAGAAAGAAGTTTATAAAGCCAACCCAGCTTCTCAACCTGAATTGGAAGGCTACGACTATATTTTACAACGTCAGTTAAAACCAGAGGCAAGGTTAGATATTGTTCAGCTTTTAAAAGAAAAGAATATTAAACCCACTTCAATGATAGATATTTCGGATGGTTTGGCTTCTGAAATTCTACATATTTGCAAACAATCGGAAAAAGGTTGTAATTTGTATGAGGAAAAGATTCCTATAGATGCCACAACGGTTCTACTTGCTGAAGAATTTAAAATTATACCGACAATAGCCGCATTAAGTGGTGGTGAGGACTATGAACTACTTTTCACCATTGAACAATCCGATTTTGAAATAGTAAAAAGTTTAGAAGACATTCATATCATTGGGCATATTACGGATAAAAACAGTGGTGCAAATCTCATAACATCATCAGGTGCAGCCATTCCTTTAAAAGCCCAGGGATGGGATGCTTTAAAGGAAAATGAATCATAATAAACATATTTTCTTTTATTTACATAAATAGAAATAGATGAAAGCAAGATTTCATTTCTTCATAATTTTAATCACTTCATCTTTTATTTGCTTCACAAGTAGAGGGCAAAATAATATCGATTATAAAAAAAATATCTATACACCAGATTTAAAGCTTATTCTCGATTCATCCAACGTAATAGGTTCTATTATGGTTTACGATGCACAAAAGCAGCTGTATTATTCCAACGATTTTAAATGGGCTAATACAGGAAGATTGCCTGCTTCAACTTTTAAAATTGCAAATTCGATTATAGCACTTGAAACCGTTGTGGTTGAAGACGAAAACAGTCTTTTTAAATGGGATGGCAAAAAGCGGAAACTTTCGAGTTGGGAAAAAGATTTAAGTCTTACAGAAGCTTTTCACGCTTCTTGTGTTCCTTGCTATCAGGAAGTAGCAAGAAAAATAGGCAGTCAACGCATGAAAATGTATTTAAGTAAGCTTACTTATGGCAATATGATTGTTGATTCCAATACTATAGATTTATTTTGGTTAGAAGGAAAATCAAAGATAAGTCAAGTTCAACAAATTGATTTTCTACGCCGTTTCTATTTTTCTCAACTTCCAATTAGCAATAGAACAGAAAAAATAATGAAAAAACTAATGGTAACCGACAGTACTGATTCATACACCATTAGTGGAAAAACAGGATGGGCTATCAGAAATGGCAATAATAACGGTTGGTTTGTAGGTTATATAGAAACCGCAACTAATGTTTATTTTTTTGCTATTAATATTACCCCAACTAAAACTTTCAACATGGATATGTTTCCAATGATTAGAAAAGAAATAACTTTAAAAGCGTTGAAAAAACTGAGAATAATTCATTGAAAATAAGCCATCTTGACCATTTTGATGATTCAAGAATCTACTCTATACTGCATTTTGGAAGTATGTATCTACAACAAATTATTCCCAACATCATTTGCAAAATATACAGCTTAACAAATAGATATAAAAGAGATACGAAAGCTAATTTTAGACAGCTACAGTCTATATTGTACAATTCTGTTTTCTTTTTATTAAACAAATAAGCCTTCAATTTTAAAAATAGGATAAGAATATTGTAAATTTGCATTTAATAAAATACATAAAATCAATTAATTCAAATCAAAAAATGGAAAATAATCTTAATCAAGCAGAATGTTGTCCAAAGTTTGACCCGAAACCATGGGATGACAAGGTTTTTGAATGGGAAAACAAAAAGTTTATCAAAGACAAAGTGTGTACCCTCTTTTACATGCCAATGAACTTTGGCAATGTTATAAAAAGAATGAATGCAAAAGTTGAAAAAGCTGGCGCAAACATGCCTGATTGGCTTTGCCTCTCCGACCATACATCCAAATGGAATATGGATATTTATCTGGCTGTTGACAAAGAAGTAGCTGATGCTGAAAACATATCTCTATCCGGAAAATTCCTGAGCAAAGTATATGAAGGCAACTTTAAAGAAACCGGAAAATGGATGAAAGATTTTCAATCTTTTGCCAAACTAAAAGGTTTTGAAATTGAAAAATGGTATATGTGGTACACTACATGCCCAAAATGTGCCAAAAAGTACGGGAAAAACTATGTTGTATTTATTGCAAAAATCTGATAATTTGTAATTTTATCATTTATCTCTTAAATAATAAAATCTCTGTAAAACCGCATGAATAGCGAGAATTATCTTGATTAATTCATGAATGTATGGCATAATTACAGTAACCAAATTATTACTATTCAAAGGGGAGGCAACCACAATGGCGACAATTACAAAGCGTAGAAACAGCTATCACATTATGGTCAGCGAAGGGTACGA
>CAZUCB010000166.1:0-590 GCA_964618755.1 uncultured Bacteroides sp. | reverse complement strand
AGCATTCAATTGGTTTTCAGAAACCAAACCTAAAACTTATTTATCGATACCGTTTACATTTTTCACTACGCTGTCAAATGCTGGAAACATGACAGGTTTTTAAAACCTGTCATGTTTAAAATTTGTCTTACACCCCTTTTACCACAATTATTGCTAAGCTAAAGCTAAATTCCCGTTCTTCGTTGTCGGAAGTTAGTTCTACGCCACTTTGTTGGAACACTTTGTGTATTAACCCAAAGGTTTAGTCGTACTAAAATCTGCATAAAATACATATATTCAACCGGTACGCACATAGATTCTTATCGTACATGCGTATATTTATGCAGTACATCTGTAGAATACAGCAGTACGTACAGCAAATAAAAAAAGCTGTGTAGGTACTGTTAAATTTTACGTACGTACTGAACAGTTTTTTATAGGTATAAGAAGAATACATGGAGGTACGGAAGAATTTTATGAATGTACAGGTGATTTTTATAAAAAAAGGAGAAAATGGATAGAAGCAAATGATATATAACTATAATATTAAAATAAAAGGGCGATTCCAACTTATGAATTTGGAGTCGCCCTTTATTTGTATTTATAAAATG
>CAZUCB010000165.1:1641-5086 GCA_964618755.1 uncultured Bacteroides sp. | reverse complement strand
TATGGATGTAGTAAGTCCAGTAGTTTTAACGACTGAAAAAGTGAGACTGTCTTTGCTAAACAAAGGGTCATAAACCCTGTTTTTTAAGCTTGCAGTTTTAAGTTTAGAATCGAAGGTGGTAAAAATGGTTGTATCTGGTAATGCAGTGATAATAGATTTTTTTCTTAATGAAATTCCGCTAATTTTTATATTTGGATTAGTATGGATTATATAAAGTTGAAATGTAATAGATGAAATGCTGTCAGGGCAATTAAATTCAATCTTTTGTTTAGTCCATTGAGTAGTATTGCATTTTAAAAAATAGGTTTCGCTTAAATTGGATTGGTTAAAGACAATTTTTACACCAATTGAGTCTGTAAAAATTCCTTGAGTATATAATTCCAAACGATTAATTCCTTTTTCAATTCCACCAAGATAATCAACACTGCAAAAATAAGGTTGTATGTTATTTTTTGTTAAATAATAGCCATTAGATGAAGCAACTCCTCCTGTTTGAAAAATTAATCCAAAATTATTTTTGTTATATCCATCAGGATAACCGTTATCATCCAAATCAGTTTGAAGTGGAGGAAAGATGTTTTGGTATGGGTTAGGAATGCTATCAAATAATAAAGGTACCCAATACTTATATCTTTCAACTAAGATATTTTTTTGTTTACACCATGACAAAACAGAATCTAATCGTGAAAGATAGTCATTCCAACCACCTAACAAAGGGTAATAATGTCCAAAGTGATTAATCTCCATCAATACTTTGTTTTTTGCAATTCCATCGGCAATGAGTGTTTTAATTTTTTCAAAAGTCTGATATTCGGTTGAAAAATCTTCACCATGGAAAGAAAAACGTTTATTCTTATCAGGGTCGTATTCATTAAAATATTTTTGTGTAATATTAATAATTGATGCCCCAGCATTAAAACCTAAAGCATTACATGAGCTTTTCAATTCTTCTTGTTTATACCTTGGTTGATAGCCTCCTGGTTGAATCCAAGAAGTTGGTTGTGAAAAATGAAATTCATCAGCATATTTCTTAGATTGAGATAAAAGATGGGAAATGGCAGTTCTATTCATAAAAATGTCAAGCAAACCCAGTTTTTTATAAGCTATAATCCCAGAGAAAGTAGGGATGAAGGTTTCATCCCAATAGGAGGTAAGATAAATAGTATCAGGGTCATTAGGGTTTTTATTCTTTAAATTATAATAAGCACATATTTTATTGAAAGCAGGAAAAAAAATTGCTTGAACAGCCCTATTACTAGATGTGTCAAAATTTTTGAATTCACCAGGTAATAAACTTATTAGTCTGTTACCGCTTAACACAACACTTCCTTCATTATAGTAAGAATTGGTATGTATTGAATCGATTTTTAAACAAACTTTAGTTTGATTAATATGATCTACCCCTGGGCTCATTGAATAAATAGCTGTATCTGATAAACTTCTGACTGTAAAATATTTAGTATTGTGGTTAGGTGTATGATCCATCATTTCGTGCCCATGAGCTATCAATGTATCAATGGTGTTAATAAAACCAGTATCTGTTGGATTAATCAAACCAAGATTTAAAGCATAACAGAATTTAAATCCGTATTTATCAAATACTGCTGCATATTGCTGAAATTCCTGTTTAGGATGATTGTCGTCCTCTCTAAAGCATACACCTGCTCGTTTTTGAACATACTGAGCATGTGTAGTTGTGCTTATAAAAAGCAGTAAAACAATAAAAAATTTGAATATTATTTGAGGTTTCATTTATTTGAAAAAAGATATCTTTTTTATTAGAATTGATATAACAAATCTAAATACTATTAGTTTTTTTATCTGATAATAGGAAATGTATATGAATGCTTAGATTAATTTGGGTTTATTGCTGTTTTAAACAAAAAGTTCTTAGTTAAAAATATATAATTTGCTAATTTTAAATTTTCAAAAACTAATCAGATTGTTCAAATTTTTATAAATTTTTATATTACTGTATCTTGCTATAAACAAAGGATTGACATAAAACAATTTACGCTACAAAAACAAGCATTTAAAAATTGCGGTGGCATTGTGTAAGCAATACAGTATAGCGAAGGCAATTAGCTAAATAAGTGAACATATGAATATATCGCTATAACTTGTATTGCGTTGGATTTTTAAAAGCGTAGTTTTGAAGTAAATTGTTTTAAGTCTTGAATTTTTGTAACTTTTTGTTCAAGTAAAAAGTTAAATATAAATAAGTTGCGATATTTTCATAAAATATAAACGATAACAATAAAGAGAGAAAATAATAATAAAAAACGAACTGATTAGTTACTAATTTTAAATTTTTATTTTAAATTACATAATTATCCACTACCCATTTTGCGAAAGGAAAACTACAGGTAAATGCAGGAGAAACTGCATTCAGCACATGGATACAATCTTTATCGCCTTCAACTACAAAGTCCATCACCAATTCTTTGGTTTGCATATTGAGTAGTTGTGCACGAATGCCTGGCTTTCCCCATTCGTCAAAACCTTTAACATCTAAGTTTTTAACAAGATTTTTGGCTAAACCTGCAAAATACTTCATATTGTATTTCTTTATCTCATCTATAGCAAGATTTCTAAACCCAAATGCATTGCTCATGAAGAGTCGGGCTTCCCATGATAAAATATTTATAGTTTCGCTTGCACTAAATTGATCGAAGCCTTTGTAGTTTTCTCTCCAAAAAGCAGGCATAGAAGTAGGTCCTATTTTTACAGTACCATCAACTGTTACGGTGAAATGCACACCTAAAAAAGGATTTTTTAAGTTAGGTACTGGATATACGTTTACCGAAACAGGTTTGTCGTGTCCATGGTATTTTAAATAAACACCTTTAAACGGTATAATGGTGTATTTTTTTGAATAGCCAAAATCTTTGGCAACTTTATCTGCATATAATCCAGCTGCATTTATCAATTTGTTTGCTGAAAATGTATTTCCTTTAGAAGTCCTGATTTTATTTCCATCTATTCTTGCAGCGTAAGCTTCACCAAAAAATAATTCAACTCCTTTTTGTTTAAGTTCGTTTTTAACTGCCTGATTTACTTCAACAGGATCAACGGTGGCTGTGCTGGGAGAATACAAAGCATGTTTAAACGTTTTTACATTAGGGTCAATTTCAAATAATTCTTTTTCATCAATAATTGTAACATCCACACCATTAGCTTTCCCCCTTTTGTCTAATTCAAACAATGATGGAAGTTCGCTTTCGTCTTTGGCTACAACAACTTTTTTACATTCGTTTATTCTTAACTTATTGGCATAACAATATTCTCTCATTTGTTTGTTGCCATCACGTGTAAATTTTGCTTTTAAAGAATCTGCTGTATAATAAAACCCAGCATGCAAAACACCACTATTTCTTCCACTACTGTGATAAGCAACATCTGCTTCTTTTTCAAGCAATGCAATTTTTGCAGTTGGAAATCTGTT
>CAZUCB010000165.1:0-1541 GCA_964618755.1 uncultured Bacteroides sp. | reverse complement strand
TTTATTACTGAAATGTGTATTGATTTTTAGTCAATCAATAAGTTATAAGATTCTGGTGTAAAAGTTAACAATAATTGCAGGCATAAATTGTTTTTTTTCAAATCTTTAGCTTCCTGACAGTAGAGTTCTCCTAAAGTTTCTTTTAATCTGAGTAATTCTTTAGACGAATTTTTCCATTTAATATCTTCTAAGGATAAATCAATTAATTCAAATGCACGCTCATACGCTAAGTTTGTTTCAATGTTTTGGTTTTTAACAATCCAGTTTTTTGCCCTGTTTAATTCATTTGAAATCATTAAAACATGTTGCATTTTTGGATACATACTCCATTTTTCAATAGTAAGAGATTTGTGATATAGAAGGGTGTACATTTATATTAGCGGATTATCAGACGATTTACTAATTTTTTTATTTTTTCACGAATAATTGGATTTTTCACTTCCATGCTTCTATTGTCTTGCGAAGGACGAATATTAATAAATGAAGTATATTCAAGAAAATCATCATCATTTTTAAAAGGGTAAATATTAGCACCCCATAAGTTTTGTTGTTCTGAATTATTTATCAATAGAAAATTCTCAAGATCGGAATGCATTTCTGCATCAATGGCTATGATTTCTTTATCTATATCCACAACTATCTTCATCATTTCAGAAAAATCAGTTCTTTTATTTTCCCAAAGACTTGTTAGTGTTTTTGATTCTTTTATTAATAGCATTTATTGTATAATTGAAAAGCATTTAGAATGTGTAACGTTTATAAAGCTCATAAAGTTATAAAGAATTGATGGCATTCTTTCAATGTATTGCAATGAACTTTTTTCACTTCTCATATCACCTTAAATTGAGCTGAATTATTTGTTGTTTTTCAAAAACAATAATCCAAAAAAATCCAAAAATATCTATTGAATTTCAATAGCTTAGAATTGAATTTAGTGAAGCATATACACAGCTTCGCCCTGTCAGTTACATAAGAAACTATGCACCAACAAGGCTAAAACGAATGCAAAAATAATAAATTATTTGTCTTTTTCTTTGCTTTATTTATTTAATTTTTTCTAAAACCCATTTAAAATAAATTTTTTCTTTCATTTTTTGTTACTAATCATATCGTTTATTCTTTTATAAGTTATTAAATTACAGTATTATGCTGCATAGAAAGGATTGACCTAAAACAATTTACGCTACAAAACAAGCGTTTAAAAATAGCGGTGGCATTGTGTAAGCAATACAGTATAGCGAAGAAAATCAGTTAAATATGCGAACAAATCAATATTTCGCTATAGCTTGTATTGCGTTGGATTTTTTAAAAGTGTAGTTTTGAAGTAAATTGGTTTCAGTCTTGAATTTTTGTAACTTTTTATTCAAGTAAAAAGTTAGATAAGAATAAGATACGATATTTTTCTGAAAAATAAACGAAAATAATAAAAATCGAACTGATTAGCTATCATTTTTTTAGAACGCTGATTAAACGGATACGTTCCGTAAACGCAGATTTTCACGGATTTTCAAAAATGAGTTGATTTACTTTTATTTTAATCT
>CAZUCB010000164.1:3074-5108 GCA_964618755.1 uncultured Bacteroides sp. | reverse complement strand
TAGATTTTGGAGATTTTAAAGAAAAAGCAACAACTGTTTCAATATATTCTATTACAGGAATTGAAGTTTTGAAATCGGATATAAAAATGCTTACTAAAAACTTATTACAGCTTGATATTTCGTCTCTGTCGAAAGGTATGTATTTTGTTGAAATTAAAAACGACCAGCAATCAATTATTAAGAAGTTTGTAAAAGAATAAGTTTCAAACTTAGCTATTGCAAAACCCATCAATGTTGAAAACGTGGTGGGTTTTTTTATTGCTTAATTTATCGTAATTTTGCACTTTCTATGTTATCTTAATAATCTATGTTAGAATCAAAACTATGCCAGGCTGTTATTAAAGCTATACAAACTTTGTATGCTCTGCAATTAGCCGAAAAAGATATTAGCTTACAAAAAACCCGCAAAGAATTTGAAGGCGAATTTACCATTGCTGTTTTTCCTTTTGTTAGGGCATCCAAAAAATCTCCCGAAGCTACTGCTACAGAAATAGGGCAATATGTGAAAAATAATTTAACTGAAGTTGCTGACTTTAATGTTATCAAAGGCTTTTTAAACTTACAGATTACGAAAGAATATTGGTTGACGTTTTTGAACTCACATCAGAACGAAGCTAATTTTGGTTTTGTTACAACCGAAGAAAGTGAAGTAGTAATGATTGAGTATTCTTCTCCAAATACCAATAAACCGCTTCATTTAGGGCATGTTCGCAACAATTTATTAGGTTGGTCGGTAGCTCAGATATTGAAAGCCAACGGCAAAAATGTAGTAAAGGTTAATCTGGTCAACGACAGAGGCATTCATATCTGCAAATCGATGCTGGCTTGGCAAAAATGGGGCAATGGCGAAACTCCCACATCATCAGGTTTAAAGGGTGATCATTTAGCAGGAAAATACTATGTTTTGTTCGATAAATACTATCGTGCTGAAGTAGCCGAAATGATGGCAAACGGAATAGAAAAAGAAATTGCCGAAAAGCAAGCTCCATTGATGTTAGCTGCTCAGGAAATGCTACGCAAATGGGAAGCTAAAGACGAAACTATTATAAAGTTATGGGAAACCATGAATGCGTGGGTTTACGAAGGTTTTGAACAAACCTATCATCGTATGGGTATTGATTTCGACAAAACTTATTATGAATCTTCCACATATTTATTGGGGAAATTAATTGTTGAAAAAGGATTATCCGATGGCAAGCTTATTCGCAAAGCTGACAAATCTGTTTGGGCTGATTTAACAGCAGATGGCTTAGATGAAAAATTATTGCTTCGTGCTGACGGAACTTCTGTTTATATGACTCAGGATTTGGGTACTGCTCATCTTCGTCACGAGGAATATCAACCTAAGCAAATGCTATATGTTGTGGGCAACGAGCAAAATTATCATTTCGATGTATTGAAATTGGTTTTGCATAAATTGGGTTACAATTGGTCTGATAATATTTATCATTTGTCGTATGGCATGGTAGAGTTGCCTGCCGGCAAAATGAAATCGAGAGAAGGAACTGTAGTAGATGCCGACGATTTGATGGATGAAATGGAGAAAACTGCTTACGAAAAAGCGTTAGAGTTAGGTAAAATTGATGATTTCGAAAACGAAGAAGCCAAACAATTGTACGCTAACATTGCAATGGGAGCATTAAAATACTTTATTTTAAAAGTAGATCCGCAAAAGAATATGCTTTTTAATCCGGATGAATCTATTGATTTTAATGGAAATACTGGACCTTTTATTCAATATACTCATGCCCGTATCAAATCATTGTTGAAGAAAGCATCTTCCGATTTATGCAACATTGCTGCTGATATTGAAATATTACCAAAAGAAAAGGAAATTATCCGCTTGCTACACGAGTATCCTTCAGTAATTAAATTAGCTGGCGAAAACAGAAGTCCGGCTTTGATTGCCAATTACGCTTATGAATTAGCCAAAGAATACAATGGTTTTTATCAGGAAATTACCATACTGAAAGAAGAAAATGAAGATTTACGCAACTTCCGCTTAAGTTTATCTGTTTTTACTGCCAATACCAT
>CAZUCB010000164.1:0-2974 GCA_964618755.1 uncultured Bacteroides sp. | reverse complement strand
CCTATAAAAGGGAAAAAGATTTTTAACATATTAACTATTGATGATTTCCCTAAAGAAAAAGGACTGCTTTTTTCGGTGGGTATGCATCCGTGGTATCTGCAACCACAGCTTTGGAACAATGATTTCAATGAATTTGAAGCAGTAATAGCTAAGGATAATGTAATTGCTATTGGTGAATGCGGGCTCGATTGGACGACTGTTGCCAAACCCGATATGCAAAAGGTAGTATTCAGCAAGCATTTGCATTGGGCAGAAAAGTATAACAAACCTTTGATTATTCATTGTGTAAAGGCTTATAACGAAATAATTGCGATGTGCAAAAAAGCCAATCTAAAGCAAGCTTGCATTATTCACGGATACAATAATAATTTGAAAATAGCTGAGCAATTGATTAAAGCTGGTTTTTATCTTTCCTTTGGAGCTGCGCTGCTTGAAAATAACTCCAATGCAGCACAAGCCATAAAAATTACACCTCTTGATAAACTATTCCTAGAAACCGACGATAGCGATGCTTCTATAGAAAGTATTTACGAAAGGGCAGGGGAGTTGCTCAAATTGAATATTGAAGATCTTCATCAACAAATTGAAGCTAATTTTACTAAAGTTTTTCAAATCTTATAATAAGATAGGAAAACACTTGTAAACTAATTTGTATTTTAATGTGACAATATTAAAATTAAAATATCAAAAACTAATAGCAAGAAATTCAATTGAATATATAAAGATGCGATTGCGATTAAATGCTGAGCTAAAAAAACTATATATCCAATTATAAACCGTATCTTTGCAAAAAAATTCATTTACGGACATTTCCCACCCTACAATAGTCAGGTTTTGGTTCACTAAAA
Source organism: uncultured Bacteroides sp. (assembly GCA_964618755.1). GTDB lineage: Bacteria > Bacteroidota > Bacteroidia > Bacteroidales > JACABE01 > JACABE01. The sequence goes on along the minus strand of CAZUCB010000164.1, from coordinate 2,126 downwards.
AAATCTACTTTAATAAAAATTATGCCATTTCAATCATTAAACATCATTGAACCTATTCTTAAATCAATAAAACAAGAAGGTTATGAGATCCCTACGCCTATTCAGAAGGAAGCCATTCCTATAGTATTGCAAGGAACAGATTTGTTGGGTTGTGCCCAAACCGGAACCGGAAAAACTGCAGCATTTGCTATTCCGATTCTTCAATTATTATATGCTACAAAATCATACGATAAAAGAAGAAAAATAAGAAGTCTTATTATTACGCCTACCCGTGAACTTGCTATTCAAATAAATGAAAGCATTCAAACGTATGGTCGTTATACAGGCTTAACCTCTACTGTAGTTTTTGGAGGTGTTAATCAAAATCCTCAAACTTCGACATTGCAAAAAGGTGTTGATATTTTGGTAGCTACCCCTGGACGATTGCTTGATTTGATGAATCAAGGGTTTATTTCGTTGCGTGACATTGAAATATTTGTTTTGGACGAAGCTGATTGTATGCTCGATATGGGCTTTATACATGATGTAAAACGAATCATTGCGGCATTACCTCATAAACGTCAGTCGCTTTTTTTCTCGGCAACAATGCCTCCTGAAATTATTAAACTATCGAATACTATTTTGCATCAACCTTCGAAGGTTGAGATTACACCTTCGGCTACACCTGTTGATATTATAAAACAATTTGTATATTTTGTTGACAACGGAAACAAAACTGCTTTGTTGATTGATATCTTAAAGGATAGCAATATGAAGACAGTACTTGTATTTACCCGTACCAAGCATGGTGCCGATAAAGTGGTAAAAGTGCTCGAAAAAAACAAAATCAGTGCCGAAGCTATACATGGCAATAAATCGCAGAATGCCCGTCAACGTGCATTGGCAAACTTTAAGGAACAAACTACAAGGGTATTGGTAGCAACAGATATTGCAGCTCGTGGTATTGATATCGAAGATATGGAATTTGTAATTAATTTCGAAATATCAAATATTGCTGAAACTTATGTGCATCGTATTGGACGTACGGGTAGGGCAGGAGCCAAGGGTACTGCTTATTCTTTTTGCGATGCTGACGAAAAAGCCTATTTGCGTGACATCGAAAAACTAATTGGAAAAAAAATTCCTGTGATAAATGATCATCCTTTCCCTTTGATAGATCATCATCCGGTGAAAGCCCCGAAACAACAACGAAATAATTCAAATCGTCCGCATCGTAACGCAAACGAATCAACCACTGACCTTAATAGCAATAAAAAGAAGTGGTTTGTGAAAACAAGAGTTGCTTAACGATAAACGCAAGTTTACCGCATTTAATTCTGATACCTTTTTACATTCTACTTTTGTAATAAGATTATTTATTGTTACATCTAAACTGAAGTGTCAATTCTTCTGATTTGTTTTTTAGAACGCAGATAAAACGGATCCCTATCGGGAAACGCTGATTTAAACTGATTTTAAACAATTAATCAGTAATACTTAAAAATCTGCGAACATCCGTGTTTACGGAACGTATCCGTTTTATCCGCGTTCTATATTTTATTATATAATTTCAAAAATTTTAAAGACGCGTTTTAACTTTTCACTACTTATTGTATAAAATACAACATTCATGTTTTGAAACTTCAATTATTTCATACGCTTTTCATAAAAATAGATTATTTTTGCAGTAATACTAAATAACAACATTATGTCAAAAGAAAAATCAGCACAAAAAGAAGAAAAGAAAAAGTCTGAAAAAAGCCTGAAAGAAAAAAGACTTGAAAAAAAAGCTAAGAAAGAAAACAAAAAGCACGAATTATAATTCTCTTTTTGGGCATACAGTTTCTAAAGGCTGTGTGCCAGTATTTCTAAATTTCTTTTGTTTCCTTATTCCTAAATTAAAGGCTTACTACTATTCCTTAATTTAGGGATCTTAGGTTTGTATTCCATCAATCTTAGCTTTTGATAATAAAAAGAAGCATTTTCCTCATTACATTTTACAATAATTACGAATCGTGATAACGTTTTCAGCTTCTGTGCTTGCCTATTTGTGCTTTTTTGGTTTTTTTGTTAAAATAAATACAAGATATTATAATAATTGTATCTTTGTGATAAAATAAACGCAATAAAGAGAAAAGTATAGTTTT
>CAZUCB010000163.1:1873-5186 GCA_964618755.1 uncultured Bacteroides sp. | reverse complement strand
ATAGTTACCTTTGATGCAAATAACAATCAATACCAACGAATAACCCAAACATTTAATAATAATGGAAATGTGCTAACCAATAAAACAGAAAGTTGGCAAAACAATTCATGGGTAAATTATTCTAAAGAAACATATACTTATGATGCTAATGGAAATCAGCTTACACATTTATTAGAATTATGGCAAAGCAATGCTTGGGTAAATATTAGTAAATCTACTAATACTTATAATGGCAATGGTAAAAAAAATACTTCTTTATCAGAACTATGGCAAAATAATACATGGATAAATTATTGGATATTTATTTATACTTATGATGTAAATGGTAATAAACTTACTCAATTATATCAAAACTGGCAATCCAATGCTTGGATTAATATTGACAAATCTACTTATACTTATGATGCCATTGGAAATGAGCTTACTTATTTATCCGAACAATGGCAAAACAATGCTTGGGTAAATATTTTCAAATATACTTATACTTATGATGAAAATGGGAATTTGCTCATTTATTTATATGAATCATGGATAAACAATACATGGGTAATTAGTTCCAAATACACTTATACTTATTATGCTAATGGAAATACTTCCACAGTGTTACTAGAACAATGGAAAAACAATGCTTGGATAAATGAATCAAAATTTACTTATACTTATGATGTAAATGGAAATATGCATATGTTTTTAATTGAACAATGGAAAAATAATGCTTGGGTAAATCAAATTAAATCTACTTACACTTATGATTTAAATGGAAACTCTATAACTGGTAAGAATGAAAAATGGGTAAATAATAATTGGGTATTAAATATAAGCATTTTAGACGTTTTTTCTTCTAAAAACAGCATTTATAACATTAGTATAGCTCGTTATGAAGCCCATTTTGTTTCGTTTACAACAGGGATAACAGAGAACAATTTCAAACAAATTAATATCTACCCCAATCCTGCAACCTCTAACTTAACTATAAACCTCCAACAGCTAACACACTTGCAAAAAACCACCGTTTCCATTTACGATATACAAGGAAAACTACTATTGCAACAAAACATAACCCAGCCACAAACAGAATTGAATATTGCACCATTAGCCAAAGGTATATATATAGTAAAAGTTAATAATGATACTAATAGCATGCAAAGTAAATTTGTGAAAGAATAGATTAGACACAATCAAACCTATACTCAACCCTGACAGGTTTTCAAAACCTGTCAGGGTTTTTTAATTTATATCATTGTCTTAAAAAAATTATACCGCACATTTACATTCTTTTTTTACCTTTGTACTATACGAATCAATTTAATTTCAGGACATATTGCCACTTAAAACAATCTTATTAAAATACTGGGGTTATAGCCAATTTCGTCCAATGCAGGAAGATATTATACAATCTGTTCTGGATGGGAAAGATACACTGGCGTTGTTGCCTACAGGTGGTGGTAAATCCTTATGCTTTCAAGTGCCTGCAATGGCTATGCCTGGTATATGCATCGTAATATCTCCGCTCATTGCGCTGATGAAAGATCAGGTGGACAATCTCAACAAACGTGGTATTAATGCTAAAGCCATTTATTCCGGTATGCATCCCAACGAAATTGAGATTACACTTAATAATGCCGTATATGGCGATATAAAACTGCTTTATGTTTCGCCGGAACGCTTGCAAACCGACACTTTTCGTGAGCATTTGAAAAAGATGAAGGTAAATTTAATTGCGGTTGACGAAGCTCATTGTGTTTCGCAATGGGGTTACGATTTTCGTCCACCTTATTTAAAAATAGCTGATATAAAAGCTCTTTTACAAAATGTTCCCATACTGGCACTCACAGCTACAGCAACTTCTGATGTAGTTGTTGATATTCAAGACAAGCTGGAGTTTAAACAAAAGAATGTATTTCAAAAAAGTTTTGAGCGTAAAAACCTTACTTATTTTGTTATCAAATCAGACGATAAACTTGCTCGTTTGCTTCGGCTTATTAACAAAGTAAAAGGAACAGGTATAGTTTATGTGAGAAGTCGTAAAAAAACTGTTGACATAGCAAACTTTCTTACTAAAAACGGCATTAAAGCCGGCTATTATCATGCAGGATTGGAAAGTAAAATTCGCAACGAACAACAAAAACTATGGATGCAAGATTCAAATAGAGTTATTGTTGCAACCAATGCTTTTGGGATGGGAATTGATAAGCCAAACGTTCGTTTTGTAGTGCATCTTGATTTAACTGATACCTTGGAAGCTTATTTTCAGGAAGCGGGCAGGGCAGGAAGAGATGAGCTTTCTTCATTTGCTGTAATTTTGCACGACAATGCCGATGTGCTTGCACTTGATCAAAACTTTCAAAACACTTATCCTGAAAAAGAATATATAAAGAATGTGTATCAAGCATTGGGAAACTACTTTAAAATACCCGAAGGAAGTGGTAAAGACCAAAGTTATGATTTTGATTTACGCGATTTTTGCGATCAGTTTCGTTTTAATCTTATTACTGCATATAATTCATTGAAGTTTTTAGAGAAAGAAGGCTACATCATCTTAAATGAAGACCCGAATCAATCATCTGTAATACATTTTACCATTGGTAAGGAAGATTTATATCGTTTTCAAATAGAAAATCCATCTACTGATAATTTTATTAAAATCATTTTGCGTTCGTATGGTGGTGTATTTGCCGATTTTGTTAAAATCAGTGAAGTGGAAATTGCCAAACGCAGCAACAATGAGGTTGAGAAAGTGCAAAAAATGCTTCATTTATTAGCAAAAATGCAGGTGTTAAACTATGTTCCACAAAAAAACAAACCTTATATAACTTATTTAATAGAAAGAATTTCTACAAATGATGTTTTCCTTTCAAAAGAAACCTATGAATTTCGCAAGAAAAATGCGCTCAAACGTATCGAAGCTGTGAAAGAATATATTGATATGCCAACCAAGTGTCATAGTCAGTTTTTATTGGAATATTTTGGTGAAACCAAAAGCAAGCGATGCGGGAAATGTGATGTTTGTCTCGAACGGAATAAAATGGAGCTTAACGAGTATGAATTTGATAATATTCTGGAACAGATAAAACCACTCTTAAAATCAAAAGTACTCACAGTAGAAGATTTAGTTAATGAAATTGATGCTGACGAAGATAAAATATTAAAGGTTCTGCAGTGGTTGCTCGATAACGATAAAATTAAAAAAGTAGGAGGGATGGAATATAATTGGAAGTGAATTTAATTAGGAATTAGGAATTAGGAATTAGGAATCAGGAATTAGGAATTAGGAATGAAAAGGATTAATAACCAATAACTTTATAAACTCTAT
>CAZUCB010000163.1:0-1773 GCA_964618755.1 uncultured Bacteroides sp. | reverse complement strand
GAATTAGGAATTAGGAATGAAAAGGATTAATAACCAATAACTTTATAAACTCTATAACTGACTGATGAAACTTAATAAAGCTTTTTACATACAAGAGGATGTTGTGCAGATTGCAAGGGATTTGTTAGGGAAATATTTATATACAAATTTTGATGGATCTATTACGGCTGGTATCATTACCGAAACAGAAGCTTATGCAGGTATTACCGATAAGGCATCGCATGCTTATGGTGATCGTCGGACACTTCGTACCGAAATTATGTATCGGGAGGGAGGAATAGCTTATGTTTATCTGTGTTATGGAATGTATTCGCTTTTTAATGTAGTTACCAATATAAACGGGATTCCCCATGCTGTTTTAATACGTGGCATTCATCCCGTAGAAGGACTTGACCAGATGAAAGAACGCTATCCTCAAAGAAAGCAGAATAATTATTCAGTAGATGGACCCGGCAAGCTTTCCAAAGCACTTGGTATTCATTACTCACATTCGGGTATAGATTTACTAGGCAATCAAATTTGGATTGAAGAAAAAGGACTTGTTGTCAGCCAGAAAAATATATTCGTGAGTAAACGAATAGGAGTGGAGTATGCAAAAGAAGATGCACTGTTACCTTATCGATTTGTATTAGGAAATTATAAATTATGAATGATAACCAATAACCAATAACTATTAACTATTAACTAAATGAAAACATTAAATCTGGAACAAAAGAAAGAATTCTATAGCTATCTTACTGCTTTTGTTTCCGACAATAAGAAATCAAAAATAGATGAAGTTGTATTATCACGTACTCGACATTTAACGGTAGTGTTAGAAGATATTTTTCAATCGCAGAATGCAAGTGCAGTATTACGAACTTGCGATTGTTTTGGTATTCAGGATGTACATATTATCGAAAATCGTTATCCTTATGAAATTAATCCTGATGTTGAATTGGGTTCTGCAAAATGGTTGAATATGAACCGTTATAATATGAATGAACATAATACCTTGGAAGCATTTAATGCATTGAAAGAAAAAGGATATAAAATTGTTGCTACTTCGCCTCATAAAAATGATTTAATGATACAGGATTTGCCTATTGACAATAAAATAGCATTGGTATTTGGCACCGAAAGAGAAGGATTATCAGAAATAGCGCTTCGAAATGCTGATGCTTTTGTAAAAATACCCATGTATGGATTTACCGAAAGCTTTAATATTTCTGTTTCGGCAGCGATGTCGGTTTTCTATCTTTCAGAAAAAATCCGCAATGCTGGCATCCAATGGCAACTGCAAGAGGAAGAAATCTACGACATTAAGTTAAACTGGATAAGTAATGTTATTAGAATGGCAGAGCTAGTGAAAGATGATTTTTTGCTTAAAAAAGGATGGATTTAATATTAAAAAATATATTCGACAATTTAATTTCACTACCTATGTAAAACTATGCTTAAAAAAGTGTAATTTTACCAAATGTTTAGTACAAATAATTATTAGTTAAATATTTAAATTATGGGAAAAGGCGATAAAAAAACAAAAAGAGGAAAGATTATTTTGGGTTCTTCGGGAATAAAACGTCCTAAGAACAAGAAGAAATCTATTTCAGTTGAAGTAGTAGCTCAAAAACCTATTAAAGAAGCGGCAGCTCCAAAACCTGCTAAAAAAGAAAAAGTAGAAACAGCTGAAGTAAAACCGGCTGAAAAGAAAACTACTTCGAAAAAAACACCAACTGTAGAATAACAAAAAGAGAGGATTTTCAAAATCCTCTCTTTTTATTTATAATAATG
>CAZUCB010000162.1:0-5257 GCA_964618755.1 uncultured Bacteroides sp. | reverse complement strand
TTTTTGTTAATCAGAGAAGAAGATATTGTTCCTAATTACTTGTATAATAACATTGAATGGGTTAAGGGAGATTTGAATAATCCGAAAAGTTATTGCGAGTTTATAAAGAAATCAGATATTGTTATTCACATGGCAGCAGAACTTTATAACAGCGAATACTTTTGGAAAACTAATGTTGAAGCTGTTGAATTGTTAATTGAAGTTATAAATACTTCTTCAGTTAAAAAAGTAATACATCTTAGCAGTGTGGGAGTTGTTGGAATGCAATATAGTTCGAAAACAATCATTGTGGATGAAAATTCGCCCTGCTTACCAAAAAATGAATACGAAAGAACTAAATTGATTTCCGAAAAATTATGGATGGAAAAATTAATTGATAAAGATTTAGTAATTATTCGTCCTACCAATGTTTTTGGAGAAGAACACCCTCGGGAACATTTGAAAAACATAATATATCATATAAATATGAAAAAGTTTTTTATATGTTCAAAATATTCTATGGTCAATTATGTTTATGTTGGAGATATTGCTTCCTCAATTGTTTTCTTTATAAAAAATATTAATATTACTGGAATTTTTATTGTAGGCGAAAGTATTTCGATGCGTCAATTTGTGTGTATCATTAGAAAACATTATGCGTCTCAATGTAAAATAATTTATATCCCAGATTTACTTTTTATTTTAATAAATTTATTAAAATTTCTGTTTCCAAATAAATATATTAGTAAGATTCTTTCATTGAATAATAAGGTTGTTTATTCAGATGAAAAAATAAAAAAACTTCTTCAATATGAATATGGTATTGAAAATGGATTAAAAAAAACTTGTGATTATTATCTAGAATCTGATAAATAATGCTTAAAATTTGTTTTTTAGCCGATGGGCAAAGTATTCATACTCAAAGATGGTGCGATTTTTTCAGTAAACAAGGACATGAAATACACCTTATTACATTTCGAAAATCGGAAATTACTTCAGCTAAAATCCACTTTATTGATGTTGGAGGAATCGATGTTTCAGGTGGAAATTGGAAGACATTATTGAGTGTACCAAAAATCAGAAAAATATTGAAGGAAATTAAACCTGATATTTTACATGCGCATTATGCTACAAGCTATGGGATAACTGGTGCTCTATGTAATTTTAAACCTTATATTATTACAACTTTAGGTTCTGATATATTATTAAGTCCTCAGCAATCAATTATTATTAGAAAATTATTGAAATTTGCATTCATAAAAGCTAGTTGGATTACTGCTATGGCAGAACACATGAAATCTGTCATTATTGGCTTAGGTGCTGACGAATCCAAAGTATCTGTGGTCCCATTTGGAATTGATCCTTTGATTTTTAATGCTAATAATAGGCAATTGCTTAAAGAAAAATTTGTAATTACAAGTACTCGAAATTTCGAGCCTGTTTACAACATCCCACATCTTTTGAAATCAGTAGCTAAAATAAAAAATCAAATTCAGAATATTCAGTTAAACTTAATTGGAAACGGTTCACAACGAAATAGTATAGAGAAAATGGTTTCTGACTTGGGATTAAAAGATTGTACAGTTTTTTTTGGAAAAATCCCTCAACCCCAAATTGCCGAAATATTAAATCAATCTCATATATTTATTACTGTATCTTTGTCGGATGGAAATAATATTTCTTTAAACGAAGCAATGGCTTGCGGAACGATATGTATTGCAACAGATATACCAGCTAATAGTCAATGGATTAATGATGGAGAAAATGGTTTTTTAGTAAAAATTGACGATATAAACAGCTTGGCTGAAAAAATACTCATCTCATACCATAAGTATGATGAAATTCAAAGAACTGCGACAAAAATAAATTTTGATATTATTGAAAAGCGAGCAATCTGGATGAAAAATATGAAAGTGGTAGAAGAAAAATATTTTTCACTTATTAAAAAAATATGAAACCAAGAATAATATTAATAGGTGCCGGTGGGCATGGAAAAGTACTTGTAGATACCATTATTTTGCAAGGGAAATATGAAATTGTTGGATTTGTTGATTCCTCATTAGCAGTTGACACTGAAATATGCAGAAAATTTAAGGTAATACTTGCTCAGAACGAATTAAATAAAATGAGCAATTTTGCTGATTATTTTATAATTACTATTGGAAATAATATTATCAGAGAAAGACTATTTAAAGAAGCAGAAAACTATCTAAAACCAGCTTTAATTATACATCCATCCGCAACTATTGGTTCAGATGTTACAATCGGTGATGGTTCAGTAGTACTTTCAAATTCTATTATTAATACTTGTAGCCATATTGGCAAAAATACAATTGTTAATTCAGGGGTTATAATTGATCATGAATGTGAAATTGGTAGTCATGTTCACCTTTCTATAGGTAGTTTAGTTGGTAGCAATTCTATAATTCTTGATAATACTACAACAGATATTGGACAGCATATAAATTCATTTTCAAGAATATAGAATGAAACTTTTAATATTGACACAATACTTTCCACCTGAAATAGGAGCACCTCAAAATCGTTTGTACGAGTTGGCTGTAAGATTACAACAAAAAGGAGCTGAAATAACAATACTTACAGCAATGCCTAATTATCCTCAAATGGAAATACACAAGGCATACAAAAACAAGTTGTGTGTGAATGAAGGGATGGACGGACTTAATATTTATCGTTCTTGGATTTATGTAAGTAAAAATAAATCAATTATAAACCGATTACTTAATTATTTTTCATTTGTATTTTCATCGCTTTTTATTGGGTTTTTCAAAATAGGGAAGCATGATATTTTATTAGTAGAATCACCACCTTTATTTTTGGGTATTACTGCATATTTGCTTTCGCGAGTCAAACGAGCTAAATTGGTTTTTAATGTATCTGATCTTTGGCCTGAAAGTGCTGAAAAACTTGGCTTGGTAACTAATAAATCTATGTTGAAATTATCAACTTATTTAGAAGAGTTTTGCTATCGTAAATCATCATTAATAACCGGACAAACTCAAGGAATTTGTAAAAATATTTCAACTCGATTTCCTGAAAAAAAAGTTTATTGGCTTAAAAATGGCGTTGATGTAAATTTTTACAATACAGATAAACTAATAGAAAAGAATTGGAGAGAAGAAAATGGATTCTTAGCGAAAGATTTTATTTTAATATACGCAGGAATAATGGGTTATGCTCAAGGATTAGAAGTAATTATAGAGGCAGCTAAAAATTTTATAAATCAGAATGATATTAGATTTGTATTTTTAGGAAGTGGACCGGAAAAGGAAAAACTCTTAAATTTAAAACAGAAATTTAATCTTGGAAATGTATCTTTTTTTGAAGCTGTTCCTAAAATTAAAATGCAGGATATTCTTATGTCAACTGATGCTTCAATTATACCTTTACGTAAATTGGAAATTTTTAAGGGTGCAATTCCTTCTAAGATTTTTGAAAATTTAGCCTTAAAAAAACCAATTATATTAGGAGTTGAAGGAGAAGCTAAAGAACTTTTTATTGATGAAGCAAAGGCAGGATTGGCTTTTGAACCTGAAAATGCAAATGATTTGTCAAAAAAGATTAAAGAAGCATATAATGATAGAAGTCAATTAAGTGAATATGGAAACAATGGTTATCTCTATGTAAAACAATATTTTTCAAGAGATATTATTGCAAATGAATTATGGCGTTTTTTAAATGATAATATTAAAAACTAATTATTATAGTAGAATAATTAGTAATATATTCATAGATACTTAAAATAAAAATGATTAAAGTAATTACAGTTATAGGAGCAAGACCTCAAATAATTAAAGCATCTGCAATTAGCAGAGCAATAAGACATAATTATCAAGATGCAATTCAAGAGGTTATTATTCATACTGGTCAGCATTATGATCAGAATATGTCAGAAATTTTTTTTAAAGAACTTCAAATACCAAAGCCTAATTATAATCTGAATGTTGGCTCTGGAAGTCATGGTGTCCAAACTGCACAAATGATTGAGGGAATTGAAAAAATTATTATTAATGAAAAACCTGATTGCATTATTTTATATGGAGACACAAATTCAACACTAGCAGGTACAATTGCTGCTTCAAAAATTAATTGTCCTGTTATTCATATTGAAGCAGGTTTGCGTTCTTTTAACAAAACTATGCCTGAGGAAATAAACAGAATAATGTGCGATCATTGTTCAACATTATTGTTTTCACCAACACAAACTGGATTTAATAACTTGATAAATGAAGGTTTTAATCCTAAGAATATTTCACCATTTACATCTGATAACCCTAAAATTTATCATTGTGGAGATATCATGTTTGATAATACGTTGTATTTTTCAAAGATCGCTACAGCTAAAAGTGAAATATTACAAGCAGTTAATGTAGAAAAAGGACACTTTATTTTGGCAACAATACATCGTGATAACAATACTGATGATAATAAACGTTTATCAGCTATCTTCAATTCAATGATGGATATTGCTGATAGCTATAAAATTGATTTTGTTATTCCATTACACCCCCGCACTTCAAAACTTCTTGATAAAAATATTGATATTGAAATTTATAATCGTCTACAAAAAAATAATCTATTAAAAATAATTGAACCTGTTTCTTTTTTAGATATGATTGAATTAGAACAACATTCAAAATTGATAATTACCGATTCTGGCGGTGTGCAAAAGGAAGCATATTTTTTAAAAAAGCCTTGTGTAATATTACGGCCACAGACAGAATGGATTGAATTGGTTGAACATGGAAGTTCAATTATTGCCAATGCTGATTATTATAGAATTATTAATGCTGTTAACTATCTTATCAATAAATCTGATTTTTCATTTCCTCCTATTTTTGGTGATGGAAATGCGTCTGAATTTATCTGTAATGAAATAATTAAAGTTTTTAAAAAAATATAATCTTTGATTTCACTTTATTTAAAGTATTTGAATGACTTGCAAACTATTTTGAGAATTTTATTCATTCGTTCAACCAGTAACTTGCGGTTTTGGGTGAAAATAATAGATATTTAATTATCGAATTCGTTAAAAATATTGGTTTTGTAATAATCTGTTTTCACGCATAAGAAAAATTTGTATTTAGCATAAAATATTTATTTTCAAACTATTACTTATTTTTTTACTATTTTGATAATATATTTTTTAATTACTTTTGATAATAATCATAAAAAATGATTTATATAAAAAAAATTTGGGGGGAAAAAACATTGTTTTGTATTCTTATTATTGCATTTGCTGCAAGATTACTAGCAG
>CAZUCB010000161.1:0-5388 GCA_964618755.1 uncultured Bacteroides sp. | reverse complement strand
AATCTTCTCCAAAATTTTATCAGCCAAACGGCTGGCTCCCATCCTGAAATATTTATTATTTAGCCATTTTTCTCCTAAAACTTCATTTACCAACATAAAATAATTCAATGCCTGATGAGGTTCAGAGATTCCGCCGGCAGGTTTTATGCCTATCATTTTTCCGGTTTTTTCGTAATGAGATTTAATGGACTGCAGCATCACATAAAAAGCTTCTTCGGTAGCTGCTGGATTAATTTTTCCGGTAGAAGTTTTTATAAAATCGGCACCAGCAGCAATAGAAATATCGCTGGCAATAAGAACATTTGTTAGTGTTTGTAGTTCTCCAGTTTCCAAAATTACCTTTAGATGAGCATTTCCGCAAAACTGTTTAATTGAAGAAATTTCATCAAAAATTGTCTGATAATTTCCTTCCAAAAATGTTCCACGTGAAATAACCATATCAATCTCCTCAGCACCTTCATCTACTGCATATTTTACTTCAATCAGTTTAACAAAAAGTGGAGATTGCCCTGCAGGAAAAGCACCAGCAACACAAGCAGTTTTGATGCCACTTCCTTTTAATTTATCCAAAACTTGTTTGGCAAAAGGAGGATAAATACATATTGCAGCCACATTGGGAATATTTTTGCCTTTTTGGTTGTAACTTAAACCTTTTTCGCACAAAGCATTTACTTTTTCTTTGGTATCAGCACCTTCTAAGGTTGTTAAATCAATACAATTCAATAAAATGCTTAGCGCTTTTTTTTCTGTAAATTTTCCTAAGCCTTTTTCTAGAATTTTTTTTACCTCATTTGCTACAACGATCTCGTCAATGGTGATATGATTCGTAAAATCTAACATAATTATCTATTTTTTTACAAAAATAATCATTTGTTTGCAATCAAAAACATAAAAGTAGAAAATTCCATTTTCTACAATAAAATTACTTAAAAGACTTGTAAAACAAATCGCATAAAAATGTAGATATATTCACTATTTACTGAATTTCTTTATCTTTGCAAAAAAATGCTGAAATGAATTTTATAGAAGAACTCAAATGGAGAGGCATGATACACGATATGATGCCAGGTACTGAAGAACAACTAACAAAAGAAATGACGACTGCATATGTTGGGATAGATCCAACGGCAGATTCTTTACATATTGGACATCTGGTTTCAATAATGATGCTCAAACACTTTCAAAAAGCCGGACATAAGCCACTTGCTTTGGTGGGTGGTGCTACTGGAATGATAGGTGATCCTTCAGGTAAATCTGAGGAGCGTAATTTATTAGATGAAAATATTTTACGTCATAATCAGGAGTGTATAAAAAAACAGTTGCTTAAATTTTTGGATTTTGACAACTCAAAACCTAACAATGCCGAAATTGTAAATAACTACGATTGGATGAAAGAATTTTCTTTTCTTGACTTTTTGCGAGTTGTTGGCAAACATTTGACAGTTAATTATATGATGGCAAAAGATTCGGTTAAAAAACGTTTGGAAACTGGACTTTCATTTACTGAATTTACGTATCAATTGGTTCAGGGATATGATTTTTTGTGGTTGAATGAGCATAAAAATTGTAAATTGCAAATGGGAGGTTCCGATCAATGGGGAAATATTACCACCGGAACAGAATTGATTCGCCGTAAGAATGGGGGAGAGGCTTTTGCATTGACTTGCCCATTGATTACCAAAGCAGATGGTGGCAAATTTGGCAAAACCGAAACCGGAAATATCTGGCTTGATCCTGAAAAAACATCACCCTATAAATTCTACCAGTTCTGGTTAAATTGTTCTGATGCAGATTCATCCAAATATATCCGTATTTTCTCTATGTTTAGTAAAGAGGAAATAGAAGCCCTTGAAATACAGCACAATGAAGCTCCTCATTTAAGGGTTTTACAAAAAGCTTTGGCAAAAGATCTTAGTATTCGTGTACATTCGGAAGAAGATTATAATGCAGCTATTGAAGCCTCAGAAATTTTGTTTGGAAAAGGTACAACTGATACATTAAAACGTATGTCAGAAGACACATTACTTTCAGTATTTGAAGGAGTTCCACAATGTGAAGTTTCCAAAAATGATATTGAAAATGGAATAAATATTGTTGATTTTGTAAGTGAAAAAACAGGCATTTTCCCATCTAAAGGAGAAGCCCGTAGAATGCTAAAAGACAATGGGGTATCGGTAAATAAAGAAAAAGTAAGCGAAGCAACTATGATTACTGCCAATATGCTTTTAAATCAGAAATATCTAATTGTTCAAAAAGGGAAAAAGAATTATTATCTGGTTATTTTTCAGTAAAATTTTGGCTGAAACCTGTCTTGTTTGAGAAATATTATCTGCTCAGCGTCAGGCTTACACAATCCAATTTTCCACCTAAAGGAGGATTTAATTTGGAAACCTTAACTTCTGCCTTAATAACTCCTGTAAATTGATTGTAAAGCTCATCTAATATGCGTTTTCCAACATTTTCTAGTAATTTCGATTTAACTTCCATTTGCTTTTTTACCATTTGGTAAACATTTAAATAGTTGATCGTTAAGTGTATATCATCATTGTTGGCAGCTTCATCCACATTTGTTTCTATAGTTAAATCTACTCTAAATTTTGTACCTATAATCTGCTCTTCTTTAAAGCAACCATGATAAGCAAAAAATTCCATTCCTTCCAGTTTTATTAAAGACATAATGTTTGATATTCAGTTTTTTAATAATATTTTTAATAGACTTCAAACCTACATATTTTTTCTGAATTTTGAGGATAAACTGAAAAAAATATTTAGAATTAGTAATAAAACTTTAACTTTGTACTTCAAATTTAAATTAAATGGAAGAAAATTCGAACAATATCAATATAAAGCCAACGCTTAATTTTATAGAAGAAATCGTTGAGCAAGATATTAAAAATGGTAAAAATGAAAGTCGTGTACATACCCGTTTTCCACCAGAACCCAATGGATATCTGCATATTGGACATGCAAAATCTATCTGTCTGAATTTTGGTTTGGCAAATGAATATAATGGCAAATGCAATTTGCGTTTTGATGATACCAATCCAACCAAAGAGGATGTAGAATATGTTGATTCTATCCGCGAAGATGTAAAATGGCTTGGATTTGATTGGGCTGGAGAATATTACGCATCCGATTATTTTGAACAACTTTATGAATGGGCAGTTAAGCTGATAAAAATTGGGAAAGCTTATGTATGCGATCTTACACAGGAAGAAATGAGTGCTTACCGTGGTACTCCTACCAAACCAGGCACTGAAAGTCCTTATCGCAACCGCAACATTGAAGAGAGTCTTGACTTGTTCACAAGAATGAGGAATGGTGAGTTTCCTGATGGCAGCAGAGTGTTGCGTGCTAAGGTAGATATGGCTTCTCCGAATATGCACATGCGTGATCCGATATTATACCGTATTTTGCATACTGAGCATCACCGTACTGGCAACAAATGGTGTATTTATCCGATGTATGATTATGCTCACGGACAAAGCGATTCTATTGAAGGGATTACTCACTCCGTTTGTACTTTAGAATTTGAAGTTCATCGTCCTTTGTATGAGTGGTTTATTAAAGCTTTAGAAATTCATGCTCCTCAGCAAATTGAATTTGCACGTCTTAATATCAGTTATACGTTAATGAGCAAACGTAAATTGCTTGAACTAGTAAACGAAAAATATGTGAGTGGTTGGGATGATCCCCGTATGCCAACCATTTGCGGAATTCGCCGCAGAGGTTATACACCTGAATCATTAAGAAATTTTGCTGAAATTATTGGTGTTGCTAAACGGGACAATGTGATAGATGTAGCTCTTTTAGAGCATTGTATTCGTGAGGATCTGAATAAAAGAGCCATGCGTGTAATGGCAGTTTTAAATCCATTGAAAGTTATAATTGACAATTATCCAGATACTCCTGAAGAATTGGATGCCATCAATAATCCAGAAGATGAATCAGCAGGTAGCCGTAAAGTTCCGTTTTCAAAGGTAATTTATATTGAACGTGATGATTTTATGGAAGAACCATCTAAAAAATATTTCCGTTTATCTCCTGGAAATGAAGTGCGATTACGATATGCATATTTCGTTAAATGTGAGAGTTTTGTGAAGGATGAAAATGGCGAAATTACAGAAGTTCATTGTACTTATGATCCCGCTTCACGTGGAGGAAATTCGCCTGATGGCAGAAAAGTAAAAGGAACTATACATTGGGTTTCGGCACAACATGCAGTTGATGTAGAAGTTAGATTGTTTGAAAGATTATTTAATGCACACAATCCTGAAGAATATCCAGAAGGTGGCAGTTATAAAGACAATTTGAATCCCGATTCTTTAAAAGTTATAAATAATTGTAAAGCAGAACCGTATTTAAAAAATGCAGCTGTTTTGAGCAATTATCAGTTTGAGCGCTTAGGCTATTTTTGTGTGGATAAAGATTCTGAAAAAGGGAAAATGGTCTTTAACCGTATGGTTTCCTTAAAAGATTCTTGGGCAAAAATTGAGAAAAAAGGAGAATAATAATACTGATTTAGAAAGTATTAGAACAACTAACAAAGCCTTGCAACTAATTAGTTACAAGGCTTTGTTCATAATAAATTGTTTAGTTTAACTTTTTCGAAATCCTTTGGGTTTAACAATAGTAAAAGTTCTGATAATATTAAATCCAAAGAAAACATCGCCTTTATTCCATTTGCCTTGTGTTTCAGTTATAAATCCTCTTTCAAACAAAGGTTGTGAATTGGTAAAGAAAAGTTGAAATACATGTCCACCTGTTTCGATATCAAATCCTAAAGATAATGAATTATCGAAATCGTCGGCAGTTTGACCTGGTAATAAATAATAATATTCGGCATTAACAGATAATCTTTGAGTTAACTTATATCTTCCTCCTGCACCAATGGCAAAAATATTATTTTGATCTATATTCCTTTTAACCAGATTTTTATGTACAAAACTTGGTGTTAATTGTAATGATAATGCATTATTAAATTTTCTGGCTATAAGTATTTGATTAACAAATGATAATCTCGAAGAAAAGTAATTTTCTCTTGTTGGGTCATCCCATTTTAAGGTATTTATTGCCATGCCTCCAAAATACGAAACGGATACTGGCATTTTTAAATTATCTTGTCTGAAAATTTTATATTTAACATAGCCGTCAAAGGTTTTTTGGAAAGAACTTCTACCCAGACCAATTTCAAGTTTATCAGTAATTCCGTATTCAACACCTAATCTGATGGTTGACTGATCTAAGCCCCAGAAGTTGTATGAACCTTCATTAATTCGTCCAAAATGATGGGAAATAATAAAGTTTAAATTTCCTTTTGCAACATTTTCAATAGATTGACCTAGAATAAGATGGGTAGTTTTAAATGTAGCTGTAGTATAATCTTTT
>CAZUCB010000160.1:1915-5421 GCA_964618755.1 uncultured Bacteroides sp. | reverse complement strand
ATTAAGATTCCTTGTGTTGAAATTACAGATATTCCTCGTTTTCCATGGCGTGGCATGTTGCTCGATTGCGGCAGGCACTTTATGGACAAGGCTTTTGTAAAACGTTACATTGATTTATTAGCTTATTACAAGATGAATCGCTTACATTGGCACTTAACCGAAGACCAAGGCTGGCGAATTGAAATTAAGAAATATCCAAAACTTACTGAAATTGGTGCATGGAGAACAGAAGCTGATGGTAGTCGCTATGGTGGATTTTATACACAAGATGATATTCGAGAAATAGTTAGTTATGCAGCTGAAAAATTTGTAACCATTATACCTGAAATAGAAATGCCGGGACATTCAGTTGCAGCCATAGCAGCTTATCCTTATTTATCATGCACAGGGAAGCAAATAGAAGTGGAAACCCAATGGGGCGTTTTTAAAGACATTTATTGTGCTGGGAATGATTCTACATTTACGTTTATAAAAGATGTATTATCCGAAGTTATAGCATTATTCCCTTCAAAATACATACATATTGGTGGTGACGAAGCCCCTAAGTTTCGTTGGGAGCATTGTGGAAAATGTCAAAACCGTATCAAAACTGAAAATCTAAAGAATGAGCATGGTTTGCAAAGTTGGTTTATCGGACAAATTGATGCGTTTTTGCAAAAAAACAACAGAAAACTCATAGGTTGGGACGAAATACTCGAGGGTGGATTGTCCAAAGGAGCTAGCGTGCAATCGTGGAGAGGAATGGAAGGAGCTATAGAAGCAGCCCGTTCAGGACATGATGCTGTTGTATCTCCTACCAGTCACGCTTATTTTGATTATGATATATCATCTATAAATCTTGAAAAAGTCTATACTTTTGACCCTCTTCCTAAAGAGCTGAATGCTAAAGAACAAACTCATATTCTGGGTGGCGAATGCAACTTATGGTCTGAGCATGCACCTCAGGAAAAAGTGGATGGCAGAATGTTTCCACGTATGCTGGCAATGAGCGAAGTATTGTGGACCTATCCTAAAGAAAGAGATTTTACAGCTTTCAGAAAAAGAGTTCAACAACAATATCCTGTCTTAAATGCCATGGGTGTAACTTATGGATTCGAACGTGATCCTTTGGTTTTAAATACAAAGACAAATATAGACAAAAAAGAAATTTCTATATCTATGGAAAAAGGTCAGGAGGGAACAGAGATATTTTATACCTTGAATGGAACAAAGCCAGATAGAAAATCAACGCTCTATACAACACCTATTATAGCTTATGATTCTTTAAAAATAAATATTGCTGTTCTTGCCAATGCTTCTGAAAATGGATATTATTACGAAAGAGCATTTAAGATGAATAAAGCTACCGGCTATATCCCTTTATTGAAAACACCTTATGCTAAAAGCTATGCTGCAAACGGAGATGGTTCGCTGACAGATGGAATTTTAGGCACTCCCAATTTCAGAGATGGAAACTGGCAGGGGTTTGAAGGCGAAGATATGGTAGCAACGATAGATTTGGGCAAACAAACCGAGTTTACAAGCATTTCATGTGGGTTTCTGCAAAGTACACCTTCTTGGATATTTTTTCCTCAAGAAACCGACTTCTTGGTTTCTGACGATGGCGTTAATTACACCTCAATAGGAAAGGTAAATGCCCCCGAATCGCCCAGAAATGTGGAATTACAAACAAGAAGTTATCAAATAAGTTTGCCAATAAAAACCAAAGCAAGATACATAAGAGTTGCAGCCAAAAACATGGGTGTATGCCCTGATTGGCATCCAGGAGCAGGTGGTAAAACATGGATTTTTGCTGATGAGATTATAGTGGAATAGTTGGAAGTTGGAAGTTGGAAGTCGGAAGACAGAAGACGGAAGACGGAAGACGGAAGTTAGAAGTTAGAAGTTAGAAGTAAAAAAACGTATAGGCATAAGAATTTAAAGATATATGAATTATATAAAAATATTGATTTATAAAGTATTTGGGATGTTTTGTGATTCCGAGTGATAGCGAGGAATCTCATAATAAGTAAATTCTTTTTAATGAGATGCTTCACTTCGTTCAGCATGACAAAAATATTCAGCATGACAAAAGAGATATTATATTAAAAATTGCGGAACTTTGTGAGAAAAATAATTAATTAAAAACAAAATATATGAATACAAATTCAAACAACACAATGAAAGCAATGCCGATATTTTTGGCATTTCTATGTATGGGTTTTGGCGATGTAGTAGGTCCAATGGTAAGTTTAGCCAAAGAAACTTTCCAATTATCAACATTTATGGCACAATTGCTTCCATTAATGGGATTTATAATGTTCGGTCTTTTATCCGTTCCAATGGGATTGTTTCAGGACAGAAAAGGCAAGAAGTTTTTATTAACATTGGGATTATTGGTCGCATTTATTGGTTTGGTAATACCTATCATCAATGGTATGTACGGACCTATTGTTCAGTTTGATCCTACTTCCAATGCTAAATTTTATATCATATTATTAGCCATCTTATTTTTAGGTGCCGGAGCTACTATTCTTCAGGTATCAGGAAATCCTATTATGCGCGATGTTTCGCCGGAAGGAAAGTATTCAAGTAACTTATCATTCGGGCAAACGGTTAAAGCAGTAGGTTCCTCTTTAGGATTTTTAATTCCTGCCTTTGTTGCTAAACCATTGGGTCTCGATTGGACTGTTCTTTTTCCTATTTACGCAATATTAATTTTGTTGGCTTATTTATGGGTAAAATCAACCAAGATTGAGGAGAAAAAAGATATTAATTCAAACCCTGCTACTTTTAAATCTTGCTTTTCGTTATTAAGCAATCCTTATATTTTAATGATGGTAATGGCTATTTTTCTTTATGTTGGAGCCGAAGTTTCAATGAGCTCGGGTGTGCCTTTGTTGGTAAGCGAAAAGTATGGTATTGATTTAAAAGAATTAGGATTGGTATTATCGTGGGGCTTGTTTTTCTTTCCAATCTTTATTGGAAGATTGATTGGCGGATTTATACTTCGCTATTTGCAGCCTAAAATATTTTTGGTTTCTACCGTAATTATTTCGTTGATAGGAATTGTAATGATGTTTTTGGGAAGTCAGGCATTGGCTTTTGTTGGAATTGTATTGGTTGGACTTGGGTTTGCAAATATATTCCCATTGGTTTTTTCGATAACTATTGATAAAATGCCGGAACGTTCTAACGAAATATCTGGTTTAATGATATCTGCCATTGTGGGTGGTGCTTTAATTCCTCCTGTATTTGGATTTGTAGCTGATCATACCAATATTTTAGTTGGATTTTTAGTTCCAGCTGCTTGTTTGATTTATATATTATTTGTTTCTTTGACCCATAAAAAAATAGCTTAACAATTAACTGATTATGAAATACTCCAATGATAAAAGAACTGTACTCACTTTAGATGCTGGTGGAACTAATTTTGTTTTCTCAGCAATATCAGGTAATAAAGAAGTGGTGCAAGCTGTGTGTTTGCCTTCCAATGCAAACAATTTGAATCTTTGCCTGCAAACTAT
>CAZUCB010000160.1:0-1815 GCA_964618755.1 uncultured Bacteroides sp. | reverse complement strand
CGTTTTAAAAATCTGGTAGGTTTTACATTAGGTACTGGTTTTGGTGCTGGCATTGTTCGCAATGAGGAGTTGTTTTTAGGCGATAATTCCAATGCGGCTGAAGTTTGGTTGTTGCGAAACAGAATTAATCCGGAAACCAATGCCGAAGAAGGTATTAGTATCAGAGCAGTCAAACGGGTGTATGCTGAAATTGCTAAAATAGATAGCAACGATTGCCCTGAACCTAAAGATATTTATGAAATAGGAATAGGCAATAAACCCGGTAATCGTGAAGCTGCCATAGAAGCATTCAGGCAAATGGCTGTTGTGTTGGGCGATGCCATCTCTCACGTTCTTACGCTAACGGATGGTATTGCAATTATTGGTGGCGGAATAGCCGGTGCAAAAAGCTTGATATTACCTGCATTGCTTCAGGAGATGAGAGGCAATTTTGTAAGTTATAGCGGAATTACGTATCCAAGATTGGCACAAACGGTTTGCAATCTTGAAGATAATAATGAATTGCATAACTTCCTGAAAGGCGAAACGAAAGAAATTCTAATACCCGGAACCCATCGAACACAACAATATGATGCCATGAAGCGTTTAGGAATAGGATTTTCTAAAATTGGCACAAGTTGTGCTATTGCTATGGGGGCATATAATTTTGCATTGAACAAATTAGATAAATACTGATGCTTAAAAGATTTGCAAAAGCAAAGCTGATTAGAAACAGTAATACTGAGCGAATGAGTTTGAAAGTTCTTGCAAACTCATTCAGTCGAAGTATAAATTACTACAAACTAAGAGGATAAGTATTTTTAATAAACTAAACTTAATTAAACATAAAAAAATGTCAAGAATATTAGTAATAGATGATGAACGTAGTATTCGCAGTACCTTACGCGAAATACTTGAGTATGAAAAATACATTGTTGACGATGCCGAAAATGGTGCAACTGCATTGGACTTAGTAAAAGCAAACAAATATGATATCATACTTTGCGACATTAAAATGCCTCAGATGGATGGCATGGAAGTGCTCGAAAAACTCTTGCCTCTTACGGATACACCTATTGTGATGATTTCCGGTCATGGAACGATAGAAACCGCAGTGGAAGCGATTAAGAAAGGTGCGTACGATTATATTTCAAAACCACTCGACCTGAACAGACTGCTGATAACCATCCGCAATGGCTTGGATAAATCCACCTTAGTTGCCGAAACCAAGGTATTGAAGCGTCAGGTTTCGAAAACCTATGAAATGATAGGCGATTCTCCAGCTATCGACGATGTAAAAACCATTATCGAAAGAGTGGCACCCACCGATGCCCGTGTTTTAATTACCGGCAACAATGGTACCGGCAAAGAATTAGTGGCTCGTTGGTTGCACGAAAAAAGCAAGCGTGCCAATGCTCCTTTTATTGAAGTAAATTGTGCCGCTATTCCTTCAGAGCTTATCGAAAGCCAGTTGTTCGGACACGAAAAGGGTAGTTTTACATCTGCCATCAAACAACGCAAAGGCGATTTTGAACAAGCCGACGGTGGTACTTTGTTTTTGGATGAGATTGGCGATATGAGCCTGTCTGCTCAGGCTAAGGTATTGCGGGCTTTGCAGGAACATAAAATTACCCGAATTGGTGGCGAAAAAGAAATTAATGTGGATGTGCGTGTAATTGCGGCTACCAATAAAAACCTGAAAAACGAAATTGCCAACAATACTTTCCGCGAAGATTTATACCATCGCTTGAGCGTAATACTTATTGAAGTTCCTTCTTTAAACAGCCGGATAGAAGATATTCCGTTATTGGCCGATTATTTTATTGCCGAGTTCTG
>CAZUCB010000159.1:0-5423 GCA_964618755.1 uncultured Bacteroides sp. | reverse complement strand
AAAAACAATCCTAATGTCAGAAAAAAAAGATATTCAAGCATTTACAACTTATCGTTTGATTAAGAGCGAAGATTTAAACCATCATGGAACCTTATTTGCAGGCAGAAGTGCTGAATGGTTTGTTGAATCTGGATTTATTGCTGCTTCAAGTATTCTCAATCCTAAAAATGTAATCTGTTTAAAAATTCATGGAATGCACTTTTCGAAAAGCGTGAAATTGGGTAAAACGGTTTGTTACAATAGCAAAATCGTTTATTGTGGAAAAACTAGTATTATTGCTTATATAAATGTTAGTACAATTAATCATCCTAATGATATAATTGTAGATGGATTTATTACCTTTGTGCATGTAAATGAAGATACAAAACCAATTGCTCATGGTATAGAAATGATCGCTTTAACGAATGAAGATATTAAATTACAAGAAAGAGCAATTGCATTAAAAAACAAATAGTAAATCGTCGTTTTATACAAATGATAGATGGAGGAAAAATC
This sequence comes from uncultured Bacteroides sp., assembly GCA_964618755.1. Taxonomy (GTDB): domain Bacteria; phylum Bacteroidota; class Bacteroidia; order Bacteroidales; family JACABE01; genus JACABE01. The sequence goes on along the minus strand of CAZUCB010000159.1, from coordinate 4,928 downwards.
AAAAGAATTTCAATCGGCACTTAAAGTTCAGGAAGGAATTGAACAACCTTCGTCAGTAAATCCTCAACTAACAAATACATTAAAGGAGCAGAAAAAACCTTTTTTTACTGTAAATGAATATGTTGAAGGAATAAAAAAAGGCAACCGAACTATTTTGAGCAAAGCTATTACGCTCATTGAAAGCTCTTTGCATGAGCATCAACAAATAGCACAGCAAATTATTACAAAATGTTTACCTTATGCAGGAAATTCAATAAGAGTAGGTATTACAGGTGTTCCAGGTGTTGGAAAAAGCACATTTATCGAAGCGTTGGGTAAGCATTTAACAAATAATGGACACAAATTGGCTGTTTTGGCAATTGATCCTAGCAGTGAGCGGTCAAAAGGTAGTATTTTAGGCGATAAAACCCGCATGGAAGAATTATCTGTTGATGCCAATGCTTTTATACGCCCTTCGCCATCAGCAGGTTCTTTAGGTGGTGTTGCCAGAAAAACCCGCGAAATAATTGTTTTATGCGAAGCCGCTGGATTTGATACAATTTTTATAGAAACGGTAGGTGTTGGACAATCCGAAACCGCTGTGCATGCAATGGTTGATTTCTTTTTGCTACTCATGCTTGCCAATGCTGGTGATGAGTTACAGGGAATTAAACGAGGAATTATGGAAATGGCAGATGCTATTGCAATTAACAAATCTGATGGTGAAAATAAAAAGATGGCCTCTTTGGCAAAAGCACAATATAAAAATGCGCTCCATTTATTTCCACCCACAGATTCTGGTTGGATACCTGAGGTTGCCACTTGTTCGGCTTATACACGCGAAGGAATAGATGTTATTTGGAATATTATTAATGATTATACCATATTTACAAAAGGCAATAATTATTTTAATCTCAAAAGGCAACAACAAGCCAAACAAATTATGTTTGAAACGGTAAACGATGCTATTAAAGATAATTTTTATACCAATAATACTGTTGCAGCTTTAATTCCTGAGCTTCAACAAGCAATAACTGATGACAAAATCAGCTCTTATGTGGCAGCTCAACAATTATTAGATGCTTATTTTAAAGCAAAGTAGCATTATTTATTTGTATTTAATCTTAACATTATCACATCAACAAATCTTCAAATTACAACATCACTAAAAAATTATGGTTAAACAAAAGTATTATGTAGTTTGGAAAGGGATTCAGCCTGGTATTTTTACTTCCTGGGCAGATTGCGAAAAGCAAATAAAAGGGTATGAATTTGCTCTTTACAAATCTTTTGAAGATTTAGAAACTGCAAAAAAAGCTTTTATTTCCAAACCACATCTTTACATTGGAAAGCCCAAAACAACAAGCAGTAAAGCAAATCATCAAAACCATAAACCTATTATACCCAGCATTTCTGTGGATGCAGCATGTGCAGGAAATCCAGGTTTGATGGAATATAGAGGTGTTGATACACAAACGAAAACGGAAATATTTCATAAAGGACCTTTTACGAAAGGCACCAATAATATCGGCGAATTTTTAGCCATTGTTCATGCCCTGGCCTTGCTTCAAAAACAAAACCCCAACATCCCTATATATAGTGATTCCATGACAGCTTTGGCATGGATCAGAAATAAAAAAGCCAAAACAAAATTAGAACAAACTCCACAAAACGAAGTGCTTTTTGATTTGCTTGCCAGAGCTGAAAACTGGCTCGCCAACAATACATGGGAAAATCCTTTGCTAAAATGGGATACAGAAGTATGGGGCGAAATACCAGCTGATTTTGGAAGAAAATAGTTTTGGAAACCACCCAATATTTATAAATAAAAAACGTTACTACTACATAAAAAACTAAAAATATTTAAGGTTTAAATAAGCAATTGTAGTTAATATTAGATTTTTGTATTTTCATTTTTTTAAGATTTTTATTTCTTCTATTGTATTATTTTTTGCTTATTTTGCAAAGATTATATGGTAATATTTAAAAAAAGGGAGTAAGTATGATGTTGGCAAAGCGAGTTAGATATTTTATTATTTTATTTTTATTATTCTTTCAAACAAGTCTTTTGTTTTCAGGAAATTATACAATTACTTACATTCCTGTTGATACAGTTAAAATTAGCAACAAAGACTTTCAAGCAAATTTGGATAGCTTACTTAATAATTTTTTTGTTAGTCAATCACTAAAAATAAATACAAACACTATTAACACTTCAGCCGATGCTGATTCGTTTAATGATGTAATTCCATATTTTTCCGACTCAGTTTACATTAAAAGATTACAATCTCTTCCTTCATTAATAGACATGACATACAATGATAAAGTAAAAGCGTTCATTGAGTTATATGTTAATAAGAAGCGTAAAAACGTAAAGGTTATGTTAGGTTTGTCTCAGTATTATTTTCCTATTTTCGAAGAAATTCTAGACAAGCAAGGTGTTCCTCAAGAATTAAAATATTTAACAATTATTGAATCAGCATTAAATCCTAGAGCCGTTTCCAGTGTTGGTGCTTCAGGTTTATGGCAGTTTATGTACACTACCGGTAAAATTTACGATTTGCAGGTAAATTCATTAGTTGATGAGCGTCGTGATCCTATAAAAGCAAGTTATGCTGCTGCTAAATATCTCAAAGATTTATATGGAATCTATAAAGATTGGACGCTTGCTTTGGCTGCATACAATTGTGGTCCAGGCAATGTAAATAAAGCTATCAAACGATCTGGGAAAACAAATTTTTGGGAGATTTATGATTACTTACCTGCAGAAACAAGAAGCTATGTGCCTGCTTTTATTGCTGCAAATTACATGATGAATTACTACAAAGAACACAATCTTTTTCCTCAAAAAATTGACTTTCCTACACTTACCGATACTGTTATGGTAGATGCAGATATGAATTTTAAAGATATTTCTGAAGCATTAAATGTTCCCATGCAACAGCTTAGAGATATGAATCCACAATATAAAAATGATATCATTCCCGGCAATAGCGAAGCTTATTCATTAAAACTACCTATCAACTTAGTTACAACCTTTATTGGTATGGAAGATACTATAGCTGCTAGAACTAAGGAATCTATGATAAAATATACAGAGGTAGCACCTTCTCATAATTACTTGCAAATAAGCCCTTCCGATGATATTATCAGGATTAACTATAAAGTAAAAAAAGGAGATACTTTTTTTAAACTTGCTAATAAATTTAACGTTGATGTAGATGCTTTGAAAGAATGGAATCGTATGCGGAATAAAAAAATTAAGCAAGGTCAAAAACTGATTATTTATACTACTAAGAAAGAAAAAACAGAAAAGAAAGAATCTAAACCTTTTATAAATACAAATATAGAAAGCAAACCAGATTCAAATGAAAAGAGGGCTGAATTAAAAAAAGAAGAAAGTGAAACTAAAAAAGCTGATTTAAAAGAAGAAATTAAAACAAAGAAATCAAAAGATACACCACTAAAGAGCGAAAAGAAATTAAAAGAAATCACCTATAAAGTTAAAAAGGGAGAAAGTTTATCGGCCATTTCCAGAAAATTTGAAGGTGTTTCAGTGAAAGAATTAATAGAGTGGAACAAGCTTAATAAAGACGGGCAAATTACACCGGGACAAGTTATTAAAATTAAATCTAAAGAATAGTAAGTATAAAAATACCTCAAAATTTACGAATGAAACCCGGTAAAATTCTGTTATTTATCCTTTTAGTATTTTTACTATTTAGTTGTTTGATGCTTGTTTTCCCCAAAAATGGTATTATTATCAGCAAGAATATTAGTATTTATTTTCCTGATTTTGAGGAGATTTTTTCTTCAAAAAAACAAACTTACGCTGATATTTCCAATATTATTTCCGACCCTTTAGATAGTACAAAAACTGTGCTAAATATTGATTCATTGGTTAATGACACTTCAAAAGCCTCAGGCAATGCATTGCTTAAAAATATTCATAAAATAGAATATCCAAATAACAATATTTCAATATTATATCCAATATTCCAATCACTTTATAAACTTAAAGATGTAAATGAAATTATCCGTATTTTACATTATGGCGATTCACAAATTGAAGGCGATAGAATAACTGGATTTCTCAGGTTTAAATTACAGGCTAAATTTGGTGGATGTGGAATAGGTTTGATGCAATTAATAAATCCAACGCCTTCCGCTTCGTTAACAGAGTCTGTTTCAGATAATTGTGTAAAATACACTTTGATTGGCAAATCTGCACCTAAATTGGGTCATAGTAGATATGGTGCTATGCTTGGATTTGCTAGATTCTCTAATGCTATTCAGGATTCTACGTCGGCTGATTCTACACATTTCTTTCAGGGAAGTATTTTTGTCAATAAATCCAGTCAGGGGTATGCCAATACACGCGACTTTCAAAAATTGCGTATATTTTATGGTTTCAACAAAAAAGATGTTAAACTTAACCTTTTGGCAAACAAAGAATTATTGAGCAGCGAAATTCTTCCTTCAAATAAAGATTTAAATGTATTTGAATATGATTTTAAAAAATCACCATCCTCTTTAACAATGCAATTCAAAGGAAAAGACAGCCCTGATATTTATGGTTTTGCATTGGATGCAAATAAAGGTATTGCTGTTGATAACATTCCATTACGAGGAAGTTCTGGTTATGGTTTTGCTCAAATGAATTTTGATTTTTTAAAGAAATTTTATGAGTTATTGAATGTGAAAATGGTGATTATGCAATTTGGCGTAAATGCAGTGCCAGAAAACGAAAAAACTATTGTTCCTGATTATGCTTATTACGAAAAAGGATTTTACAATCAGCTAAAAACCATAAAAAATATCAATAAAGATATTTGTATAATAGTTATCGGGATTTCTGATCGTTCTCGAAAAGCAGGCGATAATTACGAAACCAATCCTAATATAGAGAAAATAAGAAAAGCTCAGAAAAACGCAGCTTTTAGAGCTAA
>CAZUCB010000158.1:0-5469 GCA_964618755.1 uncultured Bacteroides sp. | reverse complement strand
CAAAATTGACTCTGTCACTCACAAAATCGTCTCCGTCACTCACAAAATTGACTTAGTCACTCACAAAATCGACTCCGTCACTCACAAAATTGACTTAGTCACTCACAAAATCGACTTAGTCATTCGCAAAATTGACATTGTCAGTCGCAAAATCGACTTCGTCACCCACAAAATTAAACCAACAATCAAATTAATTAAGCTTTAAAAATTCAATATTTCATAAAATATCAAAAAAAATAGCTTAGATTTGCTAAAAACAAAGAAATTCAATTATTTTTGTTCTTTCATTCATAATCCAATCAAAATATAAGAAAATCAAACGAAAAATACGTAAAATATTAATCTACTTCTTTTCGGTAATTATTATTTTACCGTTGCTCCTGTTTGCTATACTATCCAATGGCACGGTTCAAACTTATATTGCTCAAAAAATAGCTACTCGCCTTTCCAAAGAGTTGCATACCGAAATATCTATTTCAAAACTCCATATCAGTCTTGGTTTACACATTTTGCTCGAAGACATCTATATTAACGATCAATACCATAATACATTACTACGAACCAAACAAATTGATTGTAAAATCCGCAAGCTTTCATTTTTCAATAAAAAAATAGAGTTTAGCAAAGTACTATTCGACGAAAACCAGGTAGCCATTGTAAAATATAAAAACGATTCCGTTGCCAATTTCCAGTTTTTAGTTGAGTATTTTAAATCAAAAGACACCGCTACTGTCAAAAGAGGAGATTGGAAAATCTCCGGTCGCTCTTTCGAAATCAAAAACACAAGCTTTAAGTATCAAAATCAGGACAAAATGAATTTTGTCGGCAATACGATTGATTTTAATAATCTTATGCTTTCCGATATGAATTTCAAGGTAGATACACTATTAATGAATGGCGATACATTGAATGTAAATATTTTCAAGCTCTCTTTTAAAGATAAATCGGGCTTTGTTTTGAATAATTTATCTTCACGTATAACAATTTACCCTGGATATTTCGGTTTAAAATATCTATCAATTGAAACCCCGAAAACAAAACTTTCACTCGATTGCAGTCTTACATACAATGAACAAAATGATTTGAACGATTTTGCGAATAAAGTTCAGATACAATCAAACATTCGATCGTCAAAATTAGATATGAAAGATATATCCTACTTTGTAAACAGCATGCAAGGTATGGATAATTTACTATCCTTCTCCGGGAAAATTTCAGGGAAAGTATCCAACATAAAGTTTCGCGAATTCAAATTTGGATACGGAAAAGCTACAAATTTTGAAGGTGACATTTCCTTAAATGGACTTCCAAACATCGAAGAAACTTTTATCCGCTTATCAGTTGATAAGTTTACTACTACAAAAACAGATATCGAAAGTTTTAAAATACCCGGAAAATTCATTAATCACATACAAATTCCTCAGCAATTACTTTCGTTTGGCAATGTAATGCTAAAAGGAGATTTTACAGGATTCTACAATGATTTTAATGCTTATGCCGATTTTGTTACTCAAAATGGCAATTTTTCAACAGATATAACCCTCAGAAAAAACAATAAGAAAAATCTTATAGAATACAAAGGGCATTTGGCTGCCATGCAGTTTAATTTAGGCACTTTTTTCAATACCCCTACTGTATTTGGCAAGCTCAATCTGGATGCTGAAATTTCAGGCTCCGGTCTTACTGCCAATACGGCTAAAGTTAAAATGACAGGTGGCATCAATCGCCTCGAATTTAAAGGTAACGTTTATGATAGTATTGTAATTAAAGGAGATATTGCCAATAATAAATTCAATGGGTTCTTAGGCGTTCAAGACGATAATATTGATTTTAATTTTTTGGGAATTGTTGATTACACTTCCAACAATCCTATTTTTGATTTTACAGCCAACATTCGTGATGCTAATCTATACAAATTAAAGCTTTTGGATACAGATTCTACGGGATTGCTATCTACCAATCTCAATTTTAATTTCACTGGTAAAAAAATTGATGATATTGTAGGAACAATTAAAATAGAAAACACTACCTATAAGCAAAGAAAAGAGCAATACAACATGAAAAAGTTGTCGCTAATTACATATAACGACACTTTAGGTCAAAGGAAAATAGATTTGTTATCAGACTTTATTGATGCAAATATGTATGGAAAGTTTAGGTTCGAAGATCTATCTTTTATATTCAATAAATTTATAAACAACTATTTGCCATCTATTACAACAGCAAAAGCAAACAATGAGCTATATTTTAGTAACAATAATGAGCAAAAGTTTGACTTTAACATCAAACTTAAAAATGTAGAAACACTCACTCGATTATTTGTACCTAAGCTTTTTATAAGCAAAAATTCTACTTTCAGCGGAAGTTATAATTCAATTACTTCAAATTTTAAATTACATGGTAACGCTGATACAATAAAGTTTAATACTCAGGTATTCGACAAGTTTTATATAGAAGGAACAACTGATGAAAAGCGATTGTATTTACTTACAGGCTGCAAACGATTACATTTAAATAATAGTTTGGGTGTTGATAATTTTAAACTTAATTCGTTGGTACAAAGTGATAGCGTTTTTTATGCTTTATACTGGAAAGACACTTTAACAAAAATTAAAAATTCTGGAGATATCAGTGGATTTGCCTGCTTCAACAAAGCACCTTTGATAGATATGCGTATTGTTCGTTCCGACATCATTATTAATGATTCTGTTTGGCATTTATATGGTGAAAACTATTTAAGCATCAATAAAAGAGATATTACCATACAGAACCTTGAATTTGGAGATAAAAAGCAATCCGTAAGATTAGATGGTAAAATTAGTAGCAACCCACTTGATAAATTCACAATAAATTTCAATCAATTCAATCTCTCTCAACTTGATTTTTTAATTGCTGATAATAATATCGAAGTTGCTGGTTTTTTAGATGGTAAAGTTGATTTAATTGATTTGTACAAATCGCCCAATTTTATAACAGATGTAAATATCCTTAATGTGTTCTTTAATAAAAATAAATTAGGCGATTTGAATATAAAATCTACATGGGATAAGGAAAGAAATGGCTTGTTTGTAAATACAAATCTTATTTTTACAGGAAATTATAAAAAGGACACTACCCTATTTATTTCTGGATGGTATTTCCCTGATAACAATGATCAAAATTTTGATTTTAAAGCAAAGTTAAATCAACTTAAATTGAGAAGTTTAACTCATTATTTCAAAAGCTTTAGTTCAAAATTTGATGGACAAGCTATTGGAAATATAACATTGAAAGGAACATTGAAAAATCCTGAAATTAATGGCAAGGTTTTGTTATTAAGATCTTCCATGAAAATAGATTATACTGGAGTTGAATATACCATTTCAAATTCCGACTCTATAGAAATCAATACCAATTATTTTAAGTTTACAAATCTAGGTATTGCAACCGAAACAGGCAGAGCTTTTATGGATGGTAAAATTACACATCAAGGTTTTAGAAATATAAAAATAGACCTTAATTTAAAATACAATAATTTAATGGTTTTAAATACTATTTCAACTGATAATGAGTTGTTTTATGGAAAAGCCTATGCAAGCGGAATGATAAAAATAAATGGTACTGATAGAGACATTCATCTCGATATAAGAGCAAAAACAAATAAAGAAACCTCACTTTTTATTCCCCTTTCAGATAGAACAGAAACACGCGAAAATAATTTCATAACTTTCATTGAAAAGCAAAAAGAATATATAATACCTACCAAATCAAGCAATCGTTTTGATGGTATAACAATGAAATGTGAGATTGAAATAACACCTGAAGCCGAAATTGGAATTAACCTTGAAACCCCTCAAACTGTGGGAAATATCAAAGCATTTGGCGATGGAAATATTCAGTTAATAATAGATAAAGAAGGTGAATTTAAAATGTTTGGTGATTATATTATTAGAGATGGTTTATATTTCCTTTCAATTCAAAGTTTTATCAATAAAAAATTTAATATTCAAAGTGGAGCAAACATCACTTGGAAAGGCGACCCTTATGATGCCAATGTAAATATGAAAGCTATATATAATATTAGAGCTTCTTTGTATCCTATTTTAATAAATAGTGCTGAAACCAATGTTAGTAAAAAGAAAGTACCTGTTCAAAGTATAATCAGTATTGATGGAAAGCTTAACAACCCTTCTGTTGATTTTGATATCGGACTTCCAAGTGTGGATCAGGAAACAAAAGATCGTTTTTTTAGTATTCTCGATCGCAACGACAAACAATTGATGTTACAGCAGAACTTTGTTTTATTGATGACAAATAACTTTATTTCACAAAATAGAAATACTTATAGCTCTTCAGTTACAACAAGTGTGGGGAATTCTTCTTTTGAAATGCTTTCTAATCAAGTTAGTAATATTTTATCCCAGAATATTGAATTTATTGATATTGGTGTAAATTATCGTCCAGGTGATCAGCTTAGTTATCAAGAAGTACAAATAGCTTTATCAAAACAAATCATTAATGATAGAGTTACAATAGATGTTAACGGAGGTTTCGGAGGTGCCGTTAAAACTACTGATGCCGCTGCAAAGCAAAGTACTAATATTGTTGGTGATGTAAACGTTGAATATAATATTACTGAAGATGGAAGATTTAGGTTTAAAGTATTCAACCGTTCTAATACCAATGAGTTTATGAATACAATTTCCCCTTATACACAAGGGATAGGCTTCTTTTATCGCCGTGAATTTGATAATATTAGGGAATTATTCAGTAATCCTAAAAATAACAAATAAAAATAATTATTGCTTTCAATAAATTCTTATATAAAATACTTATTTTTGCAATTAATACATTTATATCATTTAAAATTTTAACAATATGGAAACATCAAAAACTGCTTTTTTAAACATTTCTCTAAAAAATGGTTTAATAACCGGTGGATTAATGATTTTATTTTCTGTAATCATTTACGTATTCGACATAAACATGTTTAGTATTTGGTTTGGAATTCTAACTTTTCTGATTACATTTGGATTGCTCATTGGATTTTTAATAATGACAATGAATCATTACAAAAGAAAAATTTTAGAAGGTCGAATTACTTATTGGCAATGTTTTTTCTCAGGTTTAGTTATGGCCGTTGTTGCAATGTGGATATCAGGTATTTTTAATTATTTATTTTATGGTATATTTGACACAGCTTACATGCCAAAACAAGTTGATAGATTTGCAGAAATGATGCAAGGATATGGTTTACCTGAAGATAAATTGCAAGAACAAGTTCTAAAGATGCAGGAAAAAATGAATCCTCTTAAACAATTTATTTCTAATTTGTATATTGCTCCGTTAGTTTCTGCTGTTCTTTCATTAATAATTGCTGCTTTTATCAAAAAAAACGATGAGGCTTTTCCTCAAGAAGCAATAAGATAGTAAAAATGCCTTCAAAAAAAACGCCTTTTCCTAAAAATTTTGCAACGATATCAATCATTT
>CAZUCB010000157.1:0-5534 GCA_964618755.1 uncultured Bacteroides sp. | reverse complement strand
GATTCAAAGGAAAGCTTATTAGCTTAGCTGAAAATACAGCTTACGAATTTGAGTTACCAACTGAAAATGTAATCGGTAGATTCTTTATCCGTTTCAACAACACAAATGCTGCATTAACCACATCAGATGTGAAGGTGTTTGAAAACGACAACGAACTCAATATTATAGCCCAAACCGGCGAAGAATTGCAAACAGTTGAAGTATATTCACTCACGGGAGCTTGCGTATTCAAAGCAGAAGGCAATGGCAATGTATTTAATACTAAGTTGCAATTAGCTCCTGCTGTGTATATGGTGAGAGTAATAACTTCCATTGCTACGCAAAATGTGAAAGTGAGTTGGAAATAAATGGGAATTAGGAATTTGAAAGATTGAAAATTAAGCATTGTAAATATAATAACCTAATAACCAATAATCTATTACAAAATAGCCTGTATCAATCGATACAGGCTATTTTTTGTGTAATAAATATTTGAAATATAATAACCAAAGTAAATTTGTTTAATGCAATAAATTAATCAGAAAAATATTATTTTTGCCATAATGAAAACAAAAAAAATATTCAGATATTTTTATATTAAAACAATATGTATAAAAGCAATAGCAGTTGTTTTAGTTTTTTTTATCTTGCTTTTCATTAATTCCTGTAATAATACTTCTGAAAACAAAACCATAAACAAAAAGCAAATTTCATTAAAAGAAATTGAATGGAAAAATAAGCAAGCTTTATCTTTTATTGAATCTAATCCAAAATTAGCTCTTAAAATTATTGATACTACCTTATCTCTTAGTCAGAATTTTCATTTTATTGATGCAGAAATACAAGCATTGTATATTAAAGGAAAATGTTACCGTATACTCGAACAGAAGGATGAAGCTTATATCAACATTATTTCTTCATTACAATTGTCTATTGATAATCGCAATAATTGGTATAGGACATTAAACCAAATAGAACTAGCTGAAATACAATTTCGTAAATTAAATTTCAAAGAAGCAGATTCTATTTTAAATGAAGCCGAATATTTTGCACGAATAAATAAGTTTGATAATTGTTTATCAGCTATATACAACAATAAAGCAAAAATTGCTGATAATTCTGGGGAAAAGTTGAAAGCAATAAAGTTATATCTGAAAACTTCTGAATTGTTTGTACAGGAGAAAAATGAAAAATCATTAGCAATTGTATATAATAATTTAGCTTTGCTTTATAGAAGCATCAATCAGAATTCTTTGGCTCTTTTTTATCTCAATAAATCCAGAATAATTAATGAACATAATCGCTTTTTGACTGGATTAGCAGAAAATTATAATAATCTGGGTATTATTTATATAGGTTTAGATTCATTAGAAAAAAGCAAAGAAACATATATTATTTCAAGAAAAATATATGAGAAAATGGGCAGAAATGCTGATTTGGCAAAAACTTACCTGAATATTGGTAATATATATTTTCAGAAAAATGATTTTAAAAATGCAGAAAAGTATTATGATAGTTCATTATTTTTATGTAAAAAGTATAATATTGGTTTTGGATTGATTATAAATGAAATAAATCGGGGAGAATTATTTGCAAAGCAGGGAATGCATAAAAAAGCAGTTCGGTTATTAAGTTCAGGATTAATTAAAATTAAGGGTTTGAAACTCACTGATATTGAAATTGAAATTGAATCCTATATATATAAATCCTTTAAATCTTTAGGTGATTATGATTCAGCACTTTTCCATTTTGAAAATTATTCGAGTTTAAAAGATACATCATCAGGACTTGAGTTGAAAAAGCAAATTAATGAACTTCAAAAAAAGTATAATAAGGCAGAGCAAGAAGCAGAAATTGCTCAATTAAATGTCGATGTTCAAAGTGAAAAAAGTAAAATTCGAATGATTATTATTGCTGTTTTAGTTATTTTAATCATTATTATATTTGTTATTTTTTTATTGACTTTAAAGAGTAGAAAATTATTGTATCGTAATGAGTTACAAAAAACAGAATTTGAAAAAACCAGACTGAATCTTGAACTAAAAAATAAAGAATTGATAACCAATGCACTTCATTTGGCAAGCCTTACTGAATTTAGCAATCAATTTTCAGAGAAAGTCATGGACATTATCGATAAACAAACAAATATTGAGACTAAAAATTCACTATCTGAAATATTGAATGAAATAAATAATGTGGTACCTAAGGGAGCCTGGAAAGATTTTGAAACTCGTTATGAACAGGTTCACGAAGGATTTTATAAAAAACTTTTTTCCGATTATGCTGATTTGTCACCTGCAGAAATTAAAATATGTAGTTTCCTTCACCTGAATATGACTACAAAAGATATTGCCCTGCTAACTCATCGTAGTCAACGTACGATTGAAAACCAACGTAATAGCATTCGTAAAAAGATGAAACTTTTACCTGATTCCAACCTTGAAAGCTATTTGATTAAAAATTATTAAACCCTTCCGAATTATTAGAATCTCTTTAATTCATTGTGTTTTCAAAATTATACTTATAACAGATAAAGTATAATTAATTTATTTCCCGTAACTTATTATTTTGTAAAAGTCTAATTGTTTAAAAAAGCTTGCTGTTATTTAATGTTTTAAGTCCTTAGGTATATTTTGAGTAGTGGTTTTAATCAGTTGTTTTAAATAATTTAGATTTTAAAAGATTTTGTTATTATTTTTGTATATGACGGTTGTAAAAAATATTCAGGTATTTACACAGATATAATAATTTAAAAAATCACTCTATGAAAAAGAAAATCATGCTAATCCTGCTTTTTGCTGCTTTTGCAGTAAATGCAATAAGTCAAACTTCACTTGTTAGTAATTTGTCAGTTACAGGTGGTTATGGAGGGAACATTGGTGGTAGCGCACTATTATTTACAACTGATGATTATACACATACCTTGTACTCATTCAAATTGAAATATGCTATGGGAACTCCAGCTTACAATACTTTAAAATTATATTCAAGTGGTGCGGGTAACCAGCCAGGGACACTTTTGGCAACTTTAGGGCCTGGACAACTAACTAGCAACAATATTTATGAATTCATGGCTCCATGTTCTACACGTATTGCAGCATCTACAACTTATTGGATAGTCATGGAAGGATGGAGTAGCATGTTTGATATGACTTACACCGCTACTTATACCGGTACTGGGAGCATACCCTATTATTCTGTATATTATAATGATGGTACTAGTTATGTAAATTGGGGTACTGTAAAGGGGATTTATGAAGTTGTGGTTGATCCTCCGGCTTCTGTTAATCCTACCAGTGGTGGCGCAATTACACCTGAACAAACAATTTGTTCAGGTGTAACACCTGCAAGTTTGACAAGTTCAACTTTGCCCAGTGGCAATACTGGGTTATTGGAGTATAAATGGCAATCTTCCACCACAAGTTCTTCATCGGGCTTTACTGATATTGCATCAAGCAATTCATCGACCTATAGCCCCGGAACCCTAACGCAATCCACCTGGTATAAGCGATTGTCAAAAGCAGCTTGTTTAGCAACCTGGCCTGCAGCAGGAGAATCAAATGTGGTTCAAATAACAGTACCAATACCAACAACTGCTAACGCAGGTACAGACCAAGCAGGGACTGCTACATGTGGAATAACATCAGTTACCCTTGCCGGCAACACACCATCCGTAGGAACCGGAGAGTGGAGTATAATAAATGGTACAGGCGGTACAGTAAGCACTCCTTCAAGTGCAACATCAACTTTTACAGGAACAGCTGGAAGTACCTATCTTTTGCGTTGGACCATTACCTCCAATTCTTGCATATCAACTGATGATGTAAATATTACATTCATTGCGAGACCAGCAGCACCCATCTCTGTAACAGCAACGCCATCAAGCATGGTCAATGGTTCCACATCACAGTTAAAAGCCACAGCAACCAGCACTATTGATTGGTGGACAGCATCTTCAGGCGGAACATTGGTTGGAAGTAGTGCCAGTGGGGCAAATTATGCCGTAACACCTGCTTCAACTACTACTTATTATGCCGAAACATCCTCAGATATAAGTTACGGAAATATACTAGGTAATGTTGTTTATAGCAACCACGGTTCGGGGAATTGGACATTGGGCTATTCATTTACGCCTTCTACTGACCTTACGATAACTGCAGTACGACGATATTATGGGTCAAAAATATCTATTTGGACAGATGCGGGAACATTGCTTGTCAGCCAAGCTGTTAGTGGTACTGACGGCACATGGACACAAGTGAATCTAGCAACACCTATCATTCTTACAGCAGGTGTAACCTATCGGATAGGAGTATATAATAATGGGGGTTTTTATGGTCGATCTGATATGGATACTACTTTTGCTAAAGGTGTTATTGTTAATGCTTATCAGTCAACTGGTGATGTAATGCCCACTGGAGCTTCCGGAGGAAAATGGTGGCTTGTTGATTTGGTATATGCAATTCCCACACCCTGTGCTAGTGCAACGCGTACCCCTGTTACCCTTACAGTTTTGCAAACACCTGCAACACAAGCCAGCAATATTTTATTTTCTTCGGTAGCCAACACACAAATGGGTATATCTTGGACCAATGGCACGGGGACAAATCGTGCTGTTTTTGTAAAACAAGCCTCTTCAGGAAGTGCATCACCTGTAAATGCAACAACGTATACAGCAAATACTATTTTCGGAAGCGGCATACAGATAGGAAGCACAGCTTGGTATTGTGTTTACAACGGAACGGGAACTTCTGTAACGGTAGCAGGACTTACAGCAAACACTGCATATGAGGTTCATGTATGCGACTACAATGGTGTAGCTGGAAACGAAGCCTATAATACCACTTCAGCTACCAATAATCCAAAAACACAGACTACAACACAACCTACAATATCAACAACCGGTAGTTTAAGTGCATTTACCTCCTGTATAGGAACGGTTTCGACATACCAAAGCTTTACAGCTTCAGGGTCCAATTTAACAGCCAATATAACTATAACAGCACCCACCGGATTTGAAATTTCTACAGCTTCAGGTACGGGTTATGCCAGTTCAATCACTTTAACTCAAAGTGACGGCAGTGTTTCCAGTACAACAATTTATGTTCGTTTAACCAGTGCTTCAAGTGGTACTCCATCAGGCAATGTAGTACTTACTTCAACCGGTGCTACCACTCAAAATGTAGCTGTAAGCGGAACTGTAAATTCATTGCCTATCCCTACAATAACAGGCAATGCATCTGCTTGTTTCAACTCTACTGGAAATACGTACTCAACAGAATCAGGGATGACTGCTTATAGTTGGAGTATAATTGGAGGGACAATTACAGCAGGAAGTACTTCTAATTCTGCTGCGGTTACTTGGACTGTTTCAGGTGCTAAAAATATAAGTGTTAATTATACTAACAGTAATAGTTGCACTGCTGATTCAGCAACAATAAAGTCTGTAACAGTTTATAATAACTTTACTTCAGGAACTATAGCTTCAATCGGCGAAACCATCTGTTATAATGGAGATCCTTCAGTAATAGGAAGTACAACCGACGCCAGTGGTG
>CAZUCB010000156.1:0-5577 GCA_964618755.1 uncultured Bacteroides sp. | reverse complement strand
ATAAATATAGTTCCCTGATCCTTCACAATAATGGTTTCGTCGCTCATAGCCGGAACATAAGCACCGCCTGCAGTACAGCTTCCCATGACTATCGAAATCTGAGGCAGCCCCATTGCCGACATTTGTGCCTGATTAAAGAAAAATCTTCCGAAATGATATTTATCGGGAAAAACATTGGCCTGTTCGGGTAAAAATACACCGCCCGAATCAACCAGATATACACAGGGCAAATGGTTTTCCATAGCTATTTCCTGAGCACGGATGTGTTTCTTGATGGATTCTTTAATATAAGTACCGCCCTTTACCGTTGCATCATTGGCAATGATAACGGTTTCCTTGCCATGTATAACGCCGATGCCGGTAACAATACCTGATGAAGGAAACTGATTATCGTATTGATTATAGGATGCAAGTGGTGATAATTCCAAAAAAGGGGTATTGGCATCAATAAGCAAATCAATGCGTTCGCGAACGAGCAATTTGCCTCTTTCCTTGTGTTTTTCAATAGCTTGTGCCGGACCACCCTGCTTCATTCGGCCAAGGATTTCCCTGTATTCGTTGAGAATTTTAAGATATTCCTCCTTGTTTTTCTTAAAATCTTCCGATGACGTATCTATTTTCGATTCGATTCTATACATTCGTAAATATTTAATAGCAAGATTGTATTGTTTAGTTTGAATTCAAAGGCATACGTAATGCCTGAAATTGTGCAAAGTAATAAACATCAAAAGCGTGAAAAAGTTTATCGCTAAAAGAATGATGAATAATGAATTATAAATGATAAATATCAGCACAGAATATAAGCCACATGCAATACGAATCAAGGATTGAAATTTTTGTCTTCAATGCTAAATAATAAATACTAAGAAGAAATTCCCTTCTAAAGATTGGAGAAAAGTTAAAGATTATTTATTTTCGTTGCAATCAACTGGGAATTTTCCAAAAGATGACAAATATCTTTAGTTTTTTGACTAATTTTCGTATTTAAAAATGGAATAATGTGATTTTTAATGTACATTTGTTGAAATAAAACAATCTATTATTCAAATAAACTACTTATGTTAAAGCAAATCATCTTTATTATTATCTTTCTGCTTACCCTTGGGATATTTTCTTTTACTGTTTATAAGCTTATTGCATTATTTAAACTCACCAAGCCTTTTCCAATAAAAGATTTTGGCAAGAGGTTTACTATGATGCTAAATGTTGCAATAGGTCAGAGTAAAATATTCCGAAAACCAGTTATCGGGCTAATGCATGCTTTGGTTTTCTGGGGTTTTTGTGTAATATCAATCGGCAGTATCGAAATGGTATTGGATGGTATTAGCGGAAGCGATAAATCGCTGGCTTTTCTGGGTATTGTTTATAATATTATTTTTGCTTCGGGCGATATTTTCGCAGCCATCGTATTGGTAATGATTGTTCTTTTTATCGGAAGGAGAGCATTTCTGAAAATCAAACGATTCAGTGGAGTGGAGTTAACACACAAAAATCATTTGGATGCATATATTGCTTTAAGTATGATATTGTTATTAATGGTTTCATTGCTGGGAATAAATACATTTTATGTTGCTTTGCATCAACAACAAGCTGCCGGATTTTATCCTATTGCAAACATACTCTCGGTCTGTGTTGTAAATTCAAGTGCAGATACTCAACAGTTTTTTTATGAACTTTTCTGGTGGATGCATATTCTGCTGATATTTATTTTTGCCAATATCCTCCCCTATTCCAAACACTTCCACGTATTTCTGTCGGTTCCCAATGTATTTCTGAGCAGACTGGAACCTCTTGGAAAACTGTATAATATGGAAAATGTAACCAAGGAAGTAAAAATGATGATGAATCCAGAAACTGCTTTTGCAGCCGGAGATCCGAATGCTGTTCCCGAACGCTTTGGAGTTAAAGATGCTGAAGACGTAAACTGGAAAAATTATTTTGATGCATTAACTTGTACTCAATGCGGCAGATGTACATCTGTTTGTCCTGCAAATATCACAGGTAAAAAACTTTCGCCACGTAAACTAATGATGGATCTTCGAGCACGTATGAAAGAAAAAGGCCCAGGCTTAATTAAAAATGGCAAAGATTTTAACGATAAGAAATCACTTAACAAAGAATACTTCTCTTACGAGGAAATTTGGGCTTGTACCACCTGCAATGCCTGTGCTCAGGAATGTCCGGTAAATATCAATCACCCTTCTTTAATTGTTGATATGCGCAGATATCTGGTAATGGAAGAAAGTGCAGCCCCATCAGGTGTAAAATCTGCAATTACCAACGTAGAAAACAACGGTGCTCCATGGCAGTTTTCACCAGAAGACCGATTATTATGGACAAAAGAAATCATATAAGTTCATAAAGTATTAAAGTTCATAAAGTTTAAAGTAAAAAGATTCTATTAATCAGTTAATCTATTTTTATGGAATATATAGAAATCCCCATATTGTCTGAATGTTTTGCAAAAGGAAATAAACCAGAGTTTTTGTTTTGGGTAGGATGTCTGGGTTCATTCGATGATAGGGCTAAGAAGATAAGTCGGGCATTTGCCAAAATACTTACAGTTTGCAAGGTTGATTATGCAGTACTTGGTAAAGAAGAAACCTGCTGCGGCGATCCAGTCAGAAGAGCCGGAAATGAAATGCTATTTCAGATGCAGGCACTTACCATTATTGAAATATTGAAGATGTATGAGGTTAAAAAGATTGTTACTTTTTGTCCACATTGTTTCAATACCTTCAAAAATGAATACCCCGATTTAGGAGCTGAATTTGAAGTTATACATGCTACTGATTTACTAAAAAAACTGATGGATGAAGGTAAATTAAAAGTAAATCCTGATATATTGAAAGAAAACAGAATTACCTATCACGATCCCTGCTATCTGGGAAGAGCTAATAATATGTATGATACTTCAAGAGAATTGCTGGACAAACTAACCGAAAACCGCACAGAAATGAAGCGATGCAAGAGTTTTGCCCTCTGCTGCGGTGCCGGTGGAGCCCAGATGTTTAAAGAAGCCGAAAAAGGAGATAAAGAAGTATTTATCGAACGTATTGAAGATGTAATTGAAACCAAAGCCGATATAGTTGCCACAGCCTGCCCCTATTGCATGGTAATGCTTACCGATGGCATCAAATACAAAAACAAGGAAGAAGAAATAGCCAATTATGATATTATTGAGTTGATTTCAAAAGCTATTTAAACATCAATATCTGTAAGATTCTCATTAAAATACTTTATGCATCTTTGTTGTGATTTGTTGCATTTCTAACTTGCACCTTCCAAATAGTTTGTTGAGCGAAGAATTTAATCAAGTTGTAAGAAAAGCTTAACTTTGCAAAAAATATATAAAAGATGACAAAACACGACATTGAAATCATGTCGCCAGTAGGTTCGTATGAGGCATTAATGGCTGCTATTCAGGGTGGAGCAGATGCTGTTTATTTCGGAGTTGGACAATTGAACATGAGGGCAAAGTCTTCCAATAATTTCAGTATTGACGACTTAATCCAAATCACTGACATCTGTAAAGAAAATAATGTAAAGACTTATTTAACTGTAAATACCATTATCTTTAATCACGAAATAGAAGTGATGAAAGAAATTGTAGATGCGGCAAAAAAATACGGGGTAACTGCAATTATAGCATCTGACATGTCAGTAATTGGCTATGCCAGCAGCATTGGTATGGAAATACACATCTCCACTCAATGTAATATCACAAATATAGAAGCTGTTAAGTTTTATGCGAAATTTGCTGACGTAATGGTTACTGCCCGCGAATTGAGCTTGAAACAAGTAGCCGATATCACTCAAACAATTGAAAAAGAACAAATCAAAGGACCTAATGGCGAACTGATTAAAATTGAAGTTTTTGCTCATGGTGCATTGTGTATGGCTGTTTCTGGAAAATGTTATCTGAGTTTGGATAATTTGAATGCTTCGGCTAATCGAGGTGCTTGTTTGCAGGTTTGTCGCCGCCCTTACCATGTTACCGATAAAGACGGAGGTGTAGAACTGGAAGTTGACAACGAGTACATTATGTCGCCAAAAGATTTAAAAACCATTGGGTTTTTGGATAAAATTCTCAAAGCAGGCGTAAAAGTATTAAAAATTGAAGGCAGAGGCAGATCCCCTGAATATGTAAAAACAGTAACTCAATGTTACAGAGAAGCTGCAGACGCAGTTTTCGATGGCACTTATAACGAAGAAAACATTGAACGCTGGACTGAAAAACTCACTACCGTTTACAATCGTGGTTTTTGGGATGGTTATTATTTAGGAAGAGAAATGGGTGAATGGGCCAAAAGTCATGGTTCGCAGGCAACTAAAAAGAAAATATATATTGGTAAAATTACCAATTATTTTGCAAACCTCAAGGTAGCAGAAGTTAAAATAGAAACCCACTCTTTACAATTGAACGATGAAATTCATATTATTGGTCCTACAACCGGAGTTTATGAGGATGTTGTTTCTGAAATCCGGGTTGAATTAACACCTGTGAATGAAGCAGTAAAAGGTATCAGCTGTTCTATCCCTGTCAACGAAATTGTCAGAAGGCAAGATAAACTTTACAAAATTGTTGATAATACCGAGGAATTTTAATACAATTTATGATACTTCCACACTTCGGACTTATGATTACATTATGAACTAAACAAACTTTATGAACTTATTTAATTTTCACACACACACTTCATACTGTGACGGCAACTCAGAACCTGAAGCTTATATTAAACAAGCCATTGCATTAGGTTTTCATTCACTTGGTTTTTCAGGGCATGCCCCAATACCTTTAGAAAATGGATTTGCTATTAAAGATGAAGAATTACAAACTTATTGTAATACTATCCGGAAATTAAAAGAAAAATATTCCGATGTTATTCATATTTATCTTTCACTGGAAATTGACTATATCACAGGGATTACTAAAGATTTTCAGGATTTTAGAAGTTTATGTAATTTAGATTATACCATTGGTTCTGTTCATTTAGTGGTAAATCCCGAAAACAAGAATCAACTTTGGTTTATTGATGGTGGAAATATAGCCTCATACGATGAAGGCTTGCAGAAACTATTCAATGGAGATATTAAAAATGCGGTAAAAGCTTATTATCATCAGATAAATCAAATGATTATTACCCAAAAACCTGATATTATCGGACATTTTGATAAAATAAAAATGAATAACAAAAATCGTTTTTTTATTCAAACCGAGAAATGGTATAAAGAATTGGTAAATGAAACGATAAGTTTAATAAAAGAACAAGAATGTATTGTTGAAGTAAATACCAGAGGAATATATAAAAAACGTTCAGATGAATTATTTCCTGGAATCCCAATTCTTAAAGAACTGCATCGTTTAAAAATCCCTATAACTATTAGTGCTGATGCACATAAACCCGAAGAATTAAATTTGTATTTTAACGAAACCGTTGATATTCTAAAAGAAATTGGATTCAACACAGTTATGTTATTCGATGGGAAAAAATGGAATAAAGAACTGATATAAATGTTTATAAAATAATCTGAAAAATGAGTAATATTATTCTTATTTGAATATTATTCTTATTT
>CAZUCB010000155.1:0-5664 GCA_964618755.1 uncultured Bacteroides sp. | reverse complement strand
TTTATATTTATAAAAAATCGAATTATACAATGCGGAATCAGAAGGGTTATTAAATGCATACGCAAAAACATGAATTTCAGCACCTATGGGTATTCCTGCTGTTTCAGAATGTATTTTCTGGTCATTAATAATAAAAAAGATACATTGATCGCCATAAATTTTAGGATAATCGCCTAAATAAGGTTCATATTTTCCATTATTGTTTAAATCTACAAAAGGAGCTAATTGATAACTTTGATGTAAAACAGTATCCCCATGAGCAGGCCAGTTAAGCACAAAAGCTGGGGGATTCGATGGATAAGCAGCACTATTCAGATAATTAACTAAATCTTGTTTATTAATTTTCCATACATTATCCCAGTTTACAGCTATAGATGGAGTTGTTGAAGCCATTCCATCCGTTGTTAAAGGACCACCCCAAAAGTCTGTACCATTTTGACAAAATCTTTCAGCTGCAAGATGGAGTTGATTGTTATTATCTATTCCTCCTAACCACAAACAACTATTAAAAATAGTAGTTTTATTGCTTCCGTTGGGATATTGATAAACTGGTAGTGATGAAATCGTAAGTGAATCACCTTCGCGGAATTGCATTCCTCCTACCCTTACCAAAGCTTTTATATTATTAACGGAAAGTGTATCGCTGTGAGGTGTTTGCGAAAATGTATGAATTTGCATTCCGATAATCAATACCATTAAAAGCGTAATTTTTTTCATTTTATATTTTTTTATTAAATATTTCGAATAAATACTTTATCTACAATGTATTATCTTTTAATAAACTTTATCGTTTTTGTATTATCTTCTGTTTTTAGTTGAACAAAATAAATCCCTGATTTTAAGTGTGAAACGTTAATACTTGTAAAATCATCATAAATTTTTTGTCCTATTTGAATTAATTGTTTTCCTGTAATATCAAATATTTGCGCTTTAAATATATTGCATTTAGCATTATGAAAATTTATATTAATTTTATCTAATTGTGAATCAAACCATATATTAGGATTTTCTTGAGATGTAGCTTCTGTTCTAATTCCAATTGTACGATCTATAACTATCTTTGCCCAACTTTGAGGAATTTGTTTATTAGAGCTTTGAGGCCAAGTACGTACAATGTCATTTGGTGTACCTGTTGAGGTATTCGTCATTAAACAAAAGCCTATAGTATCGGTTGTTTGGATATTTAATTGTAACTTAGCAAATGGAATTGCCATTTCAATAGTGTCGGGTTGTAAACTCATTGAAAAATTTGGAATTCCTGTCCAATCTGGTTGTGTGCCAATACAGTTAGCCCAAACATCTGGTAAACCAATATTGCTACAATCAGTATAAGAAACATGAAACCACTGATCATCACTTTGCCATACATTGCCTTTATTGTGCAAAGGATCAAAAGCTACTTCCGGAAACATTGCATAACCACCACCATAAGAAGCTATTGGGCCATAAAACACAAAGTAAAAAGCCGTATTATCACGTTTAAATTTTACGTTAATGAAACGACCATCTATTAAATTGATTGATGCAGTATCAGCATCAGACCATTCCTGATAATTATAATGTCCATCAATCAAAGGAGTACTTTTAGCCTTTAAAGTGCGTATAGGTTGTGCATTGACGTTTTGTACAAGCAGCAAAAATATGCCTAAAAATGTTAATTGTAAATGTTTTTTCATTTTTCCTATTTTTTAATTAATAACGATATAAAAGTAAACAGGAAAAGTAATTTAAAAAAATAACAATCAGTTAACGGTAGCAACAAATCAGATAACGGTAAAAAAAAGAGGCTGAACGATTAAATTCAGCCTCTTTTAGAATATTTTTATTTGATTTAGAAAACAATCAAGCCTTTCATTTCTGCATCTTTTAAGCAAGCAGAAATACCTTTTTTACTAATCGTTCTGATAGCATTTGCTGATACTTTCAACGTAATCCAACACTCTTCTTCTGGAATATAAAATTTCTTGGTTTGAAGATTTGGATAAAATCTTCTTTTACTTTTTATATTTGAGTGAGAAACTTTATTTCCAGTAATCACTTTTTTTCCTGTAATATCGCAAATTTTAGACATTTTTATATGTTTTTTTAATGACTCATTTCAAAAATGGAGTGCAAAAGTACAAATTTATTTTTTAACTACAAATGTTTTTTCAAAAAAAACATCGTTTTTATCAACATTCTTGTAGTATATCTTTTCTTAGTAGCATCAATGCACTCAATGCAGCTTTTCTGATATTGCGTGTGCGGTCTTCACCATGCAAAAACTTTTCAGCAACAACACCATTTTTATCGGCAACTGCAATCCAAATTGTACCTACCGGTTTTTCATCTGAACCACCATCAGGTCCGGCAATACCAGATACTGCAATTGAATAATCTGTTTTTAAAAGATTTCTAACTCCAATTGCCATCTCTTTAACAGTCTGATTGCTCACTGCTCCATATTTTTCAAGCGTTTCTTTGCTAACTCCTAATATTTGCATTTTTACTTCATTAGAATAAGCAATAATACTGCCTTTATAATAGCTCGAACTTCCCGGAATAGAAGTAATTAAATGAGAAAGATAACCACCAGTACAACTTTCTGCTGTTGAAACAGTCAAATTCTTAGTTGTCAATAATTCACCAACAACTTCTTCGAGCGTTTCATCATCATAACCAAATATTAAATCGGGAATAATTTTTCTCAATTTTTCAATTTCAGTAAAAACCTGCTCATCGAGATTATCTGTAGTTATTCCTTTTGCACTCAATCTCAATCTAATAAGACCAGGTTGAGGTAAATAAGCTAATTTAATATTACCAGGCAATTGATTTTCCCAATCCTTGATTAAGTCAGCTAAAAAAGATTCCCCTATGCCCTGTATATGAATAGTTTTATGAAATATTACAACCTTATTTAATATTTTTAGTTGGGGGATTATGAAATCAGTAACCATAGTTTTCATTTCAAAAGGAACACCTGGCATTGAAATCAATATTTTCCCATTTTTTTCAAACCACATTCCTGATGCTGTACCATTGTTATTCGGAATTACTTTACATTTATCGGGAACCTCTGCTTGCTGGCGATTTAACGCAGTTACATCAAAACCTCTTTGTGCAAACAATTTCTCAATTCTCAAATAAGTTGATTCATCAAAAACTAATTTAGAATCAAAATACTCACAAAGACAAACCTTCGTAATATCATCATTGGTAGGACCCAAACCACCTGTCATCATTATAATATCAGCACGTTTGAAAGCATTGTCAATACTAGTTTTAATGGCTTCTTTATTATCTGAAATTACAGTTATTTGTACAACATCAATCCCTATCAAATTCAATTGGGTTGCCATCCAAGAAGCATTGGTATTAACAACTTGACCTATAAGCAACTCATCACCAATACTTATAATTTCTGCAGTCATTTTTTAAAATCCTTTGGATTGAATAATACCAATTTCTTTTGGAGCAATACACATTACAGGAATTTCAGAAGTTCTGATTGTTTCTTGTGCATCTGAATCCATAAAATAATCTACAAAACCAATTTCTTTTTGAGTCATAATCATAATTAAATCAATATCTCCTTGTTCTTCTGCATATTTAAGAATCATTGGTACCAATGTTTTTTCTGTTTGTGTGCTTTCAATAATTTCTGAATGACATTGAACATTCCTTTCAACAATGTAGTTATGAACCTGATTAAGCTGAGCATGAAGTTTTTTAGCAACTTCTCTATTGCTTTTCGACCATAATGCTGACACCACTTTGATAGTTGCCCCAAAATATTTTGCCATTTCAATTGCCCTGGTGACCTTTTGGCGAGTTTCGATACTTAAATCGAGTGGTAATAAAATGCTTCTGCATCCTTTTTCATGGTGCAAACCATTGATTGTAATTACTGGACATTTAGCCCATCTTACTACTCTATGTGTATTGGCTCCAATTGTTTTTTTGAATTCAACTTCACTATTGGTTCCCATAATAATCAACTCCGAGTTAATTATTTCGGCAATTTCTACAATTTTTGAAGATACCCTCCCCTTGGCTAGCATACTTTTGATACTTATACCTGATAAAGCATTAAACTCTGAAGCAATTTCATCCATTTTAACCTGAATAGTTTCTAATGCTTTGTCTTCGCCCTGAGAGTCAGAAAAAAGTTTTGCAAAAATTCCACTTTCTTCATGAACATACAACAACATTATATCGTGTTTCAGTAATTTAGCCACGCTGGTAGCTTGTTCCAAAGCGATTAGTGACTTTTGATTAAAATCGATAGGTACTAAAATATTCTTTTTTTCGTTCATTTTATAATAAAATTAATGTATTTGTATAAGATAAATTCTTAATTTTGAAAAACTAAACAAATATACTAAATAAATTGTTTCAACAATGACAAAAATAAAAGAATCTGAATTGATAATCAGTCCTAATGGGGCAATTTATCATTTGAACCTACATCCTGAAAACTTAGCAGAAAACATTATCGTTGTAGGTGACCCTGGTCGAGTACCCGAAATCTCAGCTCTTTTCGACAAAATTGAATGTAAAATACTTCATCGAGAATTGTGTACACATACTGGTTATTTTAAAAATAAACGCATTAGTGTTATTTCAACAGGAATGGGACCTGACAATATTGACATTGTAATGAATGAGTTAGATGCCTTGGTAAACGTGGATTTAGTTAAACGTGAACCAAAAGATAAACATACAACTTTAAATATTGTAAGATTGGGTACTTCTGGAGCTTTGCAAGGCGATTTAGCTGTGGATTCTTTTATGATGTCGGAATATGGTTTAGGATTAGATGGCATGTTGCACTTTTACAAAGCATCAAAAAATGTATGCGATCAGGAAATGGCAACAGCATTTATTAATCATACACAATGGGGTGACAACTTACCTACACCTTATGTAGTAAAAGCATCGAATAAATTATTGGATAAATTGGGCGAAGGCTTTAATAAAGGCATTACAGCAACAGCTCCAGGTTTTTACGGACCACAAGGCAGGCAAATTAGATTGGAACTGGCGTATCCTCAAATTAATGATAAATTAGAAACTTTCCGCTACAATGGTCATAGGATTTGTAATCTTGAAATGGAAACCTCTGCTTTATATGGCTTAGGTGCTATGTTAGGACACGAAACACTTACCGTTTGTGTATTAATTGCCAATAGGGTTTCAAAACAATTTAGTCAGGATTATAAAAAGCCTGTTAGAGATTTGGTAGAAAAAGTATTAGAGAGATTTTAGGTATAAATTTATCTGAAAAGTTTTACTTAATTTCAACATCAACTAAAAAAACCTCTATTAATTAAAAATTCAAAGATTGAACAATTTTATGGTTTAATTAAATTTGAAATTAAATGGAAGCATCTGTCAAAATTCTTCACTGGACACCTCGAATTATTTGTATGCTGGCAATTTTATTTATTAGTATGTTTGCAGCAGATTCATTTGCCCCTGAGCTCACTTTTGAGCAACAAATCATTGGGTTTCTTATCCATTTAATTCCATCATTTGTTCTTTTAATTATTCTTATAATTTCATGGAAATGGGAACTTATTGGTGGTATCATATTTACTTTAATCGGACTTGGGCTAAGCCCATTTATATTTAAAATGAATTATAATATGAATCATTCTATTGGCATGAGCCTTGGAATCA
>CAZUCB010000154.1:0-5686 GCA_964618755.1 uncultured Bacteroides sp. | reverse complement strand
TAAAATCAAAAATTGAACAAACCCTGATTGCCAAAGGCGACAATGTAAAAGTAAGGGATTTGTATGAAATGAACTTTAACAGTGTTTTATCTGCCAATGATTTGGCTGGTGTTTATTCGGGAAATACACCTGCGGATATTGTTGCTGAGCAAGAAATAATTACTTGGGCAAATACCATTGTTATGGTATATCCTATTTGGTGGACAGGTTTGCCAGCAATTGCCAAAGGTTACATTGATAGAGTATTTACTTATGGTTTTGCCTACAAAGTAGGAGAACAAGGCATTGAAGGCTTGTTGAAAGGAAGAAAAGCAATATTGGTTACACCACATGGAACACCAAAGGAGTATTACGAACCTTCAGGAATGTGGAAGTCATTGATGCAAACTCAGGATAAAGGTATTTTTGAGTTTTGCGGCATTGAAGTGTCCAAACATTTCTTTTTCCCGATGATGGGAACTGAACAAGTTGATAGAGAAAATTATCTAAAAGAAGTAGAAGATTATTTAAAAGCAATCTAATCATATTTTTCTCAATAAAAAAGCCGTACTGAATAATCAATACGGCTTTTACTATTTATATTAAGAAGTTATTATTTTGTATAATCCATTGCAGCTATACGTTTGTAACCATCGTATCTCCATTTAGCATTTTCCTGAGCTACTTTAAACAATTCAGAAGCTTCAGCAGGGAATGTTTTCTTTAAAGTAGAGTAACGTACTTCACTGTTTAAGAAATTCTGGAATTTATCCCATTCAGGTTCTTTTGAATCTAATGTAAACGGATTTTTACCTTCTTCGGCTAGTGCAGGATTGTAACGATACAAATGCCAGTAACCACATTCAACAGCTAATTTAGCTTCTTCCTGTGTTTTACCCATTCCGTTTTTCAAGCCGTGATTGATACATGGAGCGTAAGCAATAATAATAGATGGTCCAGGGAAAGCTTCTGCTTCTTTCAATACTCTGAAATATTGGCTTTGATTTGCACCCATTGATACTTGAGCTACATAAACATAACCATAAGTCATTGCCATAGCACCCAAATCTTTTTTGCGGATTCTTTTACCTGATGCAGCAAATTTTGCCACTGCTCCTACTGGTGTTGCTTTTGATGATTGACCACCTGTGTTAGAATAAACTTCGGTATCCATTACCAATACATTGATGTCTTCGCCTGATGCCAATACGTGGTCTAAGCCGCCGTAACCGATATCATAAGCCCAACCATCACCACCGAATACCCAAACTGATTTTTTTACCAGATATTGACGTAGTTTGTAAATATCTTTGCAGCATTCACAATCACATTTTTCAACCAATGGAAGAATTTTATCACTTACTTCTTTGGATTTAGTAGCATCTTCTTTGCTGGCAATCCATTCCATGAATAATGCTTTCAACTCATCTGAACAACAAGTACTGGTTTGAGCATTTTTCATGATTAAACTAAGTCTGTCTCTTAATTTGTTAACGGCAGTAACCATACCAAAACCATATTCTGCATTATCTTCGAATAAAGAATTTGCCCAAGCTGGACCTTGTCCTTTTTCATTTTTGCAATAAGGCATTGAAGGAGCAGAACCACCATAAATAGAAGAACATCCGGTAGCATTGGCAACCATCATTCTTTCGCCATACAACTGAGTAATTAATTTGATATATGGGGTTTCGCCGCAACCAGCACAAGCTCCTGAGAACTCGAACAATGGTTGTGCAAACTGACTATTTTTGAAAGTTTTTTCTCTTGGAGCTAGTTCTGTTTTGTAAGAAACGTTGTTAATAAGGTAATCCCAATTTTTAGTTTCTGGCATCTGAGTTGCAAGCGGTTTCATTTCTAAAGCTTTTGTTTTAGCAGGGCAAACATCAAAACAGTTGCTACAACCAGTACAATCCAATGGAGTTACCTGAATTTTAAATTCGAGACCTACTAATTCTTTACCAACAGCTTTTAAGGTTTTAATTCCTGCTGGTGCATTTTTCATTTCTTTTTCGTTCAAAAGGAATGGACGAATAGCAGCGTGAGGACATACATAAGCACATTGATTACATTGAATACAATTTTCGGGTAACCATTCAGGAACGTTTACAGCAATACCTCTTTTTTCGTAAGCAGAAGTACCGGCTGGGAAAGTTCCATCTTCTCTACCTAAGAATGCACTTACAGGTAAATCGTCACCTTTAAGATTATTGATAGGTTCTACTACATTGCGGATGAAATCAGGAATATTTCTGCCGTCAGTTTCGGTTGTTGCACCTAAATTAGCCCATTCGGCAGGAACTTCAACTTTAGTAACATCGCAACCACGATCAACAGCGGCATTATTCATTGTAATAATGTTTTCGCCTTTATTTCCATACGACTTTTTAATAGCGTATTTCATTTCAGCAACTGCTTTTTCGTAAGGAATTACACCTGAAACTTTAAAGAAAGCTGCTTGCATAATGGTATTGGTACGATTACCAAGTCCAATTTCTTCGGCAATTACAGTAGCATTGATAATGTAGAAATTAATATTATTAACTGCCAGGTATTTTTTTACGTGATTTGGTAGTTGTTTTTTTGTTTCTTCAGCATCCCATAAGCAATTGATAAGGAAAGTACCTCCTTTTTTCAATCCTTTTAGCATATCATATCTTTCTAAATATGAAGGAACATGGCAAGCTACAAAGTCAGGGGTGTTTACTAAATAAGGTGAGCGAATAGGTGCATCGCCAAAGCGTAAGTGAGAAACGGTAATACCACCTGATTTTTTAGAATCATAAGCAAAATATGCCTGAGCGTATTTATCGGTTGAATCTCCAATAATTTTGATAGAGTTTTTATTAGCACCAACGGTACCATCAGAACCTAAACCATAGAATTTTGCTTCAAAAGTTCCTTTGGTTCCCAAACTTACTTCTGGTAATAATGGTAACGAACGGAAAGTAACATCATCAACAATACCTACTGTAAATTGATTTTTTGATTCTTTTAATTTTAGATTTTCGAAAACTGAAATTATTTGAGCTGGAGTAGTATCTTTTGAACTTAAACCGTAACGACCACCAACGATGATTGGTTTTACAGCTTTGTTATAGAACATTTCAACAACATCTAAATACAAAGGATCGCCATTGGCACCTATTTCTTTGGTGCGGTCTAATACAGCTATTTTCTTAACTGATTTTGGTAATACATTGAAGAAATATTTTTCGGAGAAAGGACGGTATAAATGTACACTGATTAAACCAACTTTTTCGCCTTTTGCTGTTAAATGATCAACCACTTCTTTAGTAGTATCGGTAATAGAACCCATGGCAACGATAATGTTTTCGGCATCGGCAGCACCATAATAGGTAAATGGATGGTAAACTCTACCAGTAAGTTTTGCAATTTCCTGCATGTAGTTTTCTACCATATCAGGAATTGGTTCATAAAAAGTATTGGATGCTTCTTTGGCCTGGAAGAAAATATCAGGATTTTGAGCAGTTCCACGCATTACAGGATGTTCTGGATTTAAAGCACGGTCTCTGAAATCTTGCAATGCTTTGTAATCGATAAGTGGAGCTAAATCTTCGTTAGCTAATACTTCTATTTTTTGAATTTCGTGTGAGGTTCTGAAACCATCGAAGAAATGACAGAAAGGAACCCTGGATTTAATAGCGCATAAGTGAGCAACACCTGCTAAGTCCATAATTTCCTGAACGCTACCTGTAGCAAGGAAAGCGAAACCGGTTTGACGGCATGAATAGATATCGGAATGATCTCCGAAAATAGATAAAGCATGTGCAGCCAATGTACGAGCACTTACGTGAAATACGCAAGGTAATAATTCGCCGGCAATTTTATACATATTAGGAATCATAAGCAGTAAACCCTGTGAAGCCGTATAGGTTGAAGTTAATGCTCCTGCTTGTAACGAACCATGAACTGCACCTGCAGCACCACCCTCCGATTGCATTTCTACTACTTTTACCTCATCACCAAAGATGTTTTTTCTTCCGGTAGCAGCCCATTCATCTACGTTTTCTGCCATATTTGAAGATGGCGTAATAGGATAAATTGCAGCAACTTCGCTAAACATATAAGCAATATGCGCTGCAGCATGATTTCCATCACATGTAATAAATTTTTTCTTTCTTTCCATTGTATTATATTTTTTAAAAAACTGATTTATAGTATATAAACTTTAAAAATAGTCCTTCTGAATTTTAGAGCAAAAGTAATAATAATATATATGATAAAGACTATAAGTTGGTGTTTTTTTTATTGAATAAATTTGAAGTTTATTGTAGATGTTAAGAAATTTCTAATACAAAAACCCTATCAAAGCATAAATGCCTGATAGGGTTGAGCCACAACCTTGACAGGGTTTTAAACCCTGTCAGGGTTAAAATAAGGTTTAATATAAGGTATTACACTCCTTCTACCGCAATTTTCGCTAAGCTAAAGCTAAATTCCTGTTCTTCGTTGTCGGAAGTTAGTTCTACGCCGCTTTGTTGGTATTCTTTGTATCCAACTGCTGTAATTTTAATGGTATATGTTCCCGGTACTACTTCGTCGGTGTAAAATTCGCCATCCTCATCGGTAGTAGTGCTGAGGGTAGTGCCCAAAATTTCAACCATTGCATCTTCTATTACTTCTTCGGTTTCGGCATCGGTAACTGTACCTTGGAAAATGGCAGCGTTTACTTCTGCTTCAGCAAGTTTTACAGTTTTCTTTTTAGGCGAATCGTCTAAAATATAATTGTGCTGATTGTCGGGATCGTCTTCAAAAATCAGTTTGCCTGCTTTGGCAATGGTAGCGGTGAGTTTCCACAATTCGTCGTAAGCCTTTACCCTGTTGCCGGTAGCAATGTAGCGGGCTTTTTTGGCTTGCTCTTGATTTATATTTGAGGTATCCAAATCGTTGGTAAGATGAATAATTTCATCAATAGTAGTTTGCGACAAGCCTTTTTGCAAAAGCACAGTTTTGTATTTATTCAGCGTAATCACGAAGTTTTTCAGAAACAAAATGAGCTTGCTTTGGGTGTTGATTACCTTTTTTAGTTCGGGGTAGCCAAATTCGTAAAGGTGAAGATGATCGTCAGGAAAAGCCTTTTCTACGTAATATCTTATGGTTCGCACGGTGGAAATGGCTGAGTTGGAGAACGTAATTACTTTCTGAGTTTCCTGCATTTGCTGGGCTACCAAAACATAGTCGGCGGGTATGCCTTCTACTTCCCCAATCTTATGGATTAGCTGATTGGAATAATCGGAATTCAATTCCGGATCGAAAGCAGTAAATTTTACAAGATCATTCCTAAATGATTGATGAATGTTTTTAGAAATTTCCAGTTGTCTCGATTGAGAAATGCCCTTGGAGGTGTGCTGTGCTGTTTTCATTGTGTTTAGTTTTTAAAAAAATATAACGAATACTGAAGATTTTTATTGTTAATGCAATCACAAAAGTAATAAGAAAATTTATTCAAATCACATTTTTATGAAAATATTTTTATAAAAAAATTAATTATTTCTCGCTGACACAAAAAATTGCATAAAATACATATATTCAGCCGGTACATACATATAATCTTAGTGTACATACGCATATTTTTGCAGTACATTAATAAAATATTGCGGTACCTACAGCAAATAAAAAAAGCTGCGTAGGTACTGTTAAATTTTAAGTATGTATTGAGAGAATATTTATAGGTACTGAAAGA
>CAZUCB010000153.1:0-5741 GCA_964618755.1 uncultured Bacteroides sp. | reverse complement strand
CAGGAAACAAATATTCTGCGGTCTTTTTTGTTTTTATTTCTGATTTCAATTATTGCTCTTGGACAAGCCTTTACACAAGCACCACAAGCTACACATTTTTCGTTGCTTACAACAGGCAATCCTGTTGCTTCATCAATATAGATAGCGTCAAATTTACAGGAAACTACACAATCGCCCAAGCCCAAGCAACCATGAGGACAACCGCTTTCGCCAGCAAACAAACTATGTGCAAAAACACAGGTAGATGCACTGTCGTATTCTGCCTTTTGAGGTGCATTAGCCTTTGATCCACTACATCTTACTACTGCAATCTGCGGATCTTTTTCTACAGCAACAATTCCTAAAATCGGAGCTACTTCTTTAATTAACGAATTCCCTCCAACTGGACAATTCAGATTGTCCATATTGCCAGCTTTTACAATGGCTTCAGCAAAATTGCGACATCCTGCAAATCCGCAGCCACCACAATTGGCTCCGGGCAATTTGTCAGCAACTTCGTCAATTTTGGGATCTTCTATTACTTTGAATTTTTGTGCAACAAAATAGAGAATTATTGCAGATACTGCTCCAATAGAACCTAAAGCAATGATGGAATAAATGAGAACCTGATTCACTTAAAATCTCCTTATTTTATTAGTATAAGACTTACTTTATAATTGTTAGCAAAATTAAAAACAAATCCCCAATTTCACTGCTTTTTATTGTTTTTTTATTAACAATACAAATATCAGTTTTTCAGCATTATATAAATAATATAAATATAAAATAAATGGAATTATTTTATATTTAACAGACAATAAGGGTTTTATTATATTATTTAGAATTAGTATAAATTTCTAATTATTTTGTTCTTTTCAAACAATCGAGTGCAAAACGTTTTAATATCTTAAATATCTGCATTATAGTTAATTTTTGAGTTGAAAAGAAAAGGTTTTGCTTAATCTTTTACGAAAAGCAGCAAGTAATAAATAATAAAAACTAAGAACTGTTAAAGTAATAGCTGCACTTATAGCTTCATTATTTGTAATATTAAATGAGGCAATCAAACTGCTAAGAAGAAGTACGAATGGAATACCATAACCTAAAAGAATGGCTTTATTTCCCATACTTAAACTCATAACAATTTGCACATTATCACCAATTTTAAATTTGTTAGTTTTAAAATAATAAATATCTACTATTTTTTCTTTCATTTCAGACATACTACACATACTTTTTGAATGACATGCTGAACAAGCTGATTTTGATAAAATTACAACCTCAATTCTATTATTTTCAATAGATTTTATTATTCCTTCATGATATATTTCGGTTTGTTTACTCATAAAACTAAGGTGTTGAAATTGAAACTGGTACTATTTTACCATTCATATAATGATGAGCATTCTCCGCAAATTGTTTAATGAAAGTTGCCATTTCTTTTGGATTTGTTGGTGCTTGATAATTTGGAAAAGCATCTCTAAGCATTTCTGTGTTTACAGCTCCTAATGACAGGCTATTAACTTTTATGTTTTTTTCTTTTAATTCTTCAGCAAAACACTCTGTAAGTGTGTTTACTGCTCCTTTACTAGCACTATACAACGAAAGTCCATTAAACTTTGTACTTCCCTGAAATCCACCCATACTGCTTATATTTACAATGTGAGCGTTTCCTGAAAATAGTGGAAAAAGTTGTTGTATGATTTTAAACACAGCTTTAACATTTATGCTAAACATCTTATCGAAATCATCATCTTTTAATTCTAAAAAAGAC
Source organism: uncultured Bacteroides sp. (assembly GCA_964618755.1). Taxonomy (GTDB): domain Bacteria; phylum Bacteroidota; class Bacteroidia; order Bacteroidales; family JACABE01; genus JACABE01. Next base: position 3,988 of record CAZUCB010000153.1, on the reverse strand, counting down.
TTATTCACTAAATATCCTGCATTATTTATAAGTATATCAACGGTTTTAATATGCTTTTCTATTGTTTTCTTGAAATCAGTATCAATATTTGACAAATCATAATTTAATGGTATAAATTTTGAATTTTCTCCTAATTCTTCGATTGTGTTATTGCTAATTGAACGGGAAATACCAATTACACAGTTATTATTATCTTTACAAAAAAGCTTGGATAGTTCTAATCCTATGCCGCGACTACTTCCTGTTATAATTATGTTCATGAATCTTTTTTTATCATTTTTAAGCAAAAATAAAACAATTTTGTAACTAATAACTTTATTTTCTGCCAAATATTTTCATTGATTATTTGCTAAAAAATATTTTTATATTTTTTAGCAAAGTTATTCATTTGATAATTATAGTATTAAAATAATGGGAAAGCGTTTGCACTAATCAATGATTTGTTGATTAAACGATATAATTGATTTTTAAGTAACTTTGCTGCTGATTTGACGCTATAATCAGTCAACATCTAAAACCCATGAAACTAAAAGCACCTCCACATAACGAAGCTATAAAATACTTGATGTATCGGCATTTTGAGCAAGAATATTTTTTTCAAACCTCTCGTAGCAGTGGTCCAGGTGGACAAAATGTAAACAAAATAGAAACTAAAGTAGAGTTGCGTTTTCATGTTGAAGATTCTGCTTTGTTGAGTGATGAAGAAAAAGTATTGATAAAAAGCCGTTTAAAACAAAGAATAAATTCTGATGGTTATTTGCAAATAATAGTACAGGAAAGTCGTAGTCAGCTTGCAAATAAACAATTAGCCGAAGGATATTTTTATGAAATTTTGCTGAAAGCACTCAAAAAACATACGGTACGTAAAGCCAGTCAGCCCACTTTTGCCTCAGTAAAAAGAAGATTAATTACGAAAAAATATGCTTCCCGAAAGAAAGAATTACGTTCGAAAAAAATATTGGATAATGAAATATAATAGCGTTTTTATTCTGATTTTGTGGGCTGTACAAGACTCGAACTTGTGACTTCCACCCTGTCAAGGTGGCACTCTAAACCAACTGAGTTAACAACCCTATTGTTACTGCAAAAGTACTAAAATTTCATAATGAAAAACATTGAACTACTTGCATTGTGAATAATAATCTTCAAAATACTTTTTAAAACTATAAGTACTCAAGGCACTCCAATTATTCCAAGTACTTTTTATCCCTGTACATTTACCAAGTTTTTAAAATCAGATCCGCTCGGATTTTGAAAAATCTGTAATTCAAATTCAGGGACTACAGCCAAGATGTGATCAAAAATATCAGCCATTAAATCTTCATATTTCCCCCATTCCAAAATAGTGCTAAAAGCATAAATTTCTATTGGCAAACCCTTTTCGGTAGGCTGTAGTTGACGAACAATTAGCGAATTTTCCTTCGACAAATCTGGATTACTTTGTAAATATGCTTGAATATAAGCTCTCAGAACACCCAAATTGGTTTGTCGTTTACCATTTACAATTTGACTATCATCAGTTTTATTTTCAATATTATACAGTTCAAGAGCTTGCTGAGTTTCTTTAATGTAATTTTCGATAAGTTTCATTTTATTGAACTTAGCCAACATTTCAGGCGTACAAAACTTAATGCTACTCATGTTTATGATTATAGAACGTTTTATCCTTCGAACGCCTGATTCTTCCATGCCTCTCCAATTTTGAAAAGCATCTGAAATTAAAGTATATGTAGGAACTGTTGTAATTGTTTTATCAAAATTTTCAATTTTAACTGTTGTAAGATTAATATCCATAACCGTTCCATCTGCACCAAATTTATTAATAGTAATCCAATCACCAGGACGAAGCATATCATTACTTGAAAGTTGAATACTTGCTACAAAACCTAATAAAGTATCTTTAAAAATCAACATTAATACTGCAGATATTGCACCTAAACCTGTTAATAAATATATAGGTGATTTATTTATAAGTATTGAAATGATGATAATACCACCAATCAGATAAATGATAATTTTCATTATCTGAATATAGCCTTTTATAGGTTTAAACTTTGATATTTCATAGTTTTGATAGATTTCTATCAACGCATAAAAAAAAGCGTCCAACACCATAATTACTATCAACACCATATAAATTTTAAGAATACCTTGCAAAATCAAAACCCATGCTTCGTAGTCGTGCAACATATTAGGCATCAACGAATGGATTAAAATAGCAGGGGCAAGGTAAGCTAAACGTTGAAATACTCCACGTTCTACCATTATATCGTCCCAGGTAGTTTCGGTACGTTTAGCAATTTCGTGTAAAACTTTTACGATTATTTTTTTTGAAATAAAAAGAACTATATAGCTTAAAATAAATAAACCGACTACAATAATAGCTCCTTTTAGAAGCAATGCGCTATTTTCATCAAATCCAATTCTAATAAGCCAATCGTGAATTGTTACCCCAAGCGTATTTCTTGTTTCTCTGAATGTGTCCATTCTCTGTTGGAAATCTGGCATAATTTAATTGTATAATTTTTAAAACATTGATATAGTTTATTCTTCATTGGCAAACATTGGATCCCAAGGAGGTAATATTGTTGGTTTTTGTTCTAATATTTTTAATGTTTCTTGAGAAACATATTTTTTGTTTGCTACCAAACGAAACATATATTCTTCAAACCATTTATCTGTCATAATCAGATGTCCTTCAAAACCATAACTTCCACCCCAGCTATTCTCCAATAACCATTTAATAGGTTTTTCGTTTACCAAATCTACTGCTACTAAAGTCATTCCATGCGAAGAACCACTTTCAAAGGTTTGGATTCTTTGTTTTTTATTCATTCCGAATTTCACACCAAACAAACTTTCAAAATCATAATTATTAATATCTAACAAGCCTTTTTCTCCATTTAGTTGTTTGCCTACATCACAAGAAAAATAGAGGGCATTTGTATCAAGTATTGAAGCTATTGCAATTTTTTTAATATCTTCTATCGGTAAATTTATGTATTTCCAATTATTACCTTCATAAGTATGGCGGTCATTTTCTATTTCATAAAGCTTATAAAATGGACGTGACGGATCGTTCATAAACATTACATAATTATTCAAATCTACGTTTACAAAATCTTTATAGAAAGAGAGTGGTGTGTATTTTTTTAGTTCACTTACTTTTCCATCGGTAGTTTTATAACGCCAGTTAAATTCAGCAGGTGGTTCGCCTAAGCAGAAAACTAAGATTTTGTAAATTTCAGATAGTATTTCTTTTTTCTTACTTTCAAAGTTCTCAGGTTTTATTTTTTTACTTGCCATTTCTCTTAATTGCAAACCACTTTCTCGAAGTTTATAGCTTAACATAGAAGACATTACGCTTGTATTATCAGCATTTTTTGTTTCAGGCATTATTTCCGATGGAACCAAGCCATATTTTTGTGTGATATTAACTACACCAGTCCATTGACCACCATCACCAATTGGGTTTTTGAATAACCACTCAACTTTTTTGTCGTCTAGTGGTTTATCTTTTGTTTCAATGATTTCCTGTAAAAACAAATTTGATTTTTCTAACTGATCCCAAAAGAAAGCGTAGTTCTGAGAAAATTGAAATTGTGAAAGATTGTATTTGCTGATAACTTTTGCTCTGATAACATTTAAACCTGTAAATAGCCAGCATCTTCCTGACGATTTTTGATCACTAATTCCTTTCGAGCTAATTCTGTTAGAAAAATATGTATCACTTGTAGCAACATTTTGTCTATTTAATGCAAGCTTTTTAATTTCGTTATTGGATATTGCATTTTCAATAGCTTTGTTATTGGCATCATTTTTATATGATTGTTTAATTTCTTTAAGTGTTTCTGGTGTAATGCCTCCTTTATTATTTTGAGCCATTAAGTTGAAATAAGTTGTTGAAATTAAAAGAATAATAATAAATTTTTTCATTGATGGGTATATTTTAATTAAAGAGCAAACCTAAGCATAATTTCTTTATAAA
>CAZUCB010000152.1:1967-5809 GCA_964618755.1 uncultured Bacteroides sp. | reverse complement strand
TTGTAATTTACGAACATGTAAAATTAATATTTTTTTTATTACTAAAGTATTTATTTTTTAGAAAATTGTTAAAAATATCGTTAATTAAATGCTTCAACTGCAAGAAATAGCAGTTTTCCTAATATTTGATTGTTTTGATAAAAACTAAGATAGCTTTTATACTTCGACTAAATGAGTTTGCAAAAACTTTCAAACTCATTCGCTCAGTATTACTGTTGCTAATCAGCTTTGCTTTTGCAAATCTGTTAAGCATCAGTATAAATGAATAACGAAAAACCTTTTTAGAATTTATGATTCATATTTTCCTAATATCTTTAAAATTGTCAGTGAAATAATTTTAAAGTCGGTTTTTAAAGAGCTTTCTTTGATATATTTTTTACAGAGTTCTAATTTGGCGGGAAGTATTGTATTTATATAAGTTTCTTCAGGATTAGAGGATTGACTTAATATTTCACTTTCATTGATAAAATCTAAAGATGAAAAATCAGTTAATCCCGGTCGAATTGATAAAACAATTAATTGATCTGAATTATATAAATCAACATATTTTCTGACTTCTGGGCGTGGTCCTACAAAACTCATATCTCCTTTTAAGATATTTATCAATTGTGGCAATTCGTCAATTTTATATTTCCTCAAAAAATAACCAACTTTTGTTATTCTGTTGTCTTTATCACCAATTGTAAGTAGTCCTTTCTTATCAGAACCCGTCCGCATGGTTCTGAACTTAAACATAGAAAAATCAATATTATCTTTCCCAACTCTCTTTTGAGTATAAAATACACCTCCTTTTGAATCAAAAATTATTGATATTGAGATAAATAAAAGAAATGGAGCTAAAATAATTAACCCAACTATGGAAAAAAATAAATCAAAAATTCTTTTTAACATTACTGGAGATTAGTTATTGGTTATTAGGTGTTAAGTATTAGGTTGTTAGAATTGTATATGATTGGTTTTGAAAAGATTCAAGATGTTGTTTCGCTATTTAATAATCGTTTCTATAGCATTAGCAACTGTTTTTACAACAGTTTGTATGTTTTCATCAGTTAAGTCATAGTAAACTGGCAAACTTATTTCTCTGCTATAATTATCGAATGTTTTAGGATAATCTTCTATTTTATATCCTAAGTTTTTGTAATATGACATCATTGGTAATGGAACAAAATGAACATTGACTGAAACTTCTGCTTTAAAAATTTCGGAAATTATAGCATCTCTTTCTTGTTCAGAAATCCCTATTATTCGTAGTAAAAAGACATGAAATGAAGATGATTTTGTATCATTAGAATATTCTGGTACTTGAGCCCATTTATATTTTGAAAGCAATTCAGCATATAAATCAAAAATATGCTTCCTTTTTACAAGCATATCTTTATCGTACCTGTTTAATTCCACAAGTCCAATTGAAGCTAAGATATCAGTCATGTTACACTTATAACCTGCTTCTACGATATCATATTTCCAATTTCCAATTTGTGTTTTTGCCAATGCATCTTTATTTTGTCCGTGTAAAGATTTTGTGTTGAGGTGTTTGTAAATTTCTTCATTGTCAAAATCTTCATTAAGGTTTAAGCAAATAGCTCCGCCTTCAGATGTTGTCAGATTTTTCACCGCATGGAATGAATACACTGTAATATCAGTAAGACTCCCAACCTTTTTATTTTTATATATACCTCCAATTGAATGTGCTGCATCAGAAAGAATGAGGATTCTTCCTAGTTTTTGTTGCTCTGTTGAATTAGGTGTGAATAATGAAATTTGTTCTTTCTCTTTAATCAAAGCATTAATTTCATCATAATTACAAGGAAAACCTCCAATATCAACAGGCATAATAACTTTTGTTTTGGATGTTATTGCTTTTTTTATGGCTTCAATGGAAATGTTAAAATCATCATTGATATCAACAAACACAGGTTTTGCTCCGCAATGTACAACAACATTGGCTGTGGCAGCATAAGTATAAGCAGGAATTATCACTTCATCTCCTTCTTTTACTCCAAACCATCTCAGCACAAGCTCTAAACCAGCTGATGCTGAATTAACACAGAGGGTAGCTTTGTGTCCACCATAAGCTGTTAGTTTTTTTTCAAAAAGTTTAGTTTTAGGTCCTGTAGTAATCCAACCCGATTTTAAAGTGTCAATTACTTCATCAATGATTAACTGATCAATACGTGGTGGCGAAAAAGGTATCATATTAGTTTATAAAGTTTGTAAAGTTCTTAAAGTTTATAAAGTTGCAGATTGTACCTACAATTCATTTATATCCTTATATATTTATTGTTTGCAAAAGTAAAAAAAAAAGGTGTAGTACAATTACTACACCTTCATTTTATTTATAATCAGTATTAAGCTTTCACACCTAAGAGTACTTCTTCAATTGCTTGTTTAAGCGAATCTTTTGGTAATGCTCCCATTGACATTTGTGGTTGCCCTTCTTTTGGGCAAAATAAAATAGAAGGGATGCTACGAATACCAAAAGCACCTGCTAACTCTTGCTCTGCTTCGGTATCAATTTTGTAAATATTTATTTTTCCTTCATATTCTTTTGATAATTCTTCGAGAATAGGGGCAACCATTTTACAAGGTTGGCACCAATCTGCATAAAAGTCAATGATACAAGGTAATTCACCTTCAAATTTCCATTCTTTATTTACTTCATAGTTAAATACTTTTTCTAAGAAGATTTCTTTTGTTAAATGTTCCATTATGGTATGTATATATATGTTATTTAATTTATTTTTTGAGTTGTATCGATAGTTTTCTTTAATAGAAAATCCTCAATTATTTGTTTGTATTGTTCTTTTGACATTGCTCCAGCTTGCATTGAAGGGTTTTCTTTTAATGGAATAAATAAAATAGCAGGAATACTTTCAATTTGGAAAAACTGTGACAATTCTTTTTCATTATCAACATTTACTTTATAAATATTGATTTTTCCTTCATATTCTTTAGCTAAGTCTTCCATAATTGGAGCAACCATTTTACATGGTCTGCACCAATCAGCATAAAAATCAACGATGCAAGGTTTTTCTCCCTTAAAAACCCAATTTTGTGGATTTTTTTCGTAATCCATAATTAGGTCTGTAAAATCCATTTTGCTTATTTGGATAACTTTGCCTTGGTTATCGAATTTGTTGGCAGGTTTTACTGTTTCTTCATTGCTTTTTGTTGTATTTTTACAACTTATCATCATAACGACAGATATTAATACAATTAATAGATTTGTTTTTTTCATAATTTCATTTTTTTTTGCAAAGATAAATATATTTTTAATTATATCGCTTTAATATCACTTTTTTATTATCTTTGTAAACAGAAAATAAATAAAAAGGTTCAAAAATTAAGAATTAAAATATGAATAAGTTCGAGTTTTCGAAAATTAAAACTAAAGATTTTGAGCTCCAATTTTCAACAGAATTGCAATGTCTGGAATTTTTAGCTAACGAAAAATGGAAATCTGCATACGTTTGCACTAAATGTGGAAATACGAATTACTGTAAAGGGAAAACTCCTTTTTCGCGAAGGTGTACTAAATGCAAACATGATGAATCGGCAACAGCACATACCATGTTTCATAGGTGTAAAATACCAATTAACGAAGCATTTATAATGGCTTATGAAGTTTGCAGTTTGCCTGATATTTCTATTTCAAATTTGTCGGAAAAATTAAAAATCAGACACATGACCTGTTGGAAATTGAAAAAGAAAATTATGGAATGCTTAAAGGAAAATCAAAATGCAACTTCATAATCTCTCAAAGCATTGTTAAGTGAAGTTTTTAAATCTGTTGAAGCTTTACGTTCTCCTATAATGAGAGCACAAGGAACTTGAAATTCTCC
>CAZUCB010000152.1:0-1867 GCA_964618755.1 uncultured Bacteroides sp. | reverse complement strand
CTTCCAACTGTAGCCCATGTGTCTATCATGCTTCCACTTCCAATATAAGCACCAATATTGACGTAGGATGGCATCAAAATAACACCTTTTTCGATATATGCACCATAGCGGGCAATAGCGTGAGGAACTACACGTACACCTAATTGTTCGTAGTTTTTCTTTAAAGGGATTTTATCGTGAAACTCAAAAGGACCCACTTCAATGGTTTTCATTTTTTGAATAGGGAAATATAAAATTACCGCTTTTTTAATCCATTCGTTAACTATCCAGCCATTTTCTGTTGGTTGAGCAATACGTAGTTCTCCTTTATCAAGTAGTTCAATGGTTGTTTTGATTGCTTCTTGAGTAGTTGTTTCGTTTAGTAAAGCTCTATTATCCCAAGCTTCTGAAATTATTTTTTCTAATTGCATTTCAATAAATATTTATTCTAAAAATTGCTACAACTTATCTTTTGCTTGTTCTAATAAGGTATATAATATTGGAAGGTCTGCTATGGTTATCCAAACATAGCGTTCGCCATCAAGCTTTTGTAAAATTAAGTATATTGTCCATACACCTTCATTTTGTATGCAGCCAGTTTCGAAACCACCACGACTACGAAAAGATATTTCAGTATAATTAGTTGGTTTCTTTGAATTTATCTTTTCTTGTATGATTTTTATAGATTTCATTAAGCCATCAAGTTCGTCTGCATCAAGAAATGTATTTTTTACTTCAGTTGAAGTACTTGAAGCTAATTCATACTCAAATTTTAATGCCGATTGTTCGGTGTTAGTAATCAGATCGGTAAAACGAACAACTTGAATTTTGCATTTTTTCAATGTTGCAATATCAATAAATTCTTTTTGTATTAATGTTCCTGTTTTCTCAGAAAATAACTCTGCTTTACTTTGTAAATCGTCTTTCGTTTGAGCTTCGCAAGTAAAAAAGAGAATCCCTAATATAAGTGCAAAAAATATTTTTTTCATTTGTTAGATTTTTAATTAATGTTATAATTTGAATGATTATTTTTAGCTGCAACAAAGATATATAAATTATTTATGTGAAACTAATCCTAACCATCAATCAGAAATGAAAAAACTTATTTTTACTTGTGCTTGCTTTTATTTCATGATACCCATTTTTTCCATCAAGAAACTGGCATTTAATTTCTGGCTAATCCCATTCTTTAGTTTATAATCGAAAATCAATTGATCGTTGGTAAGTTCTACTTCAAAACATTGGTTTGTAACAATATCAGGATATTTTTTCTCTAATTCACCAATGGCTAAATCGTGGGTTGCTATAATGACTACTGCTTGCTGACTTATTAGTTTTTCCAACAATCCTAATGAACCCAGCTGTTTATCTTTGGTATTGGTGCCGCGTAATATTTCATCGAGGATTACAAATGTTTTAGGTTGCGCTTTTACATGATCAATAATATCTTTCAGTCTCAATAGCTCAGCATAAAAATATGATTTGTTATCGGATAAGGAATCCTGAATTTTTATGCTCGACATAATATCACAAGGAGTAAATACAAAACGCTTTGCACAAACAGGCGCACCATTCATTGCAAATATTAAATTTACAGATAATGTACGTAAAAACGTACTTTTTCCTGCCATGTTTGCACCAGTAATGATAATTACCGAAGGCATTCCAATGAATTGAATGCTATTGTTTATTCTCACAGATGGATGCAACAATGGATGACCCATTTCTGTTGCTTCAAAAGAAAATTCCTTATCTGATATTTGTGGATATGAAACGTAATGATGGTTATTAAAAGCATACGCTCCAAAACTTATGAGTGCATCTATTTCAGCTAAAGTTGCAAACCATAAATTGATACTGTTTTTGTGCTTTGCTTTCCATTTTTCGA
>CAZUCB010000151.1:3269-5823 GCA_964618755.1 uncultured Bacteroides sp. | reverse complement strand
AATTAGGTGCAATTGCCTGTCCAATAACTGGTGAAGATAATAAATGGTAACCTTCATTAGTTGTCCATGCAGGAATGTAACGTTCGATAGTTGCAGTAATACTAGGTGTATTATTTATTAATGAAGCGGTTGCTGTAGCATCAGATTTTAGAGTTATCGCTGCAGGTCCTGCATTTTCTTTATATAAAGTGCCATTAACAGTAAATTGTTTTCCTGCATTCATGGTTAAAGTTGAAGAAGATTTAATAGTTAAATCATTAACTGTTTTATTAGCATCTAATGTGCAAGTACCAACAACAGCTACTGGATTAGTAACAGTAGTTAATGCACCAATTTGAACATTATCAGTAGCAAGAGATGGAGCTACGTGATAGCTACTACCTGTTGCACCAACAGCATTGTTCCAAAGTAAATTATTTGAATAATTACCAGAACCTGTAAAACAATATCCAAATAAATTTTTCTGTATAGGATTGGTAACAGTTTTGTTAGTTAAAGTTGTAAACGCATATCCAGTACGAACATATTTCATAACACTACCGTCGGCTGCATCACTAACATCTGTGAGTGTAGCTGCATTATCCTGAATTTGATTGGTAGCAAGAATTAACTGAAAATTAGGATTGACACTTGCAAAGTTTTTAGAAATAGCTGAAGTTGTAGTTGTTTTAAGAATTACTTGAAAAGTACCAATTCTGATTGGATTATTGTGATCTAAATAAGTAATAACATCGCCGTCATTACATGTACCCATACCCCATTGCAAACCTGCTGCAACACTGGTAAAGTTAGCTGAAACTGGTACATTTGGATAAGCAACAGCTGTAGCCAAAGGATTTGCTGATTCAAATTGAGTAGTTCCAGTTATATACGTTAAATAAGTTTTATTAAAATTTCCACCATTCTTTAAAGCTGCATTATAACTTATTTGAAATGTAGTACCAACAACTGCAATAGGGTTAGCAATAGGATCCGTCGCTGTATTTGTTAGATATACATCAAACCTAAAAGCACATTCATTTAATTGAACAACATTTTTGAGTTCCATGTTATAAGACTTCTGTGCAAAGTTTGAGTTAACAAAAGAAATCAATATTAAAACTGTAATAATAAACTTTTTCATATTTTTTTTTTTAAATTTGTAATTATATATATTTTTTTATAAATTAAGGAACAATTTTGGCAACACCATTTTTAAAAGCTGAAAAGACTAAATTAAAATCATCACCCAGAACATTACCATCTCCATTAATATCATTAATAGAATAACCTGTAATACCATCTTTAAAAGCTGAGAAAACAAAATTAAAATCGTCGCCCAAAACATTTCCATCTTGGTTAATATCTCCCAAATAAATACCATATACTCCAGGAGCTAATAAAACTTGGTTATCAGCAAAAGCTTGGGTTGCTGCAGATGAAAAATCATAGGTAATTGAAGCCGTGTTAAAAAGAACAGAAGCAGCAGTGGTAGTTTCCACATGATTACGTGTTTTTACTGTAATGTAATAGTCTCCATTATAAGAGCTTGGAATACTAACATAGGTTTTAATACCTGTATTAGTGGTTCCATCCTGATTAAGATTTACACCATAAGCTGTATATACTATATTAGTATAATCAGCAGCATCATGTAATTCTACAGTAACAGTATCAACAATAGTACCAGGCCATTGATAATCAGGAACTGAAGGATCTGATATAGTTTTGTTCATATCAACTCCATTGTAAAGCCCCTGAAGAAAAACGGTAAGATACAATTTTTTCTCTTTTGTTGGCATTCCTGGTTGTCCCAAAACATTCATTGTTGGCAATGCCAGCAATGCAATTAGAATAAGTGTGAATAATTTTTTCATATTTGTTATAGATTAATTATTAATTATTTGTTTGTTTATATAAAATTTTTAAGTATAAAATTCAAATTAATAAATATTGTGCAACTGCACATTCCCAATACTTTGGGTTTAAAAAGTCAGATTTCTTTCTCTCATATTTATTGTTTTTGTTAATAGATTTTTTTCGTATAAATTTTTTTACAAATATAGCATAAAAAACATTAATTCCACAAAAAAAATTAAAAAATCATAATTTTTTAATTTAATACCTATTATTATGACTTATTTTAAAATATTTTGTAGTAGAAAATTTTTACAAATATAATATAAAAAACCATTAAAACTACAAATAAAACTAAAAAAAGTTAAAAATAATAGGAAAATATTTTTTTTTACGCGCAAATATTTACAAAAGTACTTTTATAAGAGGTAATTACAATTATATTTTTCATAAAATTTATTTTGTTAAATTGATATAAATCATACTTTGAATAAAATAAATAATTGTTTACTCCTAAAAATAATCAACAAAAATAAACGAAATTAGTTTAAGAAACGAAATAATTTGTCGGAAAATAAATAAAATTTAGTACGCTGATCACACAGATATGTTCCGTAAACGCTGATTGAACGGATTTTTTAAATGATTTGATTTACATATTTATTAAAAATCAGCTTTTATCTGTGTTTCCCGAAGGGATTAGCGTCAACCGCGTTCC
>CAZUCB010000151.1:0-3169 GCA_964618755.1 uncultured Bacteroides sp. | reverse complement strand
CCGCGTTCCAATTAAAGCATGCATACCGGAATAAAAACAATAACCCTGTCAGAGTTTAAAGCCTTGACAGGGTTATTTTCAATAATATACATTATTCTTTATTCGCTGAAAATTCAATGTAAGTACATTGATTACATTTCTGGATGTGTCTTCATTATTTCTTCAGCTTTTTTAATCAACGCATTTTGTTTATACATATTACAGATTTGCGCAATACTTTTAACAGCATAAATTGCCTGTGCGCGATCTTGTGTAAGGCTTCTGCGATATTCGGCTTCAACTGAATCGTAGTATTCCAAGTCGTTTTTACATTTATTAATAATAATTTCAGCCATTTTATTCCCTTTTTCTATTGCATCTGCCTGATAATATAATTGTATATGCGAAATCATATACATATCAAAAGGTATTTTTTTATTAGGGAAAAACTCGTTGGCTTTATCTAGAACTTTAACAGCCGAATCTTTTTTGTTTTCGATTACAAGTGCCTGAGCCAATCGTGCAAATTGACTACGTGCTACCTGACAGCTACGCGTACTTTCAGGATCTACATATACATTTGCCTGATTAAGATTACCCCATTTACTTTTGTTCATCAATAAATCATAGGTAACATCAGTAGATACTCCACTGAATCCTTCGGCACGATTAGACGAAGCATAAGGTAATAAACGATAAACGATTCCTTCCATCTGACAATAATCAGAAATATTAGCAATGCTATTAATTGAAGAAGGATTAACAAAATATAAAGGACGTTCCCATTTATTGGTTGCCATAAAATCGAGCATCATAGTTTCATTTTTATACAAACCACCTTTTCCAATGGTCCATTCTAATGAAGGGTATAATTTATCTGCTTTATCTTTTGGAACAATACCTTTACTTATTAAGTATGCTGAATCTATTGCCAACTTTATTTTATTGGTAGGCACATAGCTACTAATTTCACCACTTTGCATGGTTGCTTTTGCATCAGGACTATCGCTATTTACAAAGTCAATTACTTGTTTTAAATCAACAAATTCATTCAAATTGCTTTCGCTAACAGGAATATAATCGTTGGTTCCTTGTTTGTATTTTTCAACTGGTAAAGTAAAAGGTAAAGGAGGCGATTTATACATTTTTGTAAACAATTGTTCAACATACCAAGCACCGGAGGCAAGGGTGAAATTTACAATTCTTACATCTGTTCTAACGCCTTCTACTTCTTGAGCATACCATAATGGGAAAGTATCGTTATCGCCATTGGTAACCAAAATAGCATTGGGAGCACAAGAATTTAAGTGATTAATAGCAAAATCGCGGGCAGCATATTTATTAGAACGATCGTGATCGTCCCAGCCTTCTTTTGCCATAACATAAGGAACTGCAACTAATGATAAAATTGTAGCAATTATTACACTTGCCATTGCTGGCATTTTGCGTTTCTGCATAAAATCAAAAATAGCCATTACTCCCAGTCCGATCCAAATAGCAAAAGCATAAAATGAACCTGCAAAAGCATAATCACGTTCACGAGGTTGCATTGGTGGCATATTTAAGTAAATTGCAATTGCCAAACCAGTGAAAAAGAATAAAAGAAATACTACAAACATATCTTTGGCATTCTTCTTATAATGGTAATACATTCCTACTAATCCAAGTATTAATGGAAGGAAATAAAATGTATTACGAGCTTTGTTGTTTTTATAGAAATCTGACAATTTATCTTGATTTCCTAATCGTATAGCATCAATAAATTTAATACCACTGATCCAATTGCCATTTGTAATTTCTTTATTTCCACTGGTATCATATCCATGCCCTTGTATATCGTTTTGTCTGCCTGCAAAATTCCACATAAAGTAACGAAAATACATGTGTCCTAATTGATATTTGAAGAAGAATTTAATATTTTCGCCAAAAGTGGGTGTACGATCACTACGAATACCTGTCCAAACCTTATACATAGCAGGGTGTTGGCGGCTATTATCATTGCTGTACATACGAGGGAAAATGGTACAATCTTTACTATCGTAAGTATAACTAAAATTTGTACCTGCAACGTCATATTTATCTTTTCCTTTTACATACCTTGTAGAACCCTCTTTAGAACCAGAAGGGCGAGCTGTAAAATATTGACCATAAACTAAAGGATTTTCACCGTATTGTTCACGATTTAAGTATGATAACAAACCTATTGCATCTTTTGGGTTATTTTCATTGATAGGTGTGTCAGCATTAGCACGAATAACAAGAATAAAAAATGAGGAATATCCCACTAATATAAAAACTAATGCAACAAAAATTGTATTTAAAACCACTTTCTTTTTGCGGGTTGTATATCTAATACCTATAATAATACCTGCTAAAAGTAAAACAAAATAGATTATTGTTCCTGAGTTAAATGGCAATCCTATTCCATTAATAAAAAGCAACTCAAATTTCCCTGCTAAATCAACTATATATGGCACAATACCCCATAAAATAGTTGCTAACATTACAAATGCAATTAAGAAAGAAATGATATTCCCTTTTCTTGTAGTTTTGAAATTTTTAAAATAATATACAAATACAATAGCAGGAATAGCCAACAAGTTGAGTAAGTGAACTCCAATTGAGATACCAATTAAGAAAGAAATCAATACTATCCAGCGGAAAGAATGTTTTTCGTGAGAAACACTTTCCCATTTAAGGATTACCCAAAATACTAAAGCTGTGAAGAATGAAGACATGGCATAAACTTCACCTTCAACTGCAGAAAACCAGAAAGAATCGGAAAATGTATAAGCTAAAGCGCCTACAAAACCACTTCCAAAAATGGCAATCATCTTTGGTGTAGTCATTTCGCCATCTTTTACCATTATCTTCTTTCCAAGTAAAGTAATGGACCAAAACAGAAATAAAATACAGAATCCACTTGCAATTGCTGACATTGCATTTACCATGTAGGCTACTTTGGTAACATCACTGCCTGCAAACAAAGTAAATATCCTACCGAATAATTGAAATGTTGGTGCTCCTGGTGGGTGACCAACTTGTAATTTAAATGCTGTTGCTATATATTCGCCACAATCCCACCAACTGGCTGTTGGTTCTGCTGTCATCAGATACACTGCTGATGCAATCAAGAATGTGAACCAACCCAATACATTGTTTATTTTTTGATATTGCTTCATGGTTTTTA
>CAZUCB010000150.1:0-5843 GCA_964618755.1 uncultured Bacteroides sp. | reverse complement strand
GCATTGGAAACAGCAGCAGTAAAAGTAGAATAGGAAGAGAATGTGGTAGCTGAACCCAATAATCCCGGTGTTTTATAACAAGAAGAATTTGAGTTGTATTCAAAAACAGCAAAATGATAAGTAGTTACAGCTAACAATCCGGTAATATTCGCTGAAGTGCCAATGCCCTTGTACACAACAAAATTTCCGTTTCCTAAAGCAGTTCCGTTTCCAAAATTAGTATTGGCAGTATAGTAAACATTGCTTATAGGTGAAATATTTACTGCACTTCCTTGTTTTGCAATTACCAATACAGAATCTCCGTTTCCACGAGTCCAAGCAATTGTCATAGAAGAGTTTGAAATAGCTGAAGTAGTAAATGCATTAGCTTGAATACTGGGTATGCTATTTACAATAGCTGTTACAGCAATTCTGGGCGTTGATTTGCATGAATTATTAATTGCTTCTGCATAATAAGTTGTAGTAGCTGAAATAGTAGTTGAATAACTTGATGCCGAAGATAAAAGTACTCCTCCAGTAGATTGATTGTACCAGTTGATGTTACCTACAGAAGCATTTGCCGAAAGTTGAATGCTTCCTGCTCCACAAATAGTATCAGCTGTAAAAGATGAAATTATAGGTGTTTGGTAAGCAGTTCCAGTAACAGTATAAACTGTACTTTCGCAACCACTTAATGAATTTACTGCTTTGTAATAAACAACCACAGGATTAGCTGTTTGAACAGAAGGAATCGTAAATAAATTTCCTGTTCCTGCAATATTCATAAAATTATCCAGTGACCATTGTAAATTAGACCCGGCAGATGAAATTGCATTAAAACTTAAAGAACCACTACCACATCTGGTTTGAGAAACTGCCTGTTGAGTAATAAGAGGAGCAGTATTAACAATTATATTAAATGTTGATTCCGGTCCGCTACCACAATTATTATTGCCTTTAACTTTAATCTGTCCATTTGCAGCTATAGTGTTAATGGAAACAAGAATAGTATTTGTATTGCTTTGACCTGAATAACCGTTTGGTAATGTCCAAGTATAAGACGTTGCATCTGTAATTGGATCTGCAAAATAAACATTCCCAATGCTATTCTGACAAACATTTGCAGGCCCTGAAATTGCTCCACTTTGAGAAATTAAAGGAAGAACTGTTATCGTAGAAGTTGAGGTGTTTGAGCAATTAAATGCATTTGTATATGTATATAAAACAGTATGCGTACCTATTCCGGCAATTGTTGGGTCAAATATTCCATTTTGTATTCCAATACCACTAAATATACCACCAGAAGGTATTCCTGCCGTTAATGTGTAAGGAGAACTATTTGCACAAAGATTTGAATAACTTCCTTGTGTAACATAAGGTGTTGTATTTATAGTGACATGAATGTTAGAAGCTAAACCATCGCTACAAGAATTTCTTCCAAAAACCTGAATATTACCTGAAACAGCATTTGTTGAAAAATGTACACGTATAGCATTACTTCCATTTCCTGATACAATGCTTGCACCTGCAGGTAAACTCCAAATATAAGTTGTGGCATTGTTTATAGCAGGAGTTGTATAAAGTACTGTATCAGCACCTTGACAAACAGTAGAACTCCCTGAAATAACGCCAGCAGGCTGTGGTAATTGAGAATTTAAAATCAGATTAAAAGTTTCGGAATATGGACTATATCCGCAACTACTAAGACCTCTCACTTTGATTGGAATTGTTGCAAGTGTAGTATCAAACCTTACCGCAATAGTATTGGTATTAAATCCGGCTAAAATAGTATGAGGAACTGGAAAATCCCATACATAAGATGTTGCACCTGTTAGGATAGGAACATAAAACACCACAGTATCGCTTAGGCATGCATCTATCGGACCTGTAATAAAACCTGGTTTAGCAGGCGTAATTTTTACCTCTACTTTCATGCTGTCAGGTTTACTGTAACAGTTTCCTCCATTCAAGGTATATACTTTATAATAACCACTTTTACCGGTGTCAGCAATTATAACCGGATTCTGTAATACTGAAGTAAATCCATTTGGACCCGACCATTCATAAGTAGCACCATTAACATTGCTGGCTTTTAATGTAAGTGCAGATCCCTGACAAACGATAGTATCGTTAGCTGCAATAGGATTGGAGGGAGGAGTGCACATCATAAAGTTAGTTGAGTTCACATCACTCCATTTTTTATTATTATCCTTAACCCTTAGCCCAATTATATTGCTACCAAAGCTAGCTCCTTGTATAGAAATAATTGTATTGATATCTAAAGATGCAGATGGATTGTTAATCGTAATTGGGATACCGTTTCCAATACCCGGATCTGTATTGAGAAAATACTCAGCTGCCACAATATAGGGCAAAGTATCTGGTAAAGAAATAATTTCAGGAGGATAAATATAAACCTGTTGATTACCAACAATGCTCCATGTTCCTGATGATTCTTTTATACGTAAAAGGAAAGTATGAATACCGGCACTTAGCCCTGAAGTACTTGCATTAACAGAAATATTAATACTATCACCCATACTTGTTGGAACGCTTGTTCCTAATCCGCAACCAGGGTCATTATCAAAAAAGTATTCAGCTGCAATTATTTTTGATAAATTTTCAGGAAGTTCGGGAATAGATAATGATTTGTTCACAAAACAAACACCATCGCTTATATTGACTGTATATGTTCCAGTATATACTCCTGTTATTGATGAAAGTGTTGAAGCTGTTGACCACAAATAGGTATAAACATAACTATTACCTCCCGATACAGCTACACTTGCACTTCCATTTGCTAAACCACTATTGGCAAAGCCAACAGAAGTAGTAATAATCATGTTGGGATGTACAATAACTTCTATAGGTTCTGAAACTTTGATAATTCCGTATATATCCGTATATACAACATGATAAATCCCTGATGAAGTAACTATTATGCTACTATTTGTATCACCATTGGACCAGAAATAGTTGCTACCCGATGGTGCAGTTAGCGTTACAGAATCACCTGTGCAAAATTCAAGATTTCCATTTGCAGTAATGGAATTTGATAAAAGAGGACCAATATTAATTTGCTTGATAACTGTTGATTGACAATTACTGCCATTATTTGCCATGAGTCTTACATTATAAATACCTGATGATGAGTAAATATAACTTGCATTTGCGGTATTGAAATCAGCATTAATATTATTGCTTATATACCAGTAGTATTCAGTATTGGGATTTGTATTTACTGATAAGTTACTAAAGCTTACTACATCACCTGCATTGGCCTGATTAAAAGTAAAATCAACATTTGGAGTCAGACATCCAATTTGAGGAATTATATGAATAGTTTTGGAATTTATTACACTCCAAATATTATTCAAATTTTTAACCCGAATGCCGATATAGTGAATTCCTGTATCTAAAGCAGAAGTATTTACAGAAAAATTCTGATCTATTGTAAATCCTGGAGTAATAGGAACTGTAATCCCATTACCTTGACCAGGATCATGATCGATAAAATATTCAGCCAGAATAATCGGTGTTTCCAGGTTCTCAATCTGTGGACAAATAGTATCAGGTCTTACATAAAAAATACTATTTAATAATATCGTACTCCAATAGTTTTTATCGTCTTTTGTTCTTACCGATACATAATGGAAACCTGAACTTAATCCTAAAGTCGGAACATTAAAGTTATAATCAATCACGCTTGCTGGGATTGGCAAAGGAATTTGAATTCCATTTCCAGGACCAGGGTCATTATTGTCAAAGAAATATTCAATAGTAGTAATATTCCGGCTTGTAGTATCAAGTGGAGTAATAGAATCTGTTACAAAAAATGTAAGATTCATCGGAATACTCCACAAGCCTGTTGATTCTTTTATACGGATATATATAAAATGCAGACCGATAGATAATCCTGTGAGGGGAATATGAAAATTGCTATTAATGGTATCGCCTTGCCCAAATGTAAAGTAATGCGACAGACCCAATTCGGGTATTGTATCTATATAATATTCACCATACATGATACCACTGTTTACATTGGCAATATTGTTTACAGTAAAAGCTTTTGTTTCAGGGCATTTCCCATCGTTAATGAACACACTATATCCTCCAGGGGCTAAATTTTCGGCTGTTTGTAATGTTTCGCCTGTAGAATATTGGTATTGATAAGACCAAGTGTTTCCTCCACTAACATTAGCAGAAGCACTTCCATTGGATAAACCATTGCTCGCATCATCAACAGCAACTGTAATATTCATCAAAGGATTTACCTTTACCTCCAACATATCTGATAAACGGTTTATACCATTTAAATCGGTATATGTAAGTTGATAAATTCCAGCTATTCCAACAACAATACTTTGTGAAGTGTCTCCACAAGTCCATTGATAATTGCTACCTGAAGGAGCTGTTAATGTTACGCTTCCACCATTACAAAATTCAGTAGGTCCGTTGGCAGAAATTAAATTTGATAATTGAGTGCCAATTGTAATATAATGAATAACAGAGCTGATGCAATTGCCTCCATTGTTTATTGTAAGTTTAATAGGATAAATACCTGAAACAGGAAATGTATGAGAACAATTGAGTGTAGTATACTCAGCTATCGTATCATTATTCATATCCCACTTATAAGTGGAAGAGTCGTTAAGTTGGGTGCTGGTATTTGTAAAAATCACTGCTTGTCCTGCTGTTGCAGACGTATAAGTAAATTCTGGGATAGGTGGAGTACATGCAATAGGACTAACTATTGTAAAAGATGCTGAACTAACAACACTCCATTTACCAACTAGATCTTTAATTCTTATAAATATTTTATGGATTCCAGCTGATAAACCTGTTAAATCAGTTGTATAGGTCATGTTAATAGAATCTGCAGGGATAACAAAAAGAGGTTTCCCATTTCCAATTCCCGGATCGTTGTCGTAAAAATATTCTGCATCTACAAGTCCGAAATTTGCATGTTGTTGAAGAGGGAAAATATCTGTAGGGGAATTTATGTAAAATAAATTCCTTTCGATAACTCCCCAGCCATATCTTCTATCAAAGGTACGTAAATTAATATAATGAAATCCTTGTGCAAGAGTATCTGGAACAACAATTGGAATATTCTGATCCAAAACATCCAGACTATTTGCTTGTAAAGATAATGATGTAGCTTTATATATACCCGGATCAACATCATCATAAAAATACTCAGCTTTTACCAAATTGTATCCTGTATCAATAGGAGGGGAAATGATTGAATCAATAGTAAAGAGTACGCTGTTTGTAAAACTCCATAAACCAAGTGAATCAAGAACTCTGACATATAAATAATGATAACCCGCCATAATTCCTGTTAAAGGAACATTACAAAAACTGTTGATGGTATCATTAAAATTGATTGTTAAGCTATGCGGTGGTAGATTGATATTATCAATGTAATATTCTGCTTTAACTATGCCATGCGGATTGCCTGAGATATTAGATACGATATAATTTTTTGTAATCGGACAAATCCCATCACTAACAGATATGGAATAATTTCCTGGAGCAAGACCAGTTGCCATCATCGTATGTTCTCCTGTTGACCATGTGTAATTGTAAATATAACTGCTTCCGCCATTTACAATAGCAAATGCACTTCCATTTGATAAAGAATTATTTGCAGGGCTAACAACAATAGTTAAATCTAAAACAGGATTAACTTTTACACTAATTTGATTTGAAACAGCTCCATAGCTATATGTATCTTTATAGATTACTTGATAAACCCCGGATGTTTTAACTGTAATTTGTTGTGTAGTATTTCCATTACTCCATTGATAATTTGAACCTGCAGGGGCAAGTAATAGTACGCTGTCACCATTGCAAAAAGT
>CAZUCB010000149.1:0-5895 GCA_964618755.1 uncultured Bacteroides sp. | reverse complement strand
CGCTCTTTATCAACACCTAAACTACCAACAGTGCCACCCAAATCGAGAGCAAATTTTTCAATGGGCTTAAATATCTTTTTGAAAGGCATCTTTTCGACACCAGGTGTCAACATTGATTTATGATAACGCTGTAAATTTCCTGAATGTTCAACCAACAAAGCAGTATTAAATGGTTCGTAATACCTCCCCTTTTCTTGGGTAAATTCTCTTGCAGCCAAAGTAAGTGGTTCATCTTTTGCTAACAATCGTTGGGTTGATAAACCGGTAACAACAGCTAGATTCGGGTATTTTCGAACAAATTTACGCAAAACATTCACACTTGGTGATACATCAAAACTATCTTCCCAAACATACTCTTGTAATGCACTTTCGGGAAATACCACAAAGTTAACATTGCAGTCAATTTTTTCCTCTGCAAGTAAAAGCATCTTTTGTAAGATTTGCAAAGGAGGTGTAATGTATTGCTCAGAATAAGGATCAATATTTGGCTGAACAGCAACCACTTCTATAGTATTCCCTTTTTCTTGATAACGATTATAAATAAACAACGAAAAAATAATTGGAACAAAAAGCATTAAGACAGAAATAATACTTGTTCTTAAAATTTTATTTTTAAAGTTAAAAGAAATTGAGTCCTTGTTTTTGATGCTCATAAAGACTTCAAACAATAAAATATTAATTATAAACACCCATAAAGTTCCACCAAAAACACCTGTGTATTCATACCATTGAATAAGTTTTGGATTGTTGGCAAAAACGTTACCAATAGTAAGCCAAGGCCATGAAAAATCCCAGTCCAAATGAAAATACTCAAAAGCAATCCAGTATAATACCAAAGCAAAATAGGCTTTGTTTTTTCTAAAAATAACTCTGCGAGAGAAATGATAAAAATTAAACACCATTGTCATTAACAAAGAGTTAAGCAACAATGCAAATACACCTCCTACAGCTGTTGAATTCCAAATCCAATAGGTTGTGAGGGCGTTAAAGATAAAAAGACCTGTAAAAGCAATAAAAAAGAAACTAAATTTTCCATGTTTTAATGGATTTTGGGTAATAATATCTTCCACCCAAAGCAAAGGAACAAAAGCAATAAAAATAAGATACGAAAATCCATTCAGAGGCCAAGCTGCTGCCAATAATATTCCAGAAAGCAGAGAAAGTAAAAAGAGTTGATATTTTTTCATGTTAACCGTAAATTATTTCATCCATCTTTATATCATGTTTATCAGTTGGCACATTATCTATCACCTGAAAATCAAAACAAACAGCTATTTTATATGCACTAAGTTTTGTTAAAAGCCCATCGTAATATGCTTTACCTCGTCCCATGCGGTTGTTTGCCTTATCAAAAGCAATACCGGGTACGATAATGACATCTATCTTTTCAAAATCTTCAAAATCTTCTCCATCAGGTTCATGAATGCCAAACTTTTCGCCTTTTTTTAAGCTTTGAATTCCATCAAATTTTTTGAGAACCAAAATATCATTTTGTACCGAAGGAAGAATTATCTCTTTTTCATGAGCCCATTTAATTACAAAATCATGGGTTTGCACTTCGTCTTCCATTGACCAGTAAAGCATTACACACTTAGCATTTTGAAAAAAAATGTTAGTTTCAAGTTTTGAAAAAATAATAGCTGAACGTTCTATCTTTTTATCAAAGCTTAAGTTAGCTTTTAACTGCTTTATTTCTTTACGAATCTGCTTTTTCTGCTCATCTATCATTTGTCGGAAAATATTTTTCCCAAAATTAATGGTAATTTCTGAAAACTTATAAACTAAAAATGATAAAAGAAAGTATTTTGATTTTTAGAATTATCAATTAGAAGCAAACAATTATTACAAACTCAAGGATAACTATTTCTAATCGTTATAAATTTTGTTTGTAATATTCATAAATCTTACGGTATAAATGTGTGCGATCCAAACCGCTTACATTGTGTTCGTGGGTTGGATAGATAAAATAATCCACTTGTTTGCCAAAATCAATGCATTTCTTTAAAAAAGAAGAACTATGTTGCGGAACTACAGTATTATCAACACCACCTTGAATTATTAAAAGTTTGCCTTCTAATTTATCCACATAATTTACTAAAGAAGCATTTTTATAGCCTTCTGGGTTTTGTTCAGGGGTATCCATATATCGTTCGCCGTACATTACTTCATACCATTTCCAGTCGATAACCGGACCACCGGCAGTAGCCACTTTAAACACACCAGGATTTTTCAATTTCAAGGAGATGGTCATAAAACCTCCATAACTCCATCCATCCACTCCCATTCGGTTAGCATCAACATAAGGTAATGATTTTAAATAATTAACACCTTCCATTTGATCAGCAACTTCAATAGAACCACAATTGCGATAAATGGCACTTTCGAAAGCAAAGCCTCTGTTAGCAGAACCACGATTATCCATTGTAAATACTACATAACCTTGTTGAGCCAAATAATTAAAAAATAAGTTTCCTCCTCCAAGCCAAGAATTTGTAACCAATTGCGCATGAGGTCCACCATAAACATAAACAATAACCGGATATTTTTTACTTGCATCAAAATTACTTGGTTTAATTAAACGACAATACAAATCGGTACCATCTTTGGCTTTTAAAGTAAGCATTTGAGTTTCGCCTAAATTGTAATCTTTTAATGGATTTGTATTTTCCATTATTGTTTGTATTGCTTTGCCATCGGCATTTACAACCATAGTTTTTCTGCTAATTTCTGTATTGCTAAAAACGTCAATAATAAAATCCCCGTTTTTATCAATTGTAGGATAGTGAGTTCCTTTGGTAGTAGTTAAAAGTTTTATATCAGAAGTTTTAATATCAACAACATAAATATCATTATCCAAAGGGCTTTCTTTGGTAGCCGAAATAAATACTTTGTTGCCTTTAGCATTAAAACCTTCAATATCTTTAACCATCCAATTGCCTTTGGTGAGTTGTTTAACAAGTTTACCATCTGCATTATAAAGATACAAATGGTTGTAGCCATCTCTTTCGCTAAACCATAAAAATTGATTGGGATTCGATTTTAAGAAAAATAAACCATTTTCGGGTTCAACGTATTTATCATTTTTTTCTTCAAACAAAGTGCTGATAAAATCTCCGCTGGTAGCATCATATTTATTTAATTTCAAATGGTTTTGGTCGCGATTCAACACAGCTATGTAAACATTTTTTTCATCAGGACTCCAGCTGATATTAGTAAGATATTGTTCTGCTGGTTCACCAGTTTTAAGAAAAATAGTTTTTTGTGTGATAGGATCAAAAATACCAACAGTAACATGATGGCTTTTCATACCTGCCATTGGATACTTAATGCTTTTTAATTCAGCAACTCGAGGTTCAATGTCCACCAATGGATAATCTGTAACCATGGTTTCATCCATACGGTAAAAAGCTAAAAAATTTCCTTTTGGAGACCAGAAAGTACCTTTTTTGATACCAAATTCGTTGCGATGAACACTTTGCCCGTTCACAATCCCTTTATCTTTATCTTCTGTTATTGCTATTTCAGTTCCTCTATATGAAATATAAAGATTATTATCAATCGTATATGCTATGTTGTATGTATTAGGATCAACATCAGTATTTTCTGCTGTTTCCGGATATTTATTAAGTACAACAACTTGCTTTTTTTCAAAATCGTAATCAAACAAAGTATTATTATAATTAAAAGTAAAGTTTGCTTTGCTCACCCAATTGATGGAAGGAAATCTTTTAAGCTCTTTCTCTATAAAAGGTTTAAGCACTTTATTTATAGCCTCCAAATCAAGAATGGTATCTGTTTTTGCTGATTTCACATTGCCTTTAACGAGTTTATTGTTGGCAATCCATGTGTAGATACCACTTTCGTCAGCCCATTGCAGGTTATTAAGCGAAGTAGGATAAAGTTTACGATTACTTATCAATTCATCCAAATTCAACTGTTTGGTCTGAGCAGATAACAAAAATGATGTTAGCAACATTAAAAATGTTAGCATCGAAAATTTATTCAAATTTTTCATATATAATGACTGATTAAAATTAGACTGCTAAAATAAAGAAAAATCTGTGAAGAGAAACGATAAAATGGATTTATTCGATGAAAGCAATTGTTTTGCCGATGAAAATTTCAACTTTTCATCAAAGACTTTAAACCTACACTCAACTTCTTGAATTAATCTGTAATTCTGTTATATTCCTTTCAGTTCCTTTACGGCTGAAATCATTTCTGGGAGTACTTTCATTACATCTCCAACTATACCATAATCAGCAGCTTCAAATATAGGTGCATCAGCATCTTTATTTATAGCTACAATAATTTTAGAACTGCTGATACCACCCAAATGCTGTATTGCACCCGAAATACCACATGCAATATATAGGGTAGGGGCTATAATTTTTCCGGTTTGACCAACATGTTCTTCATGAGTTCGCCAATGTTCATCGGAAACAGGGCGAGAACATGCAGTCCCTGCACCCAATAAAGAAGCTAATTCTTCTATAAATCCCCAGTTTTCAGGACCTTTCATTCCCCTGCCACCAGAAACAACAATTTCGGCATCAGTTAAAAGTATTTTACCACTTACTTTGCTAACTTCAACCACTTCGGTTTTTACATCATTTATTGTTGGTTCAAATTGTTCTGAAACAAATGCTTCTGAAGATTCGCAAATTCCAAAAGCATTTTGCATTAAAGTAAGAATTTTAACCGGAGTTTTAACTGTAACCTTTGCAAAAGCTTTTGAAGTAAATACCTTTTTTGTAACCACAAATGGTTCTGTTGATAAAGGTGAAGCAACCACAGCTGTAACCAAACCAGCTTTTAATCTGACGGATAAACGTGGAGCAATAGCTTTTCCAGTATTATTATGAGCTAAAACAAGCACATTTGCATTTTCTTTAATAGCAACTTCAGCAATAACAGAAGTATAAACCTGATTATCTAAAACATACAATTTGCTATTGTTTATGTTAACTATTTTATTTGCACCATAATTGCTTAATTTATTCAATTCAGATTCATCAACATTTCCTATAGATAAAGCTGTTACTGAAGTATTTAGTTTGCTGGCAACTTCTTTGGCATACGAAACCAATTCAAAGGATAGTTTTTTGAATTTTCCATCCCAATTTTCTGTATATACGAGTACTGACATATTTCTTTATTTTAAATCATTAATAAATTAAATTACTTTAGCCTCGTTGTGTAAAAGCTGAACTAATTCCCTTACATTTTCCGGATCTATTTTTCTACAGGCTGCTTTGGGTTTAGGTAATTCAAATTCCATAAACTCTGTAAATATCTCACTTGGAGCGGCTTCCAAAATCTGTAATTGCTTTGTACGGGCAGTCATAATTCCACGCATCGATGGTATTTTAGGTTCATTTGCAATACCTTTCTGAACAATCCCTACAAAAGGAGTCTGAATAGAAATACTTTCCTGTCCACCATCAATTTCTCGTTTTAACATAACTTTCCCATCTTTTACATCCAGATAAGAAACTGATGAAACAGAAGGTATATTCAAAATTTCACTCAACATTCCACCCACATTTGCTCCATTGTAATCGCTTGATTCTATACCACATAAAATGATATCATAATTCTCTTTCTTTATATATTCTGCCAATTGAAAAGCAACAGAAAAAGAGTCTTTTGCTTCGTAATTGATACGAATACCATTATCGGCACCTATAGCCAAAGCTTTTCTAATTGTAGCTTCGGCATCAGCCAATCCTACGTTAATAACCGTAATAGACTCAACGGCTGATGGTTGAGCTTCTTTAATTTCAATAACTCTGGTTAATGCCAATTCATCCCATGGATTAATAATCCATTGTACCCCAGCGGAATCAAACGACTTATTATCAACAAATTTAATTTTTGTTGTTGTATCGGGTA
>CAZUCB010000148.1:3833-6010 GCA_964618755.1 uncultured Bacteroides sp. | reverse complement strand
ACTCTATCGGAAAGAATTTCGGCTCCGGCTCCCGGCAAACTGTCTAATCCGGCTTCAATCAATGCTTGCAATGTGGCTTCATAAGTAATATTTTCCATCTTCGAAATATGCACAATTTCGGGTGGTCCTAAGGCATGAAGTTTTAAATTTGGATAATGATTTTTTAGTGTTTTAAATAAATCAGTATAAAATTGCAAGCCCAATTTCGGGTGCATGCCACCTTGCAGCAACAATTGGTCACCACCCAGTTGCAACATTTCATCAATCTTGCATTTATATTCATCAATAGCTGTAATATACGCTTCTTTCGAGTTGACCGAACGATAAAAATTACAAAACTGACAACCCGAATTGCACACATTGGTATAGTTTACATTGCGGTCGATAATCCAACTTACTTTGGGTTGCGGATGCAATTGAAATCGGATATTATTTGCAATTGCCATCAGTTCGGGCAAGGATAATTCATGGTACAAATGCAGCCCTTCTTCCAATGTAAGGAATTTCAGATCGAAAGCTTTATCGATAACTTGCTTGGTATTCATAAAGTCAGTTTATAAAGTTGTAAAGTTTGTAAAGTAAAAAAGCAAGACTTACTTAATTCTAAGAGGTATAACGTTGGATTTGCAAATTTCACATGAATATTTAGTTGATTTTTATAAAGCATCTTAAAAGTTTAAAAGTCTTAGATTGATTTTTTTCTTAAATTTGTCAATCTTTTTTATTCAAAAATAATAATAAAATGCAAACCATCGTTAAAAAATTAAATAAAGAAAAGAATTATAAAGCATCTGTTTATCTCATAAATGATTGCAAACAACTTCCGCTATCTCAATTTTCGGAAGAAGAGCTGAGTTTTATCAGCTATCAGCACGATGAATTAGAAAAGGAATTGATTCTTTTGCCAAAACTTGAACATATAATAATGATTCAATTTTTCAAAAACGAAGGTGAATCATATAAAATTAACGAAAAATGCCGCAAAGCCGGAGATAAAATCGCTGCTTTTCTGAATGATAACAAGATTGCTTCTGTATTGATAACAGATCGTTGCGAAAATCAATTTGCTGCTTATAGTCTGGCTGAAGGGATGGCACTGGGAAATTATCAGTTTATCAAATATAAAACCGAGCAAAAGAGCAATTCCTTACAGGAAATTTACATTGATTCCACTCAAATTAATAAGTTACAGTACGAGCATTTGAATATACTTACAGATGCAGTTCATAAATGTCGTAATTTAGTGAACGAGCCACTGACCTTTCTGGATGCTGTCAGTTTTTCGGAAATTATTACGCAAATGGCAAAAGATGCCAATGTTAAAGTGGAAGTTTTTAACAAAACCAAAATAGAATCATTAAAAATGGGTGGTTTGATTGCTGTAAACCGTGGAAGTATCGACCCGCCAACTTTTTCTGTATTGGAATGGAAACCCAAAGAACATAAAAACACCAAACCCTTCGTTTTTGTCGGAAAAGGCGTTGTTTATGATACCGGAGGTGTAAATATAAAACCCGGTGATTCAATGCTTGATATGAAATGCGATATGGGGGGTGCTGCTGCTGTGGTTTGTGCCATTTATGCCATTGCCAAAGCAAAATTGCCTATTCATGTTGTAGGATTGATACCTTCTACCGATAATCGCCCGGATGGAAATGCGTATGTGCCGGGTGATATAATTACTATGTTTACAGGAAAAACAGTGGAAATAATGAATACCGATGCCGAAGGCAGATTAATTTTAGCTGATGCATTAGGTTATGCTTCAAAATACCAACCCGAATTGGTAATAGATTTAGCTACCTTAACCGGTGCTGCAAGCAGAGCAATAGGACCTTATGGAATAGTTGCCATGCATGCCAATGCCGAAACAGAATTTGAAAATTTAAAAAATAGCGGACAAAATGTATATGAACGTTTGGCCGAATTTCCTTTTTGGGAAGAATATGGCGAATTAATCAAATCAGATGTTGCTGACATTAAAAATCTGGGTGGATCGGAAGCAGGAATGATTACAGCAGGAAAGTTTTTACAAGAATTTACCGACTATCCTTTTATTCATTTAGACATTGCAGGACCTGTTTTTTTAAGTAAAAAAGATAGTTATAGAGGGAAAAATGCCACAGGGGTGGGAGTGAGGTTGTTATTTGATTTTATATTAAGCAAAATTTGATTTT
>CAZUCB010000148.1:0-3733 GCA_964618755.1 uncultured Bacteroides sp. | reverse complement strand
AGAATCAAGTTCATAAATTTAAAAATACAAAACTGCCTATTAGTTTGCAATAGTTTGGTAAATAACAATTTAATAACTTAATAGCCATTAACTAATAAGCAAAAACTTAATAACCAAAAAAAATAATTAATTTTGATTTTAAATTCAATGCTAAAATAGCATTTGTAACTTTTTAATATTGTGTATTATGATAAGAAATTTCGATAAAGATTATAAAATAAAACTAGGAATTACACATGGTGATGTGAACGGTATCGGTTATGAAATTATAATTAAAGCTTTGGCTGATCAACGATTGTTAGAACTATGCACACCCATTGTTTACGGTTCTTCCAAAGTCGCATCTTTTTACAAAAAAATGCTGAACTATAATGACTTCAATTTGAATTTAGTAAAAAATGCTGAAACAGCTGTTAATAAACGCGCCAATATTGTTAATGTTAATAACGACGAAATCAAAATTGAGTTGGGACAATCAACAGAATTAGCAGGAGTTATGGCTGCGCAGGCATTAGATTTGGCTGTTGAAGACCTTAAAAAAGAACATATTGATGTGTTGGTTACAGCACCCATCAATAAAAGTAACATTCAATCCAGAACCTTTAATTTTCCTGGGCATACTGAATACTTAGCCAATAAATTTAATATTTCCAATGAATTAATGATTATGGTTAGCAATAATATACGCATTGGAGTAGTAACCGGTCATATCCCTCTTAAAGATGTTTCGAACAAACTAAGCATCGAGTTAATTATGAGTAAAATAAGAATAATGAATCAATCATTAATCCAAGATTTTGCCATTACGAAACCCAGAATTGCAATTCTTGCATTAAATCCACATGCAAGTGATAATGGTTTATTGGGTAAAGAAGAGCACGATATTATTATTCCAGCCGTTAAAAAAGCCATGGATGAAAGGATATTAGCATTTGGACCTTATCCTGCTGATGGATTTTTTGGTTCTGAAAACCTTAAAAACTTCGATGGTATTATTGCTATGTATCACGATCAGGGTTTGATTCCATTTAAACTAATGTCGTTTAAGGAAGGAGTTAATTTTACTGCAGGATTGCCAATTGTCAGAACTTCTCCGGCTCATGGTACTGCATACGAAATAGCTGGTAAAAATGAAGCTTCTCCCGAATCTTTACGTCAGGCAATTTATTTAGCTTGTGATATTTTCAAGAACAGATTGATGCACCAGGAACTTATTAAAAATCCATTAAAAATAAGTAATATCACTGAAAGAGATAACTAAGAAAGCACTTAAAGTTAAATAATAAAATATGTCAATTAATAAAGAAGGATTTCTTCTTACAGAAATTGCAAAAATATGCAAAGGTGAACTTATCGGAAACCTTAATAATGATTCTATTATCAATGATTTATTAACCGATAGTAGAAAAATTACATCTTTAGATAATTGCTTGTTTTTTGCATTAATAAGCAAACGAAATGATGGACATAAATATATCTCTGATCTTTATCAAAAAGGAATACGAAATTTTGTAATTTCAATTTTACCCGACGACATATCTTTGTATGCCGAAGCTAGTTTTATTTTAGTTAAAAACACTCTTAAAGCATTACAAATATTAGCTGCTTATCGTCGTAAAACAATTGATATTCCTGTAATAGGAATAACCGGTAGTAATGGAAAAACGATTGTTAAAGAATGGCTTTATCAATTATTGTGCGATGATACAAAAATTGTAAAAAATCCCAAAAGCTTTAATTCACAAATAGGTGTGCCACTCAGCGTTTGGCAAATGAAACCTGAACATGAATTAGCAATATTTGAAGCAGGTATTTCCGAACCCGATGAAATGGACAAATTACAAGCTATTATCCAGCCAACAATCGGAATTTTCACCAACATTGGTCATGCTCATGATGAAAATTTTATTCACAGTGCACAAAAAATTGCAGAAAAACTAAAATTATTCACTAAAGTTAAAATGTTGATTTACTGCGTTGATTATTTGGAAATCAAAGAGCTTATTTTAAAGTCGGAAATGTTGAGAAATATTCCATCTTTTTCGTGGAGTAGAAAAGCTACAGCTAATTTAAGTATTCAGCATGTCGAAAAAAATAGTAAAAAAAGTACAATTACGGCCATTTATCAAGAAAAGCTAATTGCCATTGAAATTCCTTTTACGGATGAAGCCTCTATAGAAAATGCCATTCATTGTTGGGCAGTTTTGTTATATTTGAACTATTCGAATGATATTATATCACAACGTATGAAACTCTTACATCCAATTGCCATGCGATTGGAATTAAAAGAAGGGATTAATAACTGCTCTATTATCAACGACAGCTATAGCTCTGATATCAATTCTTTGAGCATAGCTATAGATTTTTTGAACCAACAACAACAGCACAAGAAAAAAACAATTATTTTATCTGATATTCTTCAGAGTGGTCGCGAAGACAAGGATTTATATAGCGAAATTGCTGATTTGCTTCAAAAGAAAGATGTTTCTCGGTTAATTGGAATAGGGAATGCTATTAGCAAACAAGCCGATAAATTTAAAATAGAAAAAGTATTTTACGCTTCCACTGATGCGTTTCTAAGAGACTTTTTATTCTCTAACTTTAACAATGAAACTATCCTTTTAAAAGGAGCCAGAATATTTGAATTTGAGAAAATTAGTCAGGTACTACAACAGAAAGCACACGAAACAGTATTGGAAATTAATTTGAATGCCATTGTTCATAATTTGAATTATTACCGTTCAAAAATAAAGCCAGAAACCAAATTAATGGCAATGGTTAAAGCATTTTCTTATGGAAGTGGTAGTTTTGAAATTGCCAATACATTGCAGTTTCATCATGTTGATTATTTAGCAGTAGCTTATGCTGACGAAGGCGTTGAATTGCGAAAAGCCGGCATAACTTTGCCAATAATGGTAATGAATCCCGATGAACAAAGTTTTGACACTATTTTAAAGTATAATTTAGAACCGGAAATTTATAGTCTAAGAGTCTATTCTCTTTTAGAAGATATTATAGAACAACATATCTCTAATAAACAACAAATTGTAAATATTCATATCAAGTTAGATACAGGAATGCATCGTTTGGGTTTTGAAAAAAATGATTTATCAGAATTAATAAATAGAATTAACAAAAATCCACAAATTCATGTTCAGTCAACTTTCTCGCACTTAGCTACTGCCGAAAACAATATTTTTGATGATTTTACAAATCGACAAATTAGTATGTATGCTGAAATGAGTAAAACAATAACTGATGGAATTGGCTATCCTGTTATACGCCATATTTTAAACTCTGCAGGAATTGTTCGTTTTCCAAATGCACAGTTTGAAATGGCACGATTAGGAATTGGTTTATATGGAATTGCATCTGTAGGTTTTGAGCAAAAAGAATTGCAAAACGTAGGTACCCTTAAAACAATTATCTCTCAAATAAAAACAATACAAAAAAATGATTCAATAGGTTATGGTCGAGGATGGATAGCTCATCAGGAAATGAGTATTGCTATTATCCCTATTGGTTATGCAGATGGGTTGAACAGAAAATTGGGTAACGGAAATGGGAAAGTTTTGATTAATAATAAATTTGCTCCGATTATTGGAAATATTTGTATGGATATGTGTATGATTGATATTACAAATATAGCAGCCAAAGAAAATGATGAAGTAATAATATTTGGAGAACAATACGCAATTACCAATCTTGCAGAAACCATAGAAACAATACCTTA
>CAZUCB010000147.1:0-6065 GCA_964618755.1 uncultured Bacteroides sp. | reverse complement strand
ATGAATTTTAAAATAAAGATAAAACCTGTTGCGTGGCAACATACCTTAATTGTTGTTATTTTTGTAGCATTAGCCGCTATTTATTTTTTACCGGTAATTGAAGGGAAAGCTTTGCAACAGTCTGATATGGTAAATGCCACAGGTATGTCAAAGTCCTCTGTTGATTATCATGAAAAGACAGGAGATTATGCTTTATGGACGACGTCTATGTTTGGAGGAATGCCAACTTACCAAATAATGGGCGAAAAGTCTATGAATATATTTAGTTATTTTTTTAATTTGCTAAGCTTTTTTGGCCTTTTACCATATTTGAATATGGCTATAATTTTTGCCTATTTAATTGGTGCTTACCTTTTATTTATCTCTTTAAAGTTAAACAAATGGATTGCATTGATAGGAGCTATAATTATTGCATTTGGATCCTATAATATCATTATAATAGGAGTGGGGCATATTACAAAAGCTTATGCTATCGCATTTATACCACCTGTAATAGCAGGAATTTTACTTGTATATAATAAGAAGTATTTATGGGGTGGTTTAATAACAGCTATATTTTTAGGTTGTGAAGTTGCTTCAAACCATTTACAGATTACTTATTATTTAGCATTAATGATTCTTTTACTTGTCGTTATCAAAAGTGTCCAATATATATACGAGAAAAATTATAAGCATTTTGCTATTTCATCTTCAATACTTGTTTTATCACTTTTTCTGGCTGTTTTACCACATACTCGTGATTTATATATTACGTATGAATACAGTGCCGATTCTATACGTGGAAAATCAGAACTAACAAATAATTTAGGAAATAAAACTTCAGGATTAGATAGAGATTATGCTACAGCATGGAGTTATGGTGTGGGAGAAACAATGAATTTATTAATACCCAACCTTATGGGTGGCTCTTCGGGTGGTGCTTTGCCTGAAAGCTCTGATACTTATAAATTTTTAGTTCAAAACAATGCTCCAAATGCAAAAAAAATAATTACACAGCTTCCTCTTTATTGGGGACCACAACCATTTACTGAAGGCCCTTGTTATATGGGAGCTATTGCAATATTTCTTTTTGTTTTAGGTATTTTTATTGTAAGAGGCTCAATTAAATGGTGGTTATTAGGCTGTGTTCTGTTGTCTTTTATGTTAGCTTGGGGAAAGAATTTTTTTATAACTGATATTTTTTTAGATCATTTTCCGCTATATAATAAATTTAGGACTGTTTCTATGATATTAGTAGTTGCAGGAATTGCAATTCCTATTTTAGGAATTTTAGCTTTAGACAAAATATTAAAAAAGGAAATATCAAAAGAGGAATTTCTAAGAGCATTTAAAATGACTTCCTACATTGTCGGAGGTATTTTATTGGTTTATATATTTTTTGCGGGCTCTTTTTTTAGTTTTACATCGCCATCAGATGCACAATTGCCTGATTGGTTAAAGGAAACCTTACCTATTGATAGGCATTCATTGTTGAGAACAGATGCTATTAGATCATTAATATTTATTGCATTAGCTGGTGTTACTATCTATTTTTATTATCTTAAAAAATTAGGGCAGAAGTACTTTTTAGGAATTTTAGCTGTTCTTATTTTGGTTGATTTATGGATGGTTGATAAAAGATATTTGAATGATGATGATTTTCTATCAAAAAGGGAAAAAACAAACTTAATTACTCCTTCTCAAGCTGATGAATTTATATTGAATGATAAGGATTTAAATTACAGGGTTTTAAATTTAACCCAAAATCCTTTCACTGAATCACACACTTCTTATTTTCATAAATCAATTGGTGGTTATCATGCTGCTAAAATGAGGAGATATCAAGATTTGGTAGATCATTCTATTCAACCTGAAATGGCCTCTTTGCAGGCTGTATTAAAGAATCCTGTTAGCTATGCAGCAATTGATAGTGCATTTTCAAAGTTGAAAGTGCTAAATATGTTAAATACCAAGTATATAATAATAAATCCTGATGCTCAACCATTAAAAAACGAACATGCATTGGGTTATGCTTGGTTTGTTGAAGAAACCAAGTTAGTTGCAAATGCTGATGAAGAAATAGCTAGTTTAATTAACTTTAATCCAAGTAAAACTGCAATTATTGATAAAAGATTTGCTAATTTGCTTTCTGATTTGCCATCTAATAATGATACATCATCTAAAGCAATAATTAAACTAATTGATATAAAACCAGACTTAGTTGTTTATCAAACAATAAGTAATAGCAAAAAATTAGCTGTCTTTTCTGAAGTTTATTATAATGAAAATAAAGGATGGAATATGTATGTTGATGGGAAAAAAGAGCCTCATTTGAGAGCAAATTATATTTTAAGAGCAGCTGTAATTCCATCTGGAGATCATAAAATAGAGTTTCGTTTTGAACCAGCCTCTTATTACAAAGCCCAAAATGTATCTTTGTTTAGTTCTATTTTATTTGTGATTTTAGCTTTATCAGCAATCTTTTATACTATTTTCAAGAAGAAAAAGGCATAAGTTTTATTAAATACTTTTTCAATGCTCTATAAGTTATATAAACATGGTTGTATAAGTTAGTGATGAAGCCATAATGTTTAGTAAATATTTTAAATCTTTCTTTTAAAGCTAATTTGTGGTTTTTAGTAGAAAAGCCACCACTATAGTTTATTCCTAATGTTATAGTAGTTAAGAATTTAGACAATATTAAATTTGAATTAATAATTTTTGATGCATTTTTAAGACAAATTATTACCCAATCAATATCCGCAGATACTTTATAATTTAGATTGTATAAAGGTGAGATTTCTTTTCTGACTATAAAAGATTGATGCTGAACTACCATGCCTATTTGCAGACTTTTCCAATTGAGTTTTTTTGGAAGTTGTCGTTCAGTGAGCTCACTTCTAGTTCCTAAGACAATTCCATTTTCATCAATAAGGACTGTTTCTCCATAATAAATGTCGGACGAAAAACGATCAATAGCAAATAATTTTTCAAGTGTAATTTCTTCATAAATTTCGTCGCCAGCATTCATAAACCATAAAAATTTACCTTTTGCCAAATTAATTCCTTTGTTCATGGCATCATATAATCCTTTATCAGGCTCACTTATAAAATTGGTAATTAAATGCGTATATTGATTTATAACATCCAATGTTCCATCAGTAGAACCGCCATCAATAACAATATATTCAAAATCTGTAAAAGTTTGCTTTTTAATGCTTAAAATTGTTTTTTCTATGTCATTTTTACCGTTAAAAACAACCGTTATTATGCTAATTAATGGAGTATTTATTGTCATTAATAGGATGTATTAGGTTTTTGAAGATTTAAATATATCAATAGCTCGAAAATAAGCATCAAGTGTTTGAAATGCCATTTTTTCTATTGTATAATTTTC
This sequence comes from uncultured Bacteroides sp., assembly GCA_964618755.1. Classification (GTDB taxonomy): domain Bacteria; phylum Bacteroidota; class Bacteroidia; order Bacteroidales; family JACABE01; genus JACABE01. The sequence goes on along the minus strand of CAZUCB010000147.1, from coordinate 2,689 downwards.
TAAATATGTATTGCCTTTTTCAATTAATATTCTTCTTAATTTGCTGTCAGAAATAATTCTTTCAATATTATTTCTCAATTCTATTTCGTTGTAAGCGTCAAAATATAAAGCTCCATCTTTTGCAATCTCAGGGAAACAGCTGGAATTACTCAGAATAATTGGACATTCCATAGCCCATGATTCAAGTATTGGAAATCCAAAACCTTCATATTCTGAAGGAAAAATAGTACAAATTGCATTTTTATATGCAGATTTTAATTGCTCTTCATTACAATCAGATCTTTTAACATATTTGGTAATACCAAGAGAATCAATTTGATTGATTTCCTCTATAGAAAATGATTTTCCACCTACGCAAAGTAAAATAAATTGATGTTTTATTAATAATGGTGCTATTGCTTTCAACAATACCATGAAATTTTTATACTTATCACGCTGTCCAACAAATAAAAAATATTGATTTTCAATAAGTCTTTCTAATGTATTTGAATTGAAATCATTTCTAATTGGATTTCCATGATAGATTATTTTTATTTTTTCAGGATTTATATTTAAAAAATGAATTAGATCTTTTTTCGTATTCTCAGATATTGCAATTATTAAATCTGCTCTTTTTAAAGTTATTTGTTTATGAAACCTTATAAAATCCCATTTTGGGAAAAAATGAGGATAAATTTCATGTATCATATCATGAACAGTAACTACTAACAAAGTCTTTGAAGGGATAAACGGTAAAATATATGAATTATAATAGGATAGATGCAAAATATCAGGTTTAAATAATATTAATGTTATAATATTATAAAATTTATTTAAAGGCAATAAAATTATTTTACTCCATCTCCATAAAGCAAATTTTGAGCTTTTTTTGTCAAAAAATGATTCAAAATAATAACTCTTTGGGCAAATAATGGGGATTTTGACTTCATGATATTTTGAAAATGATGATGCTAAATCATAAATATACCTTGATATACCTCCAAACCTTTGAAAATAAATTGCTTGGTAATCAAACATTATTCGTAGTCTTTTCTTTTGCATAAAGTAAACTTATACTTATTTATTCTTTCAAACTAAATTATATTCAATATTTTAAAACTATTTTAGTCATATTTTTCACTTTAGGTCATATTATTTATTATGCTTTACCTATTTTACAATTATATCTTTTATAGTTATTTACTTAGGAATATTTTCTTTCTGAAATTTTATATTTAGCCTATTTTTCATATACAAATTATCATCCCACGTTTTGGAAACAAATTTCTTATTACTTAAAAATCTTTTATTTGCAATTCTGACCAATTTTCTTAAAAACAGATCAAATCTTTTTAGTTTTAGAAATTTTATTTTACGAGATATTATATGTAATCCAAGCACATTGTAATAATTACAGTCTATTTGCTTTGCAATCCAACATAGGGTATGTTTTGAAGGAAAGAAGATATGTTGCCCTGTTTCGGGACTAAAATACCACCATTCAGTATTTGAAGTGTAGTCAAATTTTTTCAAAGGTGATATTGAAAAAATAAAACAATCAGTTTTTGACATAATTTCTTTTATTGTCTCAAATGGATTAGGTAAATGTTCTAATACCTCAAAAGCAAGAGTAATATCCATTTTTGAAAAACCATCATATTCAAACCCTTTTGCTAATAAATTTTCAGAATATTTATCAGCCCAATATGTATCAACTCCTTTATCTCTAAGCATGCGAGTTAATATTCCATATCCGCCACCATAGTCAAGTACTTTAATGCTATTGTCAAAATATCGTTTAATTATAGAAAATAAATCATTACATATTTCAAAATTTCTAAGCATTATGCCTGTATCAGTTACAGAAATAGAATCATTATAAGCTTCTTCAATCCAATATGGTGATTCTGTAAAAATACATTTACAGTTATTACAAAAAAAATAATCAATATTATATTTTCCAAGAATCTTATCATTCATTATGATTTTTGTAGAGTTATTGCAGATAATGCAATTTTTGTCAGTTTTATTCATTCGTTCTATATATAAATAATCTACGTAATGCAATGTATATTAACTTAATAAAAGTTTTATGTAAATATTTTTCATAAAAATACTTATCGGCTATTTTATCCCTTATTATATTTTGGGGATGTTGTATAGGAAGTATACTATGAACTGGAATATTTGCACATATATCATTTGAATTGTTTGTGTGTGTTGAATTTACTCCAAATCCTATATTTGAAACTAAATTAACATTTGGGAGAATAATCAAACCATTATTTTTCCATATAGAAAAGCTTAGTTGGTAATCCCAAGTGTCAATTGGTTTTCTTTTCATTAAAAGGAATTTTTCTAGCCATATTTCTCGTTCTGTCCATAACTGGAAATATTGTTTTAGTTGGGTTTTGTAAAACTTAGTTGAATAATTCTCTAATGTAAAATCATATTTATTCCAAGATCTCTGCCAAGTTGCCCAACCCCAAATATGAGGGTATGCCGAAAAATAGTAAGATGCTTCGCCTCTTTTAGTTCCATTTTGAAAATTATCGCCACTTATTAGCATAACCTGCTCGTTTTCCTTGTATTTATTAAGTAATTCTTCGCAATAGTTGAAAAAATCAGGATGAGGTAAACAATCGTCTTCCAAAATAATTCCTTGTTCTACATTTTCAAAAAACCAAGTAATTGCAGAACTCACAGCTTT
>CAZUCB010000146.1:4105-6126 GCA_964618755.1 uncultured Bacteroides sp. | reverse complement strand
TATTTTTTCTCGTCAAATTTCAGAAAAAATGACTTTAATACTCGCCTCGAAGAAAAAGCTTTAACTACTGCTAAATTATTAATTGAAGTTCAGGAAGTTGATAGCAATTTACTTAAAATAATTGACAGAAATACAATTAATGTTCTGGATGAAGAAAAAATAGTTATCTATAATACTACGAATAAGCAAATTTATAAAAATACAGACAAAGCTACTGAACATGTTGATATAGTAATGCTTAATACTATAAAAGAAAAAAAGAAAATCTATTTTACAAAAAATAAAATTGAGTATGTAGGTATTATTTTTTCTTATGACCAAAAGAATTACACAGTAGTTGCCTCAGCTTATGACAAATATGGATTAAAGGAATTAAAAAACTTAAAAATTATTTTGATTATAGGTTTATTTTTTTCTTTTTTACTAAGTTTTTTTGCGGGTTTGTTCTATGCAGGAAGAGCAATGAAACCTATTTTAGGTGTAATCAAACAAGTTAACAATATCAGCGCTACGCGGCTTAGTACTAGGGTTAACGAAGGAAATGGAAAAGATGAAATTGCAAGGCTTGCCATTACTTTCAATAAAATGCTTGAAAGGTTAGAACTTGCTTTTGAAAACCAACGTCAATTTGTATCCAATGTATCTCATGAACTAAGAACACCTCTTACTTCTTTAACTGGACAATTGGAAGTTACACTTTTGAAAAAACGAGAGATAGATGAATATGAAGTTTTGCTTAATTCGCTTCTTGAAGATATCAAAACACTCAATTCATTATCAAACGGATTGCTCGAACTTGCTCATTCTAACATTGATATACACGCTTTTAATACAACAAATGTAAGAGTTGACGAAATATTGTTTTCTGCTCAAGCTGATTTGCTAAGACGCAGTAAAAATTATCTTATAAATATTGATTTTGACGAATTGCCAGATGACGAGCACAAATTAGAAGTTTGTGGCAATGATAATTTATTAAAAATTGCCTTTATCAATATTATTGATAATGCTTGTAAATTTTCAGATCAAAGAAGAGTGGACGTTAATATTGGGTTTAATGAAAATAATATAATTATTAAATTCTCAGACAAAGGAATAGGTATCCCTAACGTAGAAATTGATCAAATATTTGATGCTTTTTATAGAGCAAGTAATGCAAATGCTAAGATCGGACATGGAATCGGGTTATCATTGGTAAAAAAGATTGTTGAATTACATGATGGTTTTTTAAAAATTGATTCCAAAGTAGATGTTGGTACTCAGATTGAAATTTCCCTTCCTAATTTATGTTGAATTAAAGGTATCGAATAGTAATATGTTTGATTCTTTAATTGAATTTTAATGTCTATTTAATTCCAATTTAATATCAATTTTCCAATTTTGTATAAACAAATACAGGTTTTTTTTCATCAATTTAGTTGCACAATGATTCCCTTAAATGGGGATCATTGTTTATTAAAAGTATAAAATTTAGCAAAATGGCAGAATATAAATCAGACCCAATGGACAAAACAACCAAAATTGCTTTAGTTGTTATCGTAATAATATTTATAGCCTTAATAGTGGTTTACAATATTACAATGTAATTATTCTTTTGTGTAATTGTAATTAAATTGATAATTAGCAAGTTATATCAACAAAAGCAAGTATTTTAATAGAAAATTCAAGTTATTACACTTAATTTTAAAGTGTTAGCTCTTTGGCAGGATTCCAAAAATATTTTTCAAAATTTATAATTTGATTGTTTTCAACAATAATCCCTTCGCTTTCCAATAACTGCTGCATAGTATTTTCACCTCCAAAATGGTGCTTTCCTGTTAATAATCCATTACGGTTAACTACTCGATGAGCTGGAATATTTTCGGGTAAATGATGACTTCCATTCATTGCCCACCCTACCATGCGCGACGAACCTTTGCTCCCAAGAAAAGCAGCAATAGCACCATATGAGGTTACCCTGCCGTAAGGAATTAATTTGGTAACTTCGTAAACCGATTGAAAAAAAGAAATATTTTCCAATA
>CAZUCB010000146.1:0-4005 GCA_964618755.1 uncultured Bacteroides sp. | reverse complement strand
TAAGAATTTTACTGTATCTGCTTAAAAAGGGAGGTGATGTCAGGCGTTTATTTTCTTTAATTCTGCGAGGTTGAGGATCGGGAAAAGTAACCCATATTTCAGAAATTTCATTTTCGGCAAAATAATTTTCTATTAGTTCGATTTTTGTACGTAAAAAAGCAATATTAGGAATTTCTTCTTCACGGGAAGTTTTACAACCTCTCCACATACGAGCTCCTTTTATATCAATACCAATAAAATTCTTTTCAGGATACCGCTGTGCTAGTCCAACAGAGTATTCGCCTTTTCCACATCCCAGTTCGAGTATAATTGGATTATTATTTTTAAAAAAATCACTTGCCCATTTTCCTTTTAAAAAATAGCCATCTTTTATGTCTTCGTAAGTAGGCTGAAAAAAGTTATCAAAAGTGAGATTTTCAGCAAATCGTTCTAGTTTATTTTTTCCCAATGACTTATTGTGTTATTTATTGTTTTTAGTTTCTTTTGAGTAAATTTATTTACTTTTTCATTATCCATGAATCCCGATTTTCTTTCTTAACAATTTGCTGCAATGCTTTTGAAGCTTCTTCTTTAGCAGCATGCGATTCGTAATATACTATCCACATTCCATTATTTCCCTGACGAACTATACCGGCATTAAGAAAACCTTTTGTTTTTAATTCTGAAACACTTTTATTTGCATTTTCTTCCGATCTATATGAACCCGCCACAAGATAATACATAATACCTTGAGAATTTTCTTTCTTAGCTATATTTGTATCAACTTCTTTTATTGTACTTGATGTTGATGTAAGTGCAACAGATGTATTATTGTTTTCATTACTAATGGTATCTTTTTGAACCTGAATAGGAATTTGTGTCTTATTTTCAACGACTTTATTTTCGGATTTTACCTCCGAACTAACATCATTGTTGTACATATAATTTCTTAAAATATCGGTAAAGAATACAACAAAAATGAGGGCTGTAACTACAATAATGGAAGATATAATTGTAAAATATCTTCTATTTCTTTTTGACCGTTTTAATTTTTCATCCTTCGCTTTTTGTATATTAAATGCTGCTTTGTCTTTAAACTCTGACCTCACAATTGCTGGTGAAGTAAAACCTGTTAACCCAAATTCTTCATCTGAAAAATGATTGGTTGTAGAAGAAAAATAAATAAGATTATCATCAGAAAGTGAAAAAACGCCCAATTCATCGATGTTTACAAGCTTTCCCTTTTGAATTTCCGAAATGACTTTGTCTGAAAAATTTTTGATTGTTTTACAAGCTTCTTCAATGCTACTATTTTCTTTTTCTGAAATTCTGACGGCAAGTAAATCATCATCAGAAGTAATTCTCTCAAAAGCAATAATTTTGGAAGGAGGTGTAAATGTATGTTCAACGGGATGTATTGATGTTGCCTTGTATTCAATAGCAAATCGCCCTAATCCAGGAACAACAATCTTTCCGTTTTCGCTGAGTATTTCGATAATGTGTTTAACAATATTCATTTTATTATCTTTAATACAATAATTATTGTATAATTAGTTTCTTCAAATCTTCGGGTGTATCTACGGCGATACTTTCAAATTCTGTAAGCTCAGTATAAATGCTAAAACCATTTTCGATCCAGCGAAGTTGTTCCAACGATTCTATTCTTTCTAAATTGCTTATAGGTAAGCTAACTATCTTTTCTAAAATAGCTGTTCGATATGCATATATACCTATGTGTTTGTAATAATCTGCTTTCGACAACCATTGGCCTTGCATAAATCCACGCATATATGGAATGGGTGAGCGACTAAAGTAAATAGCATTTTTAGAAGTATCGGTTATTACTTTTACAACATTCTGACTCAAGAGTTCTTCGTTTTGATGAATCTTTTTGATTAAAGTTGCTATTTCAACTTCCTTTTTAGTAAAACCTGAAGCCAACAAATCAATTTGAGTTGGATTAATATAAGGTTCATCGCCTTGAATATTTATTACAACATCAAAATGGATGTCTTTAATTGTTTGGACAACTTCAAAACATCTTTCGGTTCCGCTATTATGGTTTTCTGACGTCATACATACATTGCCACCAAAACTTTCAACATGATCAGCAATGCGTTTATCATCTGTAGCAACAATAATTTTTGATATTTGCTTTGACAATTTAACTTGCTCGTAAACCCGCTGTATCATTGATTTTCCATTAATCATTGTTAAAGGTTTTCCGGGAAACCTTGTAGAAGCATAACGAGCAGGAATAATCCCAATAATATTCATAACAGCAACTGATTAAAACAAGCCATTAATTTCGGCATTAATTTTTTCAATAATAAAGCCTAAATCTTCGGGATTCTTTTGAAAGTTTAAATTATCTACTTCTATTACCAGCAGTTTTCCATTGGTATAGCCTTCAATCCATTGTTCGTATCTTTCGTTTAAGCTTTTCAGATAATCCAAACGGATAGAATTTTCATACTCTCTGCCTCTTTTCTGAATTTGATTTACTAAAGTTGGTACATTCGCTTTTAAATATATTAGCAAATCAGGTGGCTGAATAAACGTACTCATTAATTCAAACAAAGAAGAATAATTATCAAAATCACGTGTTGTCATCAAACCCATGGCGTGAAGATTGGGCGCAAAAATATAAGCATCTTCGTAAATAGTACGATCCTGTATAACTGATTTTCCTTTTTTACGAATATCCACCACTTGCCTAAATCTGCTATTTAAAAAATATATCTGAAGATTAAACGACCAACGGCGCATATCTTCATAAAAACTTTGCAAATAAGGGTTGGTATCCACATCTTCATAATGAGCCTGCCATTTAAAATGCTTTGCCAATAAGCTTGTAAGTGTGGTTTTACCCGATCCAATATTTCCAGCAACTGCTATGTGCATAATTATTTTTTTTAGGATTTATGATTTTCAAAAGAAATACGAAAATAAATATTTTGAAAACAAATATACGTTTTATTTTTAAGAAATAAGATTTTGCAAAAATAATTATATTACTTGAGAGAATTAAATAAAAAAAGCAGCAAAATTTTGCTGCTTTTGAAGTATTATGCTTGAGCCGTTGGACCACCCAAATTAAAAGGTAAACCTTCTAATTGATCGGGTTCTTTTATTTTACCATTAACCGATTCAAATTTTGAAAGATTCTCTTGCAAAGCTCTCAGTAAACGTTTTGCATGCTGAGGAGTAAGAATAATTCTTGATTTTACATTGGCTTTTGGAACACCAGGCATCAATTTAATAAAATCAACAATAAATTCAGATTGAGAGTGCGTAATAACGGCCAAATTTGAATAAATTCCTTCAGCTACTTCTGCACTTAACTCAATATTTAATTGGTTTTGATCATCTTGTTGGTTCATAATTATTAGTTTTTACGGTTCATTAAATCATTCATCTCTTCATTTGAGCCTACAATTAAACTTTCATATTCTCTTAAACCTGTTCCTGCAGGAATTAAATGTCCTACCAATACATTTTCTTTCAAACCAATTAAACTGTCAACTTTAGCACTAATTGTTGCTTCGGTAAGTACTTTCGTTGTTTCCTGGAAAGAAGCAGCTGATAAGAAACTCTTTGTCTGTAAAGATGCTTTTGTAATACCCTGTAATACCTGACGTGCAGTAGCAGGTTGAGCATCTCTCGACTCCACTAACATTTTATCTTTACGTTTTAATGTTGAATTTTCGTCTCTTATTTTACGTGCACTAACAATTTGTCCTGCTTTGTATATCTCTGAATCACCTGGATTTTCAATAACTCTTTTACCAAAGATTTCGTCGTTTTCTTCCTGGAAATCAATTTTATTAACCAATTCGCCTTCCAAAAACTTTGTATCACCTGGATCAGCAACTTCCACTTTACGCATCATCTGACGAACAATAACTTCATAATGTTTATCATTGATTTTCACACCTTGCAAACGATAAACCTCTTGGATTTCGTTTACAATATATTCCTGAACTTTCATAGGTCCTTTAATAGCAAGGATGTCAGAAGGAGTCA
>CAZUCB010000145.1:0-6299 GCA_964618755.1 uncultured Bacteroides sp. | reverse complement strand
TTTCGACTTTGTTCAATCTCCTCAACTTCGATCTTCTTTCTTCCGTCTTCTGTCTTCTGTCTTCTGTCTTCCGTCTTCTGTCTTCTTGCTTCTTGCTTCTTGCTATTATTTCCAAACCATAATTATTCCCTTGTGTGTCAAAATTGTATTGTCATAAATGTTTCATCTGTTTATTCATTATTTAAAAATATATGATAATAAGTAAAAAAAAGCTCCACCTAAAGAGTAGAGCTTTTGCGCTTGGGTATAAAACATCATAAATTACTTAATGATGAGTTTCTTTATAGTTTCGGAATTTTTATTAGAGATTTTAACTAAATAAATACCTTTTTCAACGCTGGATAAATTTACATAGTTAATTTGCTTTGTTGTATTCGTTTGATATATCTCTTGTCCTAACAAATTATAAATTGTTATAACATTGGATTCATTATTTTTATTATTTAATTTAATTACAATCTCACCATTTGATGGATTAGGATAAACAGTGAAAATTTGCTCACTGCTTTCTTCAATTCCAGTTGAAATATCAATTTTAACATCATCCACAAAAGTTATCCATTGAACAGCATCACTGTACGAATAAAATCCAAAAGTATAATTACCGGTAGTAGCAGGTGTTATTTTTTTAGTATATTGAACATAAGCAGGGATACGCAAAAATTCATTTTTAAAAATAGTACCCGAAGTCATTGCAGCCGAATCGGCAGCAGTTCCCCAATACACAGCTAATTTCTCGGAGGTAGTATCTCCATTTTCAACATAAATTGGCGCCTTGTACCAGAAACTGAAATCATAAGCTGTACCACCTGTTAAATGTACCGGAGGTGTAAATAACCAATCATTATTAGCACCTAATAAGCTAAACATAATATTCATAGCTTTTTGTCCTGAATGAGCATTAGTTGGAGCATTTGGATTATTTATAATTATATCCCAATAAGAAGATTGCATTCCACCGTTTTCAATACTCCATCCCAAAGGAAAATCAGCATTATTTGAAGTTGGAGTAACGCTTTCAAAACCTTCAGTCCATGGCAATGTTGTAATCGTAGGATCGGCCATAGTTGTAAAACTCCAAACAGGACAACTTACTGCATCACCCGTAGCATTGTAAGGCGTAACTTTCCAATAATAAGTGGTATTATATGCAAGAGCAGTTGTGATGGTATAAGAAGTTTGATTTCCTAAATCCACATTATTGATAATATTTGAAGGAGGATTATTACTACCAACGCTCAAACGATATCCCGTTGGAGTACCACTCGTTGGAGTCCATTTTAAAATAGGTTTTGCTACTGCATTAGTACTGCTATTTAATGGAGCAATCACAGCAGCCGGACTTGGCACTGTAGCAACACTTCCTTGCCATGAAACATCATCTAACCAAATACTTTGACTGGCTTTATTTTGTCCGTGTTTGAAAGCAATATATGGTTTAGTATTAGCTGCATTAAAAGCCATTGAAAATTGCACCATCGTATCGGCAAGTGTAAAAGTTTGAACCGGCACAAACGAAGCTCCGTCGTAAGGATTATCCATTAAACCAACTATCAGTTGTATTGTATTTGTATTTCCTATTGTTTTCGATGCCCAGAATTTTAAAGAATCATTGGCAAAATTAGTAAGACCTGGCGTGATTAACATTAAAGGAGAAATAGTATCGGTATTATTCCAAAATTTAACAACATTTGGCACTGAATAAGAATCGAACGAAGAATTTTTTACTACGATATCATTTATAGTTTGGTAGGGGTCTTTACTTCTAAGCTTGTTCCAATGTGTTGGAATTGTATTAATAGTAGTAGTTTCAAATGTTTCAAAAAGATTTGGCAATAAGGCTAAAACATTTCCTGATAAGGCAATTGTATTATTACCTGTACCATTGCTGTTAATAGTTAAATTTTCATTATAGGTACCCACAGTAGTAGCGGTAAAAACAACGGTAGCGGTATCTGAACCACCAGGTAATATAGTTCCAGTATAGCTACAACTAAAAGGAGCAGCCACAGTAACACCTGATATTACTAAGTTAGAAGTTCCGATATTTCCAATTGCTACTTTCATTTTTGTAGTTCCATTCACATACAATTCATTGAAGTTAAGAGCGGTTGCATTCAAGGTCATAGTAGCACCTGTTGGAATTTCCTCCACTTTAATGTCATCTAAATAGCATTCTTTTAAACTGGATGTAGCACCTCTTTTATAACGCCATTGAAATTTAACATTATTGCCGGCATAGCTATTAAGATTTTGGAAACGTTGAACATAAGCCGACATTACAGAAGTTGGTGATAAAACATCCAATACAGTCCAGCTAGTACCGCCATTGGTTGATACTTCAAAGAAAGTAGTATCTGTACCGGAAACGGCTGTACATTTCCACCAATAAGAAATACGATAATTTACAGGAAGATTAAACCTTGGTGATGTTAATGCGGCTGAAGTTGTATTAGTTGAAGGATAAGCGTAGGCTGAATTAGCACCAGTATTTGAAACAGAACTTAAATGCCATATAGAATTCGTTCCTGTTGTTGGATAAACCCAATCAGTAAATAGGCCATACCAACCAGGATAAAATACTGTAGAGTCTTCAAAACCTTGATTGTATGGAAAAGAAGCGATTATTAATTCTGTTGTAAATTTCCACAATGGAGAATTTTCAGTTTGAGCACCGCTTTTAGCAACCACTCTCCAAAAGTATTTTGTTTTTGAGTTTAATAAACTTGGAATTGTGTAAGTAAAAGTTCCTGCAGAGGCTACTGTTGCATTGTTTACAACTTTTACAGCAGCATTTAAGTTTAATACATTTAAAGAATCAGTACCAAAATACAAATCATAGCTAGTTGTGTTAGCACCTAAATTAAATGACAATGCATTGCTTGCAGAAACTTTATCTTGATTATCAGTTGGCACTGGAGTATTTGGAGTAGCAGGACCTGAACTTGCATAATAAAAACGAATATTTGGCAAAGCACTTGGATAAGGATTTAAGTATCCAGAACCTGTTGGAAAGCTAGCATCGCTACCACTAGCTTTATTATTGCCGATAGTTGAAGTAGTTGCAGCAAAATTACCATAAGGAGCAGTACCATATCTATTTTCGTAATGAACAATTAAATTATCTGTTCCATTGTAAGCGAAAGGAGTTGATAAAACTATTTCACTCCAACCATTTGTAAATGTTATTGGTCCATCGTAAACTAATGTATATCCATTACCTGTTGGATTTTCATAACTTGCATCAGCAAAAACAGACAAAGTTGTGTGCTTTAAATAAATCTTTTGGTTGGTAAATGTTTTTGGAGATGCATCAGTATAATTAAATGCAATTTTAGTAATACTTTTTGCTGTACCAATGCTTGCTTGAGTATGCAACATGCTACACCATGCATATTTCCAGCCCCCGTAAGGTGGATATTGCGATGAAACAGCCCCAGTTCCGATTTCTACATAACTTTGAGCATTAACGCCCATAATCATGCAACAAAGTAAAAATGCTAAAGCAATACTTTTGCGTAATAGTTTGAATTTTGATAACATAGTGGATTAATTTATTTAATTGTTTATATTCTTTATTACTTAGACGTAATAAATGCACTTAAATTTTATGATTTATTTGCAAAAATCTCAAATTAAAAGACAATGAACAACTTAAAGGTGTTCGAATACGTGAATTCAAACAGATTGCTGAAGATATTCAAGGAGATTTCGATTATATTACTTCCTTTATAGTATAAAAAAGAAGCGATTTCATCCCTTTAGAAAGATAAAATCGCTTTTGTAAATTCAGTATTGAACTAAGTTTTGTGGAGCTAATACGAATAATGCCAATTCAAAATTAAGTATTTTAGATTCGCCTTGTAGTTATAGTACTTATTGTTTATTCTTTAATCGTCATTTCGTTGATTAAATTTTTTGCACCCGCATATTTATCAATAATAAATAAGCAATAACGAATGTCTAAAGTAATATTTCTGCATTGGTCAGGGTCGTAAATAATATCGCTCATGGTACCTTCCCAATTGCGGTCGAAATTGAGTCCAATCAATTCGCCATAAGCATTAAGAACCGGACTACCCGAATTACCTCCTGTAGTATGATTGGTAGCTGTAAAAGCAACTGGCATTTCGCCCAATTTATTGGCATAACGTCCATAATCTTTGGCTTTGTACAAAGCTTTTAATTTAGGTTCTACAACATAATCGTAAATACTGCTGTCTTCTTTTTGCATAATACCCTCGATGGTAGTGTAATACAAATAATGAACACCATCGCGAGGATAATAATCATTCACCTTTCCATAAGCTACACGCAATGTAGAATTGGCATCAGGAAAAAAACGTTTATCGGGCTGCATTTCCATCATAGCCTTCACATAAATGCGATATAAGCTATCAGCTTTATCATTCAGCACAACTAGCTTTTCCTGAATATTGTTGATGTAATTATCATAAATACTCAATGCCAATTGGTAAGCAGGATCTTTTTCAATTTTACGATAATCTTTTGCTTTGTAATCTTTTAATAAATCTGTTAGTTTCTCGTTTGATGCCATCAAGGATTTTTGGAAAATATCCGTTGCATATTGTACAAAATTGCCTTTATATTTCTTTTGAAGTATGTTGAAAATTGCTGGTTGGTAAGCTTTTTCACAATCCTGATAATACAAATTCATCAGTTCTGCAAATATTTTTTGGTCGGTATTTACATTATAATTCTTAAAATAGCCTGACAAACTTTTTTGGTATTTTTCAATCGTTTTTTGCAAATCTTCTGACTTTAACGATTTATCTTTACTTTGATCTACCAACTTTTTAAATCCATAAGTAAATCGAATAATTTCAGGTGCTAAGCCTGCTTCCGAAAAATACACATAAGCCATCGTATAAGGTTTTAAATCACGATAAGTATGCTCAAAATCGTTTATTAAATTACCATATTCAGCCTTGCGTTTATCATCTTGCAACACCCATTTATTAAATGCTGTTTCAAATTCCTGTTTTTTAGAAATAGCTTGCAACCTTTGAATGCCGCGATCCTCTCCTATCCATTTCTTCCATCCATTAGCAATTCCAGCATATTTTGCCGAATATTGAATACGAACTAATTTACTATTGTTCATATCATTACCTATTATTTCCAAACGTTTATCTCTCATTTTAATACGGGCAGGATTATCATAGTTTGACAACAAATCCACTGCATAGGATGTTAGATATTGCTGGGTTCTGCCTGGATAACCAAACACAAATGTAAAATCGTTTTTTTCAACGCCTTTTAAAGAAATATTTAAATGTTTTTTAGGTTGATAAGGAACATTATCTGGCGAATATTCAGCTGGTTTGCCATCTTTTCCCACGTAAACCCTAAAAACAGAGAAATCGCCTGTATGACGGGGCCACATCCAGTTATCGGTATCGCCACCAAACTTGCCAATATTAGAAGGAGGAGCTCCCACCAATCGAACATCTTTAAATACTTCGCTCACAAATAAATAATATTGATTACCATAATAAAAAGGTTTTACACTTGCATTATAATGAGTTCCTTTTGTAGCTTCTTTTGCAATTTCTTTGCTTATTTTATCTATAGCCTCTTCACGTTGTGTTTCGGTCATATTTTTATTTAAAACAGCCAATACTTTTGCAGTAACATCTTCCATTCTTACCAATAAAGTTGCCGTTAAACCAGGATTCGTTAACTCTTCGGATGGCTTCATAGCCCAAAAACCATTGGTTAAATAATCATGGTCTAAAGAACTATGCGATTGTATTGTACCGTAACCACAATGATGATTGGTAAAAATTAAACCCTGACTACTCACAAACTCAGCTGTACAGCCACCACCAAATAGCAAAATAGCATCTTTTAAACTCGAGTGATTAATACTGTAAATATCTTCAGCGGTAATTTTCATACCCATTGTTTGCATTTCTTTTTGATTCAGTTGTTGCAACAGCATAGGAATCCACATTCCCTCATCTGCTTTTAAAGAGGTCGGTATAAAATTTAAAAAGATCAACAAACTGAAAACCAATGATAATTTCTTCATAATCTATATATTCAAACATTACAATTAAGTGCAAAAGTAAGCAATTATCCTGAATTTATTTACAGTGTCAAAAATTTACAAACAGAAAATTGTTAATAAAAAAATAAAAAAAAATATACAAGTTGAACTTTTATTTATTAATATTGTTCCGTTAATTCAAATTATAAATTAAAATTAAAAACTTATGAAAAAATTAATGACAATTGTATTGGCTATTGTATTAATAGCTGGATTTACTTCTACT
>CAZUCB010000144.1:0-6314 GCA_964618755.1 uncultured Bacteroides sp. | reverse complement strand
CAATTCATGATTTACTTTTTCGTAATCAGCTTTGGAGTTTAAGTGTTCTTTTACGCCAAAGTAAAATTTAATCTTAGGCTCGGTACCCGAAGGGCGAATAGTAATCTTGCTGCCATCGGATGTGAAAAACTGCAATACATTTGATTTAGGTAAATCAATAACTGCTTTGGTGTTTTTTGTGTAATCTGTTGCAGTTTGCAATTTATAATCTTTTATCACTGTAACCTTAGCTCCGTTTATAGTTGTAGGGGGCTGGCTGCGATAATTGTTCATCATTACTTGTATTTCTTCGGCTCCCGATTTACCTTTTTTAGTAATAGAAAGCAAGTCTTCTTTATAAAAACCATATTCGGTATATAAATCTATCAATATATCGTAAAAAGTTTTCCCGTTTTCGGCAGCCCATGCAGCCATTTCGGCTATCATACAACAAGAAATTACAGCATCTTTATCTCTTACAAAATCGCCTACCAAATAGCCATAACTCTCTTCTCCACCACCTATAAAAGTTTGTTTGCCTTCTAATTTAAGTATTAATTCTGCAATATATTTAAAACCTGTAAGCACATCGTAACTTGCTACACCATTTTTAAGGGCAATATCTTTTAGTAATTCTGAAGTAACAATGGTTTTTACGATGTATTCGTTACCAGTAAGTTTACCTTTGGCTTTCCATTGATTGATGAGGTAATATATCAACACCGAAGCGGTTTGGTTACCATTGAACAAAACGTATTCGCCTTTATCGTTTTTAACAGCAATACCAACGCGGTCAGCATCGGGATCGGTTGCCAATACAAGACTGGCATTTACCTTGCGGGCTTCTTCAATGGCCATTTCCAAGGCTGCTTTTTCTTCGGGGTTGGGCGATTTAATAGTAGGAAAATTACCATCAACAATAGCTTGTTCTTTTACAATATGAATATTCTCGAAACCTAATTCTTTTAATGCACGAGGTACAAGTGTAATTCCTGTACCATGCAATGAAGTGTAAGCAATACTTAAATCTTTATGCTTTTTAATTAATTCAGGCGAAAGAGAAAGCGATTTCACATTGGCGAGATAGATATTGTCAATATTTTCGCCAATCATTTCAATAAGTTGTGGGTTTCCATTAAACTTCACCTGACTGATGTCGGTAATTTTTATTACTTCATCAATAACATTGGTATCGTGAGGACTTGTTAGTTGTCCGCCATCTTCCCAGTAGGCTTTGTAGCCATTGTATTCTTTTGGATTATGCGAAGCCGTGATAACTACACCACTTTGACAATGCAATTCGCGGATGGCAAAAGAAAGCTCGGGAGTAGGGCGGAGGTCTTCAAACAAAAAAACCTTAATGCCATTAGCCGACATTACATCGGCTGTTATTTGAGCAAAATATTTGCTGTTGTTTCGCGAATCGTAAGCAATGGCTATTTTGCAATTGGTTTTGCCAGGAAACATCTTCAAAATATAGTTTGCAAAACCTTGAGTTGCCATACCTACTGTGTATTTGTTCATACGGTTAGTTCCAACTCCCATAATACCACGTAAACCACCAGTTCCAAATTCAAGATCACGATAGAATGATTCAGTAAGTTCTGTTGCATCATTTTCAATCAGGAACTTTACTTTTTCGCGTGTTTCTAAATCATATTGGATTTCTAACCATTTATTGGCTTTTTCTAATATAGTTTTATCAATTGTCTCCATAATATTTTTTTTTCTTTGCCACTAAGGCACGAAGTATAAATTTTGCATTGTTTTTCTTTTGTCATGCTGACGAAGGAAGCATCTAATAATATGTATTTTAATTCTATTGAGATTCCTCGCACACTCGGAATGACAAAAGAGTAATCTGCTTACGTTATACTTTACGAACTTTATATACTTTACAAACTGACTTCGTTTAACTGTTTCAGACACTTTTTCAAACTGTCTTTCCAATACGGAATGTCGATGTTAAATTCTTTTTTAATTTTAGCTTTATCCAATACGCTGTAATACGGACGTGGTGCAGGTAACGGATAGTCTTCAGTTCTTATAGGATTTATAACACATTCAATATTTGAAAGTGCAATAATTTCTTTAGCAAAATCGTACCAGCTGCTTACACCTTCGTTTGAAAAATGATAAATATCTATACTTGTTTTCGAAACAAGTTGTGGCAAAATATCTAAAATAGCTTTTGCTAAATCAGCTGCATACGTGGGTGTTCCTATCTGATCAAATACTACATTTAATTTTCCTCTTTCTTTGCCGTATTTAAGAATGGTTTTAATGAAATTATGACCAAACGAAGAGTACAGCCATGAAGTACGGATGATAATACCTTTTTCAGCATGATTTCTTACTTCGTTTTCTCCTTCTGCTTTGGTCTTACCATAAGCTGAGGTTGGGCAAATCGGGTCATTCTCTGTATAAGGTTTGTAATTTTTCCCATCAAATACATAGTCTGTAGAAACATGAATCATAAAAGCATGATTTTTTTTTGCAATCTGTGATAAATATTTTACAGCATTTGCATTGATGTATCTTGCCAGATCTGTATCTTGTTCTGCTTTGTCAACGGCAGTATAGGCAGCACAATTTATTACATATTGAATATTGTTGGTTTTAAAAAACTGATCAATCTGTTGATAATCGGTAATGTTTAAATCTTCAACATCAGTATATATAAAATTGTAAGAAGGATAATGTCCTGACAAGCATCTTATTTCGTTGCCCAATTGCCCATTGCTACCTGTTACTAAAATAGTTGTCATACTACCCCTTATTTAATAATGGTTTTAAAATATTCTATAGTTTTGGTCAATCCTTCTTCCAATTCAATTTTAGGTTCCCAGTTAAGTTTTTCTTTTGCCAATGAAATATTTGGTTGACGTTGCATTGGATCGTCAGCAGGAAGTGGTTCAAAAACAATTTTAGATTTACAACCCGTAAGTTTAATCACTTTTTCTGCCAATTCAAGCATTGTAAATTCATTTGGATTACCAATATTAACAGGTCCTGTAAAATCATTACCGCTAGCCATCATTTTTATCATTCCATTCATTAAATCGTCCACATATTGAAAACTGCGGGTTTGTGTTCCATCACCAAATATAGTGATATCTTGATTTTGTAATGCCTGAACAATAAAGTTAGAAACAACTCTGCCATCACGTGGATGCATTCTTGGTCCATACGTATTAAAAATTCGAATAATCTTAATATTTACGTTGTTCTGACGATGGTAGTTTACAAATAAAGTTTCGGCACATCGTTTACCTTCATCATAGCAAGCTCTAATTCCAATAGGGTTTACATGTCCCCAATATGATTCTTCCTGTGGATGGATTTCAGGATCGCCATAAACTTCGCTGGTTGATGCCTGTAATATTTTCGCCCTTATCCTTTTAGCAAGTCCAAGCATATTAATGGCTCCCATTACCGATGTTTTTACAGTTTTTATGGCATTGTACTGATAATGGATAGGTGAAGCCGGACATGCCAAATTATAAATTTCGTCCACTTCTATAAAGAAGGGCATTGTAACGTCATGTCGGATCAATTCAAAATAAGGATTATTAATCAAATGAACTACATTTTGTTTTTGTCCGGTAAAGTAATTATCCAAACAAACAACTTCATTCCCTTCATTAAGTAATCTTTCGCAAAGATGCGAGCCTAAAAAACCTGCACCACCTGTAACTAGTACTTTTTTTCTCATCAGAATTTTTTTATTGGTTTCATAAATTTTGTCTTTCGTTATTTTAATTTTTTAAAATAACGAAAGAACAAAATTTGTTTTTATTTTTTATACACCAAGAATTTATCAAACTTAAAACTAAATTGATTTAATACCTAGGCAGTGATATTCAAACCCATTATCTAACATTTCTTTATGATCAAAGATATTTCTACCGTCAAAAATAACATTATGCTTCATTAATTTCTTAACCACTTTCCAGTTAGGAAATCTGAATTCAGTCCATTCTGTTACTAACATTAATGCATCAGCATCTACTAAAGTGTCATAAGTATCTTTGGAAAATTCAATAACATCACCTATTTTCCTTTGAGCTTCATGCATAGCAACAGGGTCGTAAGCTTTAACTTTACATCCTGCATCTAATAATTTTTTTATTAGCACTAAC
Source organism: uncultured Bacteroides sp. (assembly GCA_964618755.1). Lineage (GTDB taxonomy): Bacteria > Bacteroidota > Bacteroidia > Bacteroidales > JACABE01 > JACABE01. Next base: position 2,193 of record CAZUCB010000144.1, on the reverse strand, counting down.
GAAGGAGCTTCTCTCATGTCATCAGTTTGTGGTTTAAAAGATAATCCCCACATAGCAATAGTTCTACCTTTTAAATCTCCTTTATAATAAGCATTTAATTTATTAAACAAAACAGATTTCTGATCATCATTAACATCTTCAACAGCTTTCAATACACGCATACTATAACCATTTTGGTCTGCAGTTTTAATCAATGCTTTTACATCTTTTGGAAAACAAGAACCACCATAACCAATGCCAGGATAAATAAATTTAGTACCTATTCTTGAATCACTGCCTATACCTTTACGAACCATATTTACATCGGCACCCATTATCTCGCACAAATTAGCAATATCATTCATGAAACTAATTTTCGTAGCCAACATAGAATTGGCAGCATATTTGGTCATTTCTGCTGAAGGTACATCCATAATAATGACTGGATGACCATTTAAAGTGAATGGTTTATAAAGGCTTTTAATTATTGTTTCGGCTTTTTCCGATTCAACACCAACAACTATTCTATCTGGTTTTAAAAAATCGTTGATAGCATCTCCTTCTTTCAAAAATTCAGGATTTGAGGCTACATCAAATTCAATTTTCATACCTCTTTTATCTAATTCTCCTTGAATAGCGTCTCTTACTTTCTTGGCTGTTCCAACAGGTACTGTACTTTTTGTAACCATTAGAATATAATCGTTCATATTTTTACCAACAGTTCTTGCAACATCTAACACATATTGCAAATCAGCACTACCATCTTCGTCTGGAGGTGTACCTACTGCACTAAAAATTACATCTGTGCCATCAATACAAGATGCTAAATCAGTTGAAAATTTTAATCTGCCTTTATTTACATTTCTTTCAATCATCGGGTCTAGCCCAGGTTCAAAAATAGGAGAAATACCTTTTTCAAGGTTTTCAATTTTCACTTTATCGATATCGACACAAGTTACATCAATGCCTACTTCGGCAAAACAGGTTCCGGTAACTAAACCTACATAACCTGTTCCTACAATTGTTATTTTCATTTGCTAAGTAATTTTTGTGAATACTAAAATTTTCTGTAAAGATAATAGAAAAATTAAGCAATAATATGAAAAAAAGACGAAATAATAATATTTTTTTAATTTAATATATCGATTATTTTTTTTAATGAATCAACTTCAAAAGTTATCTCTTCATTATGTTGAATACCAGAATTGTTATAAAAAATTTGATCAATTCCTACTTGCTTTGCACCTAATATATCTACTTTTAAATCATCACCAATCATTATACTTTCTTCGGCTTTTGCTCCAGTTTTTTCTAACGAAAAGTAGAAAATATGCTTGTCTGGTTTCTGAAATCCGGCTTCCTCCGATGTAATTGCATGTGTAAAATACTTATCGATGCCACAATTTTTAATTTTTTTATATTGAACTTCAATAAAACCATTTGTAATAATATGTAAGTTATATTTTTTTTGAAGATAAGTTAAAACTTCATGAGTATGAGGGAATAATAATTTTTTCTGAGGGCTTAGTCTAATATAATCTTCAGACATATTGGTGGCCAATTCCAAGTCTTTACAACCGAATTCGTTTAATGTAAATAAAAACCGATGAATACTAAGATATTCTTTTTTTATCTGACCATTCCTATAAGCTTCCCAAAGTTGAGTATTGTGTTTTTTATAAATGTTGTGAAAACTCAAAAAATCACAATTTAGTTTTTTTTCTACAATATATATATTGTATAAATCTTTAAAAGTCTCCAAAGAGTTGCTATCAAAATCCCACAATGTTCTATCAAGGTCGAAAAAAACATGTTTGTACTTACTCATTGATATTGTTTGTGTTATGTGTGTTATGAATAGGGTAAGAATTAAAATACAAAAATACTTAAAAATTTTTAATTCAGCACTTGGTATTTAAAAATAAAGTATTACCTTTGCAGTCCCAAAAAATTGGGGTTGTTAACAAACTTGATATTAAAACAATCAACGTAATATGCCTACAATACAACAGTTAGTTCGTAAAGGACGAAATAAATTAACAGAGAAAAGTAAATCACCTGCTTTGGATTCATGTCCACAAAGAAGAGGTGTTTGTGTAAGAGTTTATACTACTACACCAAAAAAACCTAATTCTGCAATGCGTAAAGTAGCTAGGGTGAGATTAACCAACGGAAAAGAAGTAAATGCTTATATTCCTGGTGAAGGTCATAACT
>CAZUCB010000143.1:3766-6455 GCA_964618755.1 uncultured Bacteroides sp. | reverse complement strand
CCGAAAAATGTACAATTAATTTTTGGTAAAGCATCCTTTTCTTCAACAGTTCCTTTAATAATAATTGAATCTTTTGATATCACGGGTAATAAACTTGTTTTTGATTTATACTCAACAAACCCTTTTGCTTCAAAAGTCATAAAAGAGGGTTGAACCTCTGCAATAAGCTTATTTCCCGTGCCTTTGCTGTAATTTATTTTCAATGGAAATGCGGGAATTCTTGGTGCACCAATAAGTGTTAAATCACCATAAAGTGCAAAATATGAAGCTTCACTGGTAATGCCAACAGGTTCAAATCTTGTCAGATTATTACGGTTTACCTTATAATTCATGCCTTGTTTTATACTGAGAATATTTTCTCCATTACTCAATAGCTGAACATATTCCAGATCAATGGCATCTTTATCCAGATAATCGGTCATTCCCAAAATTCTGGCAGCTGGATTGTTTCCTTTTCCACTTATATTTACCCGCCAATGTCCGCTCATATCGCTACCTACTTTGCTATCGAACAATATATTGACATTATTTTTATCGATTCCTGAAAGATTTATTACTCCTTTTCCCAAACTTATATTTGAAACCTGAAATGAATCAATGACAAGCATATCATTTCGTAAATTAAATAAACTCACCGGAATATCAATCTGACCCGTCCGCAAATAAGAATTATTGGAATAAAAACCACCTTTTACCGGATTCAACGACCAGTTATTTACTTCAAGTGTCCATTTTTCGAGTTCCAGTTTTAATGGTTTGTTGATGGCTCCTGAACTAATTGAATTGTTATCCAGTATCATTTCGGGAATATCAATAGAAAATTTACTGGGTTTTGCATTGGCAATTTCGCATTTAACCTTTACAGCAAAGTATATTTTCCCATCATTGCTCACATAAGATTTATAAGGATCGGCTACCGCATCAAACATAACCAGTTTCATTCTTATAGAATCAAGCAATGAATTACACAGATTGAATTGTTTGACAGGTACTAAAGAAAATGGACCAAACATAAAAGTACTTCCTGTATTATTATTACCAGTTAGCAATTGTGAAAATCCACTGTTATTTTGCTGATTTACCGCAGGAGTAGCTTTTCCTTTTGGCAAACTGTTGGGTGTAAGTCCAAAAGAAGGAGCAGAAGAATAAGTGTTCTCATTTTTCCATTGTGTAGCACTTTCGGTTGGTTTGTTTAAAGCCATCTTATCGGCAGCTTCCGATTCGTTCCATTGCGATGTAATGGCTTTTACCGTATTATTTATTTTATTGTTGCTGATATTACATAAATAAAATTCCTGATTATCATTGAATTTCAAATAAGAGGAAGGAAAATTAAACGAATTATCTACAATATGGACTTTCCCCTGAATAAAGCCTTTATTATTCTCATCTCTTCTGATTTTTATTTCTTCATGAACATTTGGTAGTAAATCCGGTGTTTTTTCTTCGAGCAGGACATTGTATTTTTCAGTATATCTTAATTTAATATTTCCAACACCTTCCACTGCTATTGCCTGTCCATCAGCAATTCCAATCCGTTTTCCATTAACCATATTTCCTGTAAACATTACATCCCTCACTCTTGCCATATCAGCACCCTGAAGAAAGGCAAACGAGGATTCGCTATATCTCAGATCAACAATTCCGGTAACCTTTACCATATTACTATCTGAAGTCAGATCTAATTTTTCAATTTTAATAGGGAAACCATATAAAGAAGCAATCTTCATATAATCGTAACGACTAAGGTTAAAATCTTTTTGTGCCGTTTGCCCAGACTGAATAGAAGAGGTTTTGCTGTCACCAATTACAGTAAATGTTGTATCGAGCGTTGCTTTAAACTCAATAGCTGAAGCAGATGCCGGAATACCTCGCAATTTATAATTTCCGCTTTGGTCCGAATAGGTTTCCAGAATAGGGAGAATCCCATTTGTAAGGTTATTTGTATCGGTTGCAGTATTTTGATTGTTATTTCCATATATGAACTGATAAACCTGCTGATTTGATTGCTGCTGAACCAGATAAACTTTGGCTCCCGAAACCGGAACTCCATTCAATTTCACTTTTCCGGCAAGCGAACCACCTTTTTTCAATTTGATGGTATAAGTTTCATACGTTTGCGATTCATTGTTCTTAAAACTGATAAGCTGTGGAATGTAATCCGTATTGGAAGGCCCCAGAACTTTTACGGTAAAGTTTTGATAAGAAATATTTTCGAATTCAAATTTTGCTTCTCCCTGCTGATTGGAAGTAACATTATTTGAATTGTTTATCGACAATCTGGCACCGGAAATCTTGGCTTGTGAAACATAATCCATTACAACAAACTTAATCCTGTGCTGACGCTTATAAATCTTTACATTTTCCTTTAATTGATTAACTCCCTTTGCCAGTAACAATCGGAGGGAATCATTAAAATAGGCTACATCTTTTGGAATAAAATAGAGCGTCTGATAACCACTCGGTACATTAATCTCAAATTCTCCATTTGATTTTGAACTTTCGCAGCTACTGTCCTGTCGCATGATATATGCTTCAACCGGCTGATTTTTTTCATTTACCAGTTTCCCTTTTACCGTTGAATTTGGATAAAGCAGCAAAGGATTTTTTACAAATTGCTGTCCGAATTTTAACAAACCTCCGGTACTGAACAACGAATCATTTGAAAAACCGGCATATTCAGCTTTTA
>CAZUCB010000143.1:0-3666 GCA_964618755.1 uncultured Bacteroides sp. | reverse complement strand
GATCCAAGGCTATTTATCAATCCAATATTCGAACCCAATCCCTGTTTGAAATTAAGAATTCCATTGTTACCGATTAAGTTGTCTAAATTACCGGTTTGATTGAGCATGTCATTATAATCATCTTTAAAAATATCTAAGCCAAAGAGATCAATCGGAGCTTCCGTTGCAGGTCCATCAGAAGATGAGTAGGAGCTTACTTCATAAGTTCCTGTTCCTACATTTCCTTTTTTATTGATGTTTATGGCATTTACTGTAAATCGTCCATCATTATCAGTTTTCCCGCTGGCAACAATCATTTTAGAATCACCGGTTGATAAAGGATTCTCTGTTCCATTATTATCTTTTACCGAAATACTTGCGCCTTTAAATGTTTTTGACATCCCATTAAAATAAGAATTAGCGTAAATGGGCATTGGCTTTCCATTTACCAGATACTCAACCACAATATCAAATTTAGTATTTGCCAGCGGTCTTTTAACTTTATTATCACTTCCCCAAACATATACCAATTGCCCTTCAATTTTTGAAGTAGGTGGTGAAACTGATTGTACATTATATATTCCGGTCGTATGAAAATTAACTGTATCGTTTTTTTCACTGTTAATTTGCGATTTCGGATAATATGAAAAAGGCATTTCTGCAGCTGTAAAAGTGGAGTCTTTATAAGGTTTGAAATTAAATTCGGTAATTCCTTTCCGTCCTTTTTCTGATGTTTCCTGATTTTCACTTGCCAGAATATAATATTTATCATCAATATAGCTTGGGTTATTACAAATCAATTTATTAAAAACCACAAAAGCATAAGCTTTGCCATTTTTTATCTCAATTTGTGTATTGGCAGTAGCCACTTTTATTAATCCTTTTCTGCTGACAAACTGTTTGCCCGAATTATTTTCATTTGCGGCAATATCTCCTTCATATTGTGGAATATAATTTGGCTTTTGTTTTCTGTATATGTTTACCGGAATCCCTGTTTTTATTGCTTCCTTGTAAGTGGTATCCACTTCAAGTGACTGGTTGAGATTGAAACCTTGATATACACCTTGCTCATTTGTAGAAGCATCCACATGATAGTCGTTTGCATACACTTTATTTACACTTAATTTTAAAGTAAAGCTGATAACTTTGGTGGTAATTTGCCCAACATTCTGAACCAATCCAATGGAATCGACCGTAACAATTGATTCGGGTTGTTTATAGTATTTACTTTCAATAATCAGCTTGTATTTTTCTGTTTGCCTTGGCTGATTATCACTTTTCGAAATCTCTATGGTAAAACTCCCGTCTTCTTTGGTTTCGCCAAAATATTCAGTTTTCGGAAGTAAACCTTCCCCTTTGAATATAAAACCCCTTTTTATGATATTATCTTCTTCAATTTTTACTAATTTGATAATTGTATTTGGTATAGGATAAGTATCTGAATATCCGTCAAAACTGTAAGAGAGACTTCCTTTTACCTTTATGTTTTGATTTAATGCTATTTCTGCTTTGGCATATCTGAAACTTCTGCTGCATTCGTTCACCTCTTTTCCATTTTTGTCAAGAGCTGTTAGCGTTACCTGATACATATTTCCATTAACAAATCCAAGTGAATCACATTTAAAAGCATTCATTTTTAAGCCAATGAAAGGCAAAAGGGAATCTGTTCCATTTAGATTCGGAGGCAACTGCTCTGCTTCAAATGAAAATTTTGATAAGGTATTCTTATTTATTTTTGATTTCTTTTGCGTTATTGTCCATCTGTATTTTTCAATTTCTTTAGTTTTAATCTGATAGGATTTCAGCAATGTATTTGATGATTCATCGGAAAACCAAACGGCATTAACAAAGAAATCGGATGTATCGCTAACATACACACTATCATTATCTTTTTCGGGAACTGCCATTTTAAAGGAAGACAAATCAACGCTTAAGCCTCCATTGCCGGTTGTTGAATCATTTACCCATGTAAAAGTCCTTATTTCGCTTCTTCCATTATTTTTGAACTGAAAACCCGAAGTTGCAGGAGAACCGATATTGGCAAACTGATTGGTAATGGTAACTGCCCATGCATATTTTCTGCCTTCAACCAGCTGAGGTTGTGCAGGACCATAAATAAAAATATTGTTGTTGATAGTAGTTTCAAAAAAAGGAGGAAGAATACCCGAGTTGAAAATATCATTTTTATCCCTGTTGGGATCCATCATTTCCATAAGGGTTAATTTATAGAAAGAACCCGGTTCGGCTCCCGGTGGAATTGACCAGCTGAACATTATATTCTGAGGCAGGCTTTTCCTGATTTCAGCTTCGTCGAAAGGCTGTTGCAGAATGGGTGGTTCAATGGCATTTATAAACAGCGTTACACAATTAGTTTCGAGCGACAACGGTGTTCCGGGATTGCTATAGCTAAATGCCTGAACACAGAATGTATAAATTCCTTCGGGAACTCCATTCATTTTCAATAAATCCTGCTCGGTTATTCCTTGTAAATTAATGGAATTCTTATCGAAAAATTCCTTTACTGTCTGATAATCCACTATTCTGGATTCGTTGATATTCAGTATAATTTTTTTGCCCAACACATTGTTCTGATTGGCAATAAGCAAAATTCCCCTGCTATCTTCGGCAAGTTTGGCTTGAAGATAAAACTCCTGAACCTGTCCTGATATATTGGTTAATGTTACTGATACTTTGCCCGGATTATCGGCATAATCGCTTAAATTGGTTGTAAATGGCGGCAAAACATTAATGGTAACCATTATTTGATTTTGCGACATCAGGTTGCTGATAGTAATTGTAATAAATACAATTATCAACAAAACTCCGTGTAAAAAATTTCTTTTCATGAGTTAATAGTTAAAATGAAAAAGAATATCCGAATTCTCCTGTATTTTCTGTAAATGATGGAATACTGCCTGCTTCAACTGGTTTGTTGTGAAGCATCAGCCACCTTACGTATATTCTGTTGTGTTTCGATATATTATATAAACAGTTTAAACCAAGATTCAACACATTGCTGCTACCTTTCGACTTGCTGAGTGTATAGGAAATGTTGGAGCCCAGTTGTATTTTGTTTTTTAAAATTCCTTTGTTAATGCCGGCATTCAATCCATAATTTTTGGTTTCATCTGATTTTATTGTATTGATAATTAAATTGGCTGAAGCATTAATCGTTATCGCATTCTTCAGAAAATTTAAACTGTAGGAAATAAAAGCCATTTTAGTTTCAATTTCATTAATGCTTTGTGTCGAATTATTTGCATCGATGAGTTGAGATAGCGTAAAATTTCCTGTAAACATCTGATTTACGCTTTTTTTAGCCAATATAAAACGCGGACTAAAAGAATATGATTTTGAGGTATTGGTTAGCAGATATTTCTGATTTACCAACGAAACCTGTGGCGTGGAATTCATTGAATAGTTTGAAATGGCAATATCCAATCCCAGTTTTTTGGTGAAATCGATGTTTAAACCACCCGAAAATACGGTTCTGCTTGTTGTTGCCGTTTTTTGTTTTCTAACATTATCCCATTGCAAACCAATGTTTCCCGAAAACCTCAGCCTGTTTTTGAGAACCTGAAATGCAGGTGCTATGCTTATTTGTTCCATATCGCTATTGAAAAAATAGGTTCCCATGCTTTTAAAACCCGGTTCCACCCATTTGTAAGCCAGCTTTAAAGAAAAATA
>CAZUCB010000142.1:0-6464 GCA_964618755.1 uncultured Bacteroides sp. | reverse complement strand
TTAGTATGATTTTTATCCATTTATTCATTTTTCATAATTTTAATTATTTGGAGAACCTAAATCTATCCATTTTTTAATTTGTTTTATTTTACAGGCATCCATTAAGCCACCAGGAGGCATTGGATTCGCAGCATTTGAAATCCTTTCATACAATCCTCTCGAATTTACAGCAGTTGTAATTTCTGCATAATTCTGAAGACTAAGGTTTCCGCTTGCCGAAGCACCAGTATGACAGCCCGCACAATTGGATTGTATTATCGGAGCAACAGTTAGACTGTATGTTACATTTGTTGTATCGCAGTTATTGGTTTGTAAAAATCGATATAATGTTTCTTCTTTGTCATCATAGCAGCTGTTCAATAAGAAGGTAGAAACCAAAGCGATTAAAGATAAGTTTAAAAGTTTCTTCATATTTATTAATTATTAAGTTTTCCAGCATTTATCCATTTACTGATTTGTGTTATTTTACAACCAGATAGAGGTGCTGCAGGAGCTGGTGGCATCAAATCTCCGGCACCTGTAATGTTTTTAAGTATTTTATCTGCTTTATCTTTAATATTCTGGTAGGTAACAAGTTCATTATTTGGACTGCCAGTATTGTGACAACCAATACAATAAGTTTGAATGATAGGTTTTACAGCACCACTAAAAGTATAAATGTTGGTATCACATCCACATGTGTTGTTAAGTGCTCCTTGTTTTATCCATCCATAAAGTAAGGTAACTTGTTGTAAATTTAAAGGTGTGTTGGGGGCTGGTGGCATTTCGCTGCCAATAGCATATTTATATAATCGGCTATTTAGAGGATCTCCCGTTTTAACCAAATTCATAATACTACTATAATTACTTAAATCCGGATCTTCATCTCCTGCTGTATGGCAGCCACTTTTAGCACAGTTTGATTGAACCATGGGTAGAATTTCATCCTGAAAGCAAATGCTTGAAGGGATTTTACTTTCATCAATAATAGGCGGCATTGAATCATGCTTACAGCTGCTTAAACTTATTGTAGCAATTATTAATATAAATGAAATTAGAACTAAATTTTTTTTCATTATTTATAAGTTTAAATTATTTAGAATAGTAACATTTGTTTTTACAAAAAGTCTTGACAATCAGGAAATTTAGAAGTATTCTAAATAATAAATGTTTGTAATAAACAGATTTGCAAATAAAATTTCTTATTTCTTTTGAATCAGATTATACAATTCGTCTAATCTTGGTAAGATTACTATCTCTATACGACGATTAAGTGCTCGCCCTTCTTTTGTTTCATTAGTAGCAACTGGTGAATATTCACTTTTACCAGCGGCCATAATTTGAATTGGACTTATTTTATAGGTTTCTGTCAATATTCTTACAACATTGTTTGCCCTGGAAACACTTAAATCCCAATTATCTTTAAAACAATTGGTTTTAATAGGTATGCTATCTGTATGTCCAATAATAAGGATGTCTAAATTTGGTTGTTCCTTGATAACACTGGCAAGCATTCCCAATGCAGTTTTTCCTCTTTCGTCTAAAGTTGAACTACCAGAGGGAAATAAAAGCTTATCCGCCATCGAAATGTAAACTTTTCCATCTTTCATTTCTACTGTTAATTCATCTTTTTTGAAATTTACCAATGCACCATTAATTTTCCCCATCACATCTGTAAGCAATGAATTTAGTCTTTTGGAAACAGAATCTAATTCATTGATTTTCTTCTCTCTTTCTTTTAAATCATCATTTTTTTTCTTCAATATGAGATTTAATTTTTCTTTTTCGGAAAGATTGGATGAAATCATTTGGTTGTATTCAAGCATTTTGATTTCATATTCTCTTATTTTTGCAGATAAACCAGTAGTATCATCGGCAAGTAAGCGAAGTTGTTTTTTCTGAAACTCAATTTGTTTGTTTAAACCTATGTTTTGTGCGTTAAGATTGAGTTCTCTTTCCATACAAGCCTGACGGTCGTTTTCTGATTTTACAAACTTTTTCTTTGATACACAAGCAGTAAAACTTAGCATTATTATTAATGCATAAATAATTTTTTTTGTCATAATTTATCCTCCAATTTTTTTTTGGTATTCAACTTACAAACCTACAAATTTTTTTCGCTTTAAATCTTTTAATTCAAGCTTTTTTTATTTTTTTTCATATTTTGTAGTTTCTATTAAAATAAATTCTATTTTTGGCTAAAACTTTTAAAAAATAAACACGATGAAAGGAATTATATTAGCAGGTGGTTCAGGTACACGTTTACATCCACTTACTATTGCAGTTAGTAAACAATTGATGCCTATTTACGATAAGCCTATGATTTATTATCCGTTGTCAGTATTAATGATGGCGGGAATTAGAGAAATCTTAATTATTTCAACGCCATCTGATTTGCCTAATTTTGAAAAATTATTAGGAGATGGACATCAAATTGGATGTAAATTCAGTTATAAAGTTCAAGAAGTTCCAAATGGTTTGGCACAAGCTTTTGTGTTGGGCGAAGAATTTGTAGGTAAAGATAAAGTTGCTTTAATTTTGGGTGATAACATATTTTATGGTAGTGGTTTACAAAAACTGATACAAGAAAATAATGACCCAGTTGGAGGTATGGTTTTTGCTTATCATGTGTCTAATCCACAGCATTATGGTGTTGTTGAATTTGATAAAGATAATAAAGCCATTTCCATTGAAGAAAAACCATTAGAACCAAAATCAAATTATGCTGTTCCTGGTTTATATTTTTATGATAATTCGGTAATAGAGGTTGCAAAAAATATTCAACCGAGCAAAAGAGGTGAATATGAAATTACAGATGTTAATAAATATTACCTTGAACAAGGTTTGCTGAAAGTGGGTATATTAAGTAGAGGTACTGCTTGGTTAGATACTGGTACTTTCAACTCATTATTGCAAGCATCGCAATTTGTTGAGGTTATAGAACAACGTCAAGGTTTAAAAATCGGATGTATCGAAGAAATTGCCTATCGTCAAGGTTTTATTGACAAAATGCAGTTGATTGAAGTAGCTAAACCATTACTCAAAAGTGGTTATGGCGATTATTTACTACAACTTATTAAATAAGTTCTTAAAGTTATAAAGTTCTTAAAGTATAGGAGTGCTTTACATAATTTAAGAACGTGGTTAAAAAAAGCTTACAATGCATACTATTCAAGAATTACAGGATATAATTAGTCAAAAATTATTAGAAAAAAAATTTGAAGGAAATCCTCCTTTGCTTTATGAACCTATAAACTATACACTTTCGCAAGGTGGGAAGAGAATTCGTCCGTTGCTTACATTGCTGGCTTGCGAAATGTTTGGTGGAAATATCGAAAATGCTATTTATCCTGCCATAGGAATGGAAATTTTTCATAATTTCACTTTATTACACGATGATATTATGGATAAAGCTCCTATCAGACGTGGAAAAGAAACAGTATATAAAAAGTGGAATACCAATATTGCTATCCTATCAGGTGATACGATGTTTGCATTGGCTTATGAGTATATTTTGAAAACTGAAGTTAAGTTTATTCCTGATATTTTGCATGTTTTAAATAGAACTGCTATCGAAGTTTGTGAAGGGCAACAATTTGACTTAAATTTTGAAACAGAAGAGAATATTAGTATTGACGATTACATGCAAATGATTCGTTTAAAAACAGCCGTATTATTAGGTGGAAGTCTTAAGGTGGGTGCAATCATTGGCGGTGCCGATAAAGAAAATGCTGATTTTATTTATGATTTTGGTGTAAATATAGGACTTGCGTTTCAATTAAAAGATGATTTATTAGATGTATTTTCAGATGTAGAAAAATTTGGAAAGATTACAGGTGGTGATATTGTTACCAACAAAAAAACATATTTATATCTGAAAGCTTTTGAATTGGCAAAAGGGGAGGAGTTGGAAAACTTGAAAATAAGTTTTGGATTATCTGAAAATGAAAGCGAAAAAAAGATTTCCAGTGTTAAATCAATTTATAATAATCTAAATATTGAAACATTGACTTTAAACCAAATGCAATGTTATTATGATAAGGCAATAGAATGCCTTCGTAAAATTACACTCGACGATGTATCCAAACAAAACGTATTAGATTTTGCTCAGCAATTGATGGAAAGAGAGTCGTAATAATATACATTCTCGGTTTTTAATCAGCATTTTTTATTTTTATAGAAAAAAACATTAAAAACAGCCATACATTGAAATAAATTGCATTGCATGACTGTTTTTATGCGGCTGGCTATTATATAAGCCTTCAAATTACTCTTATTCGCATGGAGATTCGTATTTTTCTCTCCATTCTGCTTTCATCTTTTCTTTTTCTTCGGGGTTTAGGTGTCTCCATTTACCATGCCATTCGTGGGCATGTTTATGGAATTTGTGATGACATCCACCTTTAAATCCACCGAATAAAATTTTAGACAAAACCAATATTCCTAATGCCTGACAGAATGTAATAGTTTTTACACCCAATACTGCCGGAAGTATGCCGTTCCACAGCAGCATTACTGCACCTCCGAAAACAAATATTCCTGCTGCAATAGCTAAAGGGATAAAGATAATCCATTTAATCCAAAAATTCTTTCCTCTTTCTTTTCCACAACACATCATGATTTCTAAAATTTTTAATTGTTAATAATTATTGTATATATTTTGAAGTTGTTCGCGCAGGTAAACTACTGCGTAATGCTTTCGTGATATGATTGTTTTAATGCTTTCACCGGTTTTGTCAGCTATTTGCTGTAGTGTTAAATCTTCCAGTTCGTTCCACACAAACACGTCTCGTTGTTTATCGGGTAATTCGCTCAGCGCTTTATAAAACAACTCTCTGAAATGTTTTCGTTCAAGTTCCGTTTCGGGATTCATGCTATCAGTAAGCAAGGCTTCGGGAAATATCAATTCTCCTTCTTCGTCTTCATAAGCAAGGTCTTCCAACGATTGTGGTGTTTGTTTTCGCTTTTTATCCACTATTCGGTTTCTGCTTACGCGATAAAGCCATGAACTTAGTTGTTCGATTGGTTCGGTATCAATGATGGAGCTTAGTTTGTACCATACATCCTGTAGAATATCTTCGGCGTCTTCATCGTTTTTAACGCGGCTGCGTATAAAACTGAACAAACGCTTTCCGTAATTCTGTACAGCATATTGAATACTTAGTTGTCGCTGTGCCATCGGTAATGCAATTAATTCGTCCATATATTATATGTAAACGAATAAGTGATGAAATTACTTTATTTTTTTTTGCTTTAGTTAAAACTAAAACGTATTTATGCAATACTTATATTGATATCACTGCATTTTTCTTAATTGATGTTTTTCCACCAATGCGAAAAATGCTGTTGCATATCTTTCAAATTTACGGTTTCGCCAATCATAGGTGTAAGCAACCTCAGGTTTTCGTCTTTACTGAGTTCTGCCATCCTTTGCAAAGGCTGATCCCAATCGTGCAATGCCAATGCAAATTTTGAAGAATGAACCGGCAACATCCGTTTTGCCTGAAAATCTTTGGCAGCCTGCAAAGCCTCTTCGGGCGAAGTATGAATGTATTTCCAGCTTTTATTGCTTTGTCCGTTTTCTAATATTACCAAATCGAAGGCTCCGAATTTTGCAGCTGTTTCAACAAAATGGTTATCGTAACCGCCATCGCCACCGATAAATAGTTGCATAGTGGGGGTTTGTAGTACAAATGCTGTCCAAAGGCTTTTGTTTCTTGTGAGTCCTCTTCCCGAAAAGTGTCTTGTAGGAACTGTATGTGCAACAAAACCGCTATCTAATAATATCTTTTCGTGCCAATCTTTTTCTATAATAATATTTTTGCTGAACCCCCAATATTCTAAATGTTCGCCTACGCCCAATGCACAAATTACTTTTTTTATTTTCGGTTTTAGTTGCAGCATGGTTTTATAATCCAAATGATCCCAATGGTCGTGTGTAATAAAAAGATAATCTATTTCGGGAATGTCGTCGGGAGTATAAACATCGCTTCCTTTGAATGCTTTTACCGAAAACCTGAACGGTGAAGCATGTCCACTCATAACAGGATCTACCAATATTCGTTTTCCATCTATCTGGATAAAGTAAGACGAATGCCCGAACCATACCAATACATCTTGATTGTGATTTAAATTGAGTAAATCTGTTTTTACTGAGGGAATGTTATCAGTAGGTTTCACACGTTTACCTTTATCAATAATAAAACGCAGCAATACTTTAAAAAAGTTTGTATCTTCGGCCATAACGGGTGTATAGCTCAGGTTTCTGAATGCGCCTTTTTTGTAGTGAGGCGATTTCTTGATGTTTTCGAGGCGTGCTCCCTGCGGTTTTTTCCCAAAGCTGGCTTGTTGCATAAAGGCAAATGCCGCAATGCCCAGCGTTCCGATTATTGTGAGTGGTAAAATCATTTTTAAGTATATGTGCTGTTATTGTATAGCAGCAATGTTTAATTAACTTACAAACATATTAAAAATTCTTTTGTTAT
>CAZUCB010000141.1:0-6478 GCA_964618755.1 uncultured Bacteroides sp. | reverse complement strand
TTCCAGAAAATGAAGGGTAATTTCTGAAATGCGTCTTCGTTTTATTATTGCAGACTTTTTATCAATAAAGAAAATAAATGCCGATAATATATTGATCGTAATTAGATAATAGATTATCGGCATGTTGGAAGTTGGTTTATAGTTACAATTGAATGATTTCACAAAGTGATAAACTCACTAATTTTCCAAGTCTTTTCCGTGACATTGTTTGTATTTTTTACCACTTCCGCAAGGGCATGAATCGTTGCGACCTACTTTTTTCTCAACTCTTACTGGTTGGACTTTTTCATCGCTTTGTGTTCGGTTGCCAGTTGGAAGTTGTTCATCACGACTGGTTTTTAACCTACTCATATCTGTATGTTGAACTTTTGCTTCTTTTACATTTGAAGAATCTTGTAGCGGCAATTTTCCAAGACATAAAAAAGAACTTATTTCTTTATTAATATTCTGAATCATTGTTTTAAACAATTCAAAAGACTCAAATTTATAAATCAACAACGGATCTTTTTGTTCATAAGTAGCATTCTGAACAGATTGTTTTAATTCATCCATTTCACGTAATTGTTCTTTCCAAGCATCATCAATTAAAGCAAGTGTAAGACTTTTTTCAATAGAAACAATTACTTCTTTTCCTTTAGAATCAAAACATTTTTTGATAGGAGCAACGATATTGAGTGTTTTTTTCCCATCGGTAATAGGAATGGCAATATTCTCATAACGATTGCCATTATTTTCGTACACATCTTTTATAATTGGAAATGCCTGTTCTGCCATTAGAAGCGTTTTGTTGTGATAAGATTGATAAACTTCATCAAAAACCTTATCCGACATTTCTTGCAATTTGGCATTAAAGAATTCTTTTTCATTAATAGGTGATTCAATTCCAAAAGTTCTGATAAGTTCAAGGTTGAAATTTTCAAAATCTCTGGATTCTACATGGTCGTGAATAATGCTTTCGCTTACATCATACATCATGTTTGAAATATCTATTGGTAAACGGTCACCATATAATGCATTTCTACGTTTTTTGTAAATAACTTCACGTTGAGAGTTCATTACATCATCATATTCGAGTAATCGTTTACGAACTCCAAAGTTATTTTCTTCAACTTTTTTCTGTGCTCTTTCAATAGATTTGGTAATCATTGAATGTTGAATTACTTCACCTTCTTTTAACCCTAATCTATCCATTACACTTGCAATACGATCAGAACCAAACAAACGCATCAAATCATCTTCCAATGAAACGAAAAACTGTGTACTACCTGGGTCTCCCTGACGACCTGCACGACCTCGTAACTGACGGTCAACACGACGTGATTCGTGACGTTCGGTACCTACAATAGCTAAACCACCTGCTTCTTTTACGCCCGATCCTAATTTTATATCTGTACCACGACCTGCCATATTGGTAGCAATGGTTACAGTTCCAGCAATCCCTGCTTCAGCTACAATATCTGCCTCTTTTTTATGTAATTTAGCATTTAAAACATTGTGCCTGATATTACGCATTTTAAGTGAACGGCTGAGTAATTCTGAAATTTCAACAGATGTAGTTCCTACCAAAACAGGTCTTCCAAGATTTACTAAACTTTGAATTTCATCAATTACAGCATTGTATTTTTCTTTTTTAGTTTTGTAAACTAAATCTTCTCTATCCTTACGGATAATTGGTCTGTTAGTTGGAATTACAACAACATCTAATTTATAAATATCCCATAATTCACCCGCTTCTGTTTCAGCTGTACCAGTCATACCGGCTAGTTTGCTGTACATCCTAAAATAATTCTGCAACGTAATAGTTGCATAAGTTTGAGTTGCAGCTTCAACTTTTACATTTTCCTTAGCTTCAATTGCCTGATGAAGACCATCGGAATAGCGTCTGCCTTCCATAATACGACCTGTTTGCTCATCTACAATTTTAATTTTGTTATCAATTATAACATATTCAACATCAAGTTCAAACAATGTATATGCTTTCAATAATTGATTTACAGTATGAACTCTATCAGATTGAATTGCATAAGTACGTAAAATTTCGGCTTTCTTTTCTATTTTTGCTGCTGGTGTAAGGTTCAATTTTTCGAGTTCTGCAATTTCAGCACCTACATCAGGAAGTATATAAAATTTTGCTTCTTCTGCATCGCTTGAAACATAATCAATCCCTTTATCTGTTAAATCGATAGTGTTGTTTTTTTCGTCAATTACAAAAAACAATTCATCATCAATGATATGCATGTTTTTTGATTGTTCTGCCATGTAAAAGTTCTCGGTTTTTTGCAATAATGCTTTCATACCCGGTTCGCTCAAGAACTTAATAAGAGCTTTATTTTTTGGTAGCCCTCTATGAGAACGGAACAGCAATTCTCCACCTTTTTTCTCATTTTCAGAATTTGGATTATCAGCTAATAATTTCTTAGCATCGGCTAATAATTGAGTAACCAAATTACGTTGTGCATTGTAAATCTTTAAAATATTTGGTTTTAATACTTCAAATTCCTGATTGTCTCCTTTAGGAGTTGGTCCCGAAATAATTAAAGGTGTACGGGCATCGTCAATCAAAACAGAGTCAACCTCATCTACAATAGAATAGTTATGTTTACGCTGTACCAATTCTTCAACATTACGGGCCATGTTATCGCGCAGGTAATCAAAGCCAAATTCATTATTGGTACCATAAGTAATATCAGCTAAATAAGCATTTTTACGGCTTTCTGAATTGGGTTCATGTCGGTCGATACAATCTACTTTCAAACCATGAAATTCAAAAAGCATGCCCATCCATTCAGAGTCACGTTTTGCTAAATAATCATTTACTGTTACCAAATGCACACCTTTTCCAGGCAATGCATTCAAATATACTGGTAAGGTTGCTACCAATGTTTTTCCTTCACCTGTTGCCATTTCTGCAATTTTTCCAGAATGAAGTACTATACCACCAATTAGTTGAACATCATAATGTACCATATCCCAAGTAATCATCGTTCCACCTGCCGACCATTTGTTATCATAATATGCTTTTTCACCTATAATGTTAACACTGTCGCGTTTGGCAGCTAAATCTCTATCCCAAGGCATAATACTTACTTCCACTTTCTCATTTTCTGTAAAACGTTTGGCTGTTTCTTTAACAACAGAAAATGCTTCAGGCAAAATTTCATTTAAGATTTCCTGAATTTTATCATATTCTAATTTTTCGAGCTTATCAATTTGTTGATAGAGTAATTCTTTTTCGTCAACATCCATATCAACTTCAATGTCGATACGTTCTTTAAATTCAGCAATTTGATTTCTTTCATCAGCAACATATTCAGCAATGCGATCTTTGAATTCTTGAGTTTTATTTCTTAATTCATCGTTGCTAAGCAAGGTAATGGATTGGTATGCTATTTTTGTTGCCTCAAGTAAAGGCGAAATTTCTTTTATATCTCTTTGTGATTTATTTCCGAATAATTTGCTAAACGATTTTAACATGGTATATGTAAAGTTATAAAGTTTATAAGCTAAAAATTTGTTTATGAGGCAATAATAAAGTAAGGTTTATTAATATTAAATATACATAATGCCTTCATAAAGCAAAATTAACTTAATTATTGCAATCAGCATTATTTTTTTTGAAATTTTAAGTAGAAAACAGGTTAAAATTAATGAGAATGATTAATCTGAAAAGCTTCCTCGTGATTTGATATTATTAAAAAAACCGTTTTACAATGGTAAAACGGTTCATTTTTTAATATTCGTCTTCATGAAAAAAGAAATCATCCTTAGTAGGATAGTCGGGCCATAAATCATCGATACTTTCGTAAATTTCCCCTTCGTCTTCAATTTCTCGGAGATTTTCAATTACTTCTTGTGGTGCACCAGACCTGAGCGCATAATCAGTTAACTCTTCTTTCGTTGCGGGCCAAGGAGCGTCTTCAAGTTTTGATGCTAATTCTAATGTCCAATACATATTACGAAATTTTTAGGTTATATATTTTTTGCAAAAGTAATTTAATTTTTGAATAATCAATTCTTTTTTTAAGAAAAAATTAAGATTGTTAAATATCAGAAAATTAAATGATTAAAAATGAAATTATATTTTTGCTTTCCAAATTTCTTCTTTTGCTCCTAAATCGTTCCCAATTTTACGAGCTAATACAAATAAATAATCAGATAATCGGTTTAAATATTTAATTACCAAAGAGGAAACAGGTTGTGTTTCCGATAATTTGATTGTAATTCTTTCAGCCCTTCTGCAAATACAACGTGCAATATGGCAATGAGATACAATCGGATGACCGCCCGGCAGAATAAAAGAATTCAAAACAGCTAAACTTTCATTCATAACATCAATTTCGCGTTCGAGTAATAAAATATCTTCTTCAAAAATTTGAGGTAAAGATCGTTGAGACGTTTCTGGATCTTCTGCCAGCAAAGATTCTGCTGTAAAAAGCCTGTCTTGTATTTCCAGCAAGAGTGATTTGATGTGGTTATTAACTTCCAAATCACGTATCAAACCAATGTACGAATTAAGCTCGTCCACAGTCCCATAAGCTTCAATACGTTCATGATATTTTGGAACTCTTTTCCCACCAATAAGAGATGTTTCGCCCTTATCACCGGTTTTTGTATATATTTTCCATTCCTCAGCCATGGAATTTGGTTATTAAGTTATTGGTTAATTGTTAATTGAAATGTTATTGATTATTTTTGTTCACTAATTTAAGCTTCCACTAAATAATCCGACATTTGACGAATTTTAGGATTGATTTCATCTGAAGCTATTTCTCCATCAATTAAGCGAATAATGCGGTGTGCATGACGGGCAATATCCTCTTCGTGGGTAACTACAATAATTGTATTTCCTTTTTTGTGAATTTCTTCAAATAAACCCATGATTTCCACAGAGGTTTTTGAATCAAGATTTCCAGTTGGTTCATCGGCAAGAATAATAGAAGGATCATTTACCAAAGCTCTAGCAACAGCTACCCGTTGACGTTGTCCGCCTGATAACTCATTGGGTTTGTGTGTTATTCTGTCAGATAGTTTTACACCTGCAAGTGATTTTTCAGCTTTTAGAATACGATCTGCTTTATTCATCCCTGCATAAATCAATGGCAACATCACATTTTCCAACGCTGTAGAACGGGGTAATAAATTAAAAGTCTGAAAAACGAAACCTATTTCTTTATTCCGTATTTCGGCTAAATCATTATCTTCCAGTTTGCTAACATCATGTTTATTCAAAATATAAGTGCCTGAAGTGGGTGTATCTAAACAACCCAAAATATTCATTAAGGTTGATTTTCCTGAACCGGAAGGTCCCATTAAAGCTACATATTCGTTTTTGTATATGGTTAACGAAATACTACGTAATGCTTTAACTATTTCGGTACCGACTTTGTAATGCTTGGCAATATTGCTTAGGCTTATAATTTCTTCTGCCATTTTTGTCTTTATTTTGAATTACAAAACTACTAAATATTTTTTGATTTAGTGATTTGGTGATTTAATTAAAAAGAACGAAAGTATTTTTAAAATCGTATAATAAAATGTTCTTTTGTGGATTCTTTTCTAAAAAAGACCAATCCTATAAAGAACAAATCAATCGTAACTGTTACTTCAGGCGATTGCTTGATTGATTCCCAAGCTTCTTCCATTTCATCCGACCAATGAATATCGTCGAAAACAAAAACACTGTCATTGTGCTTGTGTTGTAAGCATAATTCAAAATAAGAAAGTGTAGGTTGTTTTCTGTGATTTCCATCGAAAAAAACAAAATCAAAAGTAGATGTGTTTTGTAATAATTTTGGAAGTTGAATATCAAAATTTCCTGTAATAACTTGAATATTTGAAATATTCAGTCTATTAAAGTTATCAATTGCAATGTTTGCAATATTTTCGCTACCTTCAATGGTAATTATTTTCGTAGTTGGAGAGGCTTTGCCCATATAGGCAGTGCTGATACCCAACGAAGTTCCTAATTCCAGTAAATTGACAGGCTGAAAATGCCTTACCAATCTATATAATAGCTGTGCATACTTGGGTGGTTTAGCAGCATTTCTGGCAATTTCAGCAACAGTTCTTGTTTTTGTATTATTTTTTGAACTTCCTGCTCCAAAGTCTTCAATTATTATATTCGTTTTGTTTTTCAAAAGCAAGGAACGCAAATTTTCAATCTCCTTATAAACAGGCAATACACACTTGTCATTCAATACCTTGGTAAGTAACTGAAAAACAAAAGGCGAATGTATATCGTGTTTATTATTAGCAGTAATGCGATATTTTAAATATTTTATAATTAATTTGAGATTGTTCATTTTAATAAATAATGCTTTTTGGGAAAACGGATGTATGCAACAATGATTTTGTAATTCGTATTAGTATGTTTAAACATGCCTATTACAAGGTGTCATTTTTCAATGCATTAGGTAATGAAGATTATAACCAAGTACAAAGATATATAATTTTTGCAATTCACTGTAAAGATTTTAAT
>CAZUCB010000140.1:0-6664 GCA_964618755.1 uncultured Bacteroides sp. | reverse complement strand
TTATAGTAATTTTGCAAATTATAAGGAATTACCAAATTTATTCCTACTTCATAAAATCATACATACAAAACCACAATGGAAAAAAAATACAGAGAACCAGAGATAATAGAAAATATAGAAATTATAGATGCAGGCAGTGAAGGTAAAGCCATTGCAAAAGTGGATGATATGGTTATTTTTGTTCCATTTGTGGTACCTGGCGATGTAGTTGATTTACGTATTATTAAAAAGAAAAAAAACTTTGCTGAAGCCAAAGCCATTAAAATCCATAAATATTCTGATAAGAGAACAAAACCACTTTGTTCGCATTTTGGAGTTTGTGGTGGCTGCAAATGGCAGGCAATGAAATATGAAGAACAATTGTATTATAAGCAAAAACAAGCAGAAGATAACCTTCAACGCATTGGTAAAATTGATACATCATGTATTACCCCAATTTTAGCTTCTGAAAATAAATATTTTTATCGTAACAAATTAGAATATACATTTTCGAGTAAGCGTTGGTTACTGGATGGTGAAGTTAATGAAGAAATTGATCGTGATTCGATAAATATGAACGCGCTTGGTTTTCATATTCCTCAGCTATTCGACAGAGTGCTGGATGTAAAAAAATGCTATTTGCAAAAAGATCCTTCTAACAGTATAAGGGATGCAGTTAAAGAATTTGCTCTAACTAACAATTTAACTTTTTTTGATGCCCGCAAATGGGAAGGGTTTTTACGTAATCTGATTATCAGAACTTCTACAACTGGTGATGTTATGGTAATACTAATTGTAAAAGACGACAGACCCAAAGTAATTACACGTATTATGGATTTACTTAGCGAAAAGTTTCCTAAAATTACATCCTTAATGTATGTAGTCAATAATAAACGCAACGATACCATTGGTGACTTAGATATTCAGTTGTACAAAGGCAATCCTTATATTATTGAAATGATGAAGGCTTACAAAACAGGGCAGGAGTTACAATTTATTGTTGGGCCCAAATCTTTTTATCAAACCAATTCTGAACAAGCTTTCAATTTATATAGAATTGCTGCTGAGTTTGCCGATTTAAAAGCCAATGAAGTAGTGTATGATTTATATACCGGCACAGGTACTATTGCAAATTTTATAGCAGGAAGCGTTAAAAAAGTTGTAGGTATTGAATATGTACCCGAAGCTATTGAAGATGCTTATCGCAATTCTGTGCATAATAATATTAACAATGCTTACTTTTATGCAGGAGATATGGTTAAGGTTTTAACGGATGATTTTGTTAAAGTTAACGGAATCCCTGATACCATTATCACTGATCCCCCTAGAGCTGGTATGCACGAAAAAGTAGTACAGCAAATCTTAAGAGCAAATCCTAAAAAAATAGTTTATATTAGTTGTAATCCTGCTACTCAAGCACGTGATATCGAATTAATGAGCGGGCAATACAAGGTTGAAAAGATACAACCTGTTGATATGTTTCCTCACACACATCATGTCGAAAATGTGATTTTGCTACTTAGGAAATAAAGTCTAAAGTTCATAAAGTTTTTAAAGTTTAAAAAGTGAAAGCTTTGATTACTTATTGTTGAAAGTTTTTTCTCAATTTTTCTATGTGATGTTTAAGTTCTATTGTAAAAATCGATTTCAGTTAATTCTAAATAAATGAGAGGCCAACCACAGGTTTACAATATATTGAAAGAACTCGGTATTCAATTTGATTACTACGAGCATCCGCCTGTTCCTACAGTTAAGGAAGCTGCTATTTACTGGAAAGATATTGAAGCAGCACATTGTAAGAATTTATTTTTCCGTAATCACAAAGGAAACCGTCACTTTCTGGTTTTACTGGAATTTTACCAGAACATGGATATAAAAAGTCTGGAAGCAAAACTAAAACAAGGGAAAATCTCCTTCGCTTCTGATGAAAGAATGATGAAATATCTTGGACTAACTCCTGGTTCAGTATCTCCTTTTGGCTTGATAAATGATGAAAAGCATGAGGTTCATGTTTTTATTGACGAGAATTTGCAAAAAGCTTCAAAAATCAGCTTTCACCCTAATATTAATACAGCTTCATTGGTAATAAGCTTCAAAGATTTTATGAAATATATGAATGTAATAGGTAATGCCTATTCATTCCTAAATTTATACTAAATAAAAAGTTTCGTGGTTTTAAGCTTTCTTTTTTGGAGAGGACTTTGGTAATGACTGTCCATTCACAAAAGCAATATCTATTACTTCTATCAATTCATCTACATAGTGAAAAGTAAGCCCTTGAATATATTCAGCTTTGATTTCTTCAATATCTCTTTTATTCTCAGAAGATAAAATAATGTCAGTAATTTTCGAACGTTTAGCAGCCAGTATTTTTTCTCTGATTCCTCCAACAGGCAATACTTTACCTCTCAAAGTTGTTTCTCCTGTCATTGCTATAGAAGCATTAATAGCCCTTTTAGTAAATGCAGAACAGATAGCCGTAAACATAGTAATCCCTGCAGAAGGGCCATCTTTAGGCGTAGCTCCTTCAGGAACATGTATATGCACATTCCATTTTTCAAATACTTCAGCATCAAGCTTTAATTGTTCTGAATGTGATTTCAGATATTCATAAGCAATAGTTGCAGATTCCTTCATTACATCTCCCAAATTACCGGTAAGTGTGAGGTTTCCTTTGCCAGCACTTAAACTTGCTTCAACAAATAGGATTTCTCCACCCACGGCTGTCCAGGCAAGCCCTGTAGCAACACCAACCAAGCTCTTTTTAAGCAAAGTGTCATGCTGAACTGTTGGGATTCCCAAAATAGTCTGTATTTCAGTTAAAGCTAATGTTTTATTATAAGCGTCTTTATTGGCAATAAAACGGGCTCTATTTCGGATTACCTTGGCAATATTCTTTTCTAGCTGACGAACACCTGATTCTCTGGTATATTCATCTATTATTTTTTCAATAACAGCATCTGTAAATTTAAGTTGTGTCTTTTTAACACCATGTTCCAGCAACTGTTTAGGAATAAGATGACGTTTTGCAATCTGTAGTTTTTCTTCCATGATATAGCCACTAACATCAATTACTTCCATTCTGTCGCGAAGAGCAGGATGTATTGTACTCATAGTATTGGCTGTAGAAATAAACATTACCTTGGATAAATCAAATGTTTCTTCCAAAAAATTATCGTAGAAAGCATTGTTTTGTTCAGGGTCAAGTACTTCAAGTAAAGCAGCTGAAGGATCTCCATTAATATTCATACCCAGTATTTTATCAATTTCATCCAACACAAATACAGGATTTGAAGATTTCGCTTTTTTTAGTTGTTGAATAATGCGACCTGGCATAGCTCCGATATATGTTTTGCGATGACCTCTGATTTCGGATTCATCTCTTAAACCTCCCAACGACATGCGAATATATTTACGATCCAATGCACGAGCTATAGATTTTCCTAAAGAAGTTTTTCCAACGCCCGGAGGTCCTACCAAACAAAGGATAGGTGACTTCATATCACCTTTTAGTTTTAAAACGGCAAGGTATTCGATAATTCGTTCTTTAACTTTTTCCAGACCAAAATGATCTTCATCCAGAATTGTTTGAGCACGTATTAAATCAAAATTATCTTTTGTATATTCATTCCATGGTAAATCGGTCAATACATTCAAGTAATTCATCTGAATAGAAAAGTCAGGAGAATTAGGATTTGTACGTTGTAATTTTTTTAATTCTTTCTCAAATGTAGCTGCAACTTCTTTTGACCATTTTTTTTGTTCTGCCTTAGCTTTTATCTCATTAATTTCCTGTTCTCCAGGATTTCCACCCAATTCTTCCTGAATAGTTTTAAGTTGTTGATTCAGAAAATATTCACGTTGTTGTTTGTCAATATCAACTTTAGCTTTGTTTTGAATCTGATTTTTAAGTTCTAACATTTGCAAATCTTTAGTTAGAAAAGAAAGTGCAAAATTGGCACGTTCTTTAATATCAGAAACTTCTAATAACTTTTGTTTTTCAGTTATATCAGTATTAAGGTTAGAAGAAATGAAATTTACCAAAAAATGAGGACTTTCAATGTTTTGTATTGCAAAGCCTGCATCTGAAGGAATATTAGGTGACAACTTAATAATTTCTATAGATAAGTCTTTTAATGAAGAAATGAGGGCATTAAAATTTTTGTCTTTACCAATTTTTTCAGACGAACCGAATTGTTTTACTTCGGCTACAAAATATGGATCAGATTGTAACAACATCCCTAACTCAAAGCGTTTCTTGCCCTGTATGATAATTGTAGTGCTACCATCAGGCATTTGCAAGGTTTTTAATATCTGAGCAAGAGTCCCAATTTTATACAAATCCTCAAATTGAGGATCTTCTTGCTCTTTATCTTTTTGTGCAACTACACCAATAAGTTTATTTCCTTTATATGCTTCTTTAATAAGTTTAATTGATTTATCACGACCAACAGTAATAGGAATAACAACTCCTGGAAATAAGACAGTGTTGCGAAGTGGTAAAATAGGTAAAGTGTCTGGAATTTTTTCTGCATTCATAATTTCTTCATCTTCAATAGAAAGTAAAGGAATAAATTCAGCATCATCATCCACTATATCAGCAAATTTAACGAAATCTTTGTTTATCATCGTCAATAATATATTTTTTTAGTAGTTAATTGTGATTTTTGTAATTTCAAAAATCATTATAACATTCTATTTTTATAAGTTAAATTAAAAACATTTTTTAATATGTCTTTTTCAGTTTCATTAAAAACTAAATTCCTTCTTTCGTAAACTCGTTGAGCAACAATTATAGCTTTTTTAATGTCATAAGTAGAAATTCCACTTACACCGCCCCATGAAAAAGATGGAATAAAATTACGTTGAAACCCAGAGCCAAATACATTTGCATTTACACCTACAACAGTTCCTGTATTAAACATTGTATTAATACCACACTTAGAATGATCACCCATTATAAGTCCACAAAATTGCAAACCTGTGTTTACAAATGTTTGTAAAGGGTAATTCCACAACTTAACATCCTCATAAGTGTTTTTTAAATTTGAAGTATTGGTATCAGCTCCGATATTACACCATTCACCAATAACTGAATTGCCAAGAAAACCATCATGAGCTTTATTGGAATAGCCTAATATAACTACATTATTAATTTCTCCACCAACTTTTGAAAAAGGACCAATAGTAGTACCGCCATAAATTTTAGCACCCATTTTTAGAATTGCATTTTCGCACATGGCAAATGGACCTTTTATCAGACAGCCTTCCATAATTTCAGCATCTTTGCCAATATATATTGGACCTTCTGTGGCATTAAGTATCGAAAATTCAACTTTTGCACCTTCTTCAATAAAAATTTGATGTTCTCCTGCTGTTTTATTAGTAGTTGAAATAGCAACTGATTTTTTGTCTTTAGTAATTAATTCAAAATCTTTTGCAATTTCCTCTCCGTTTAGCATAAAAACATCCCAAGTATTGTTTAATTTGGTATGTTGAGATTTTAATACAATTTCTTCATAATTAGCCAAAGAATCATCGCCAATATTTTCAAAATCTTCCTCTTTAATATTATACGCAATTATATAATCACCGGTACTTAATGCTTGATTAGGTTTTAATGCATGAATTTCTTCAATAATTTGTTTGTTTGGAAAAACTGAACTATTTATCAGGTAATTGTTTGATTTTATTGCAATAGGAAATTTTTCACTCAAATATTCTTCTGTTAAAGATGATGTTTTGGAATTCAAGTATCTTTCCCATTTCTCGCGAATGGTTAAAATACCAACACGAATATCAGCAATAGGTCTGGTAAAAGATAAGGGTAATAAATTATTGCGCGAAGCATCGTCGAATAGTATGTAATTCATATTGTTAGACTTTTTGAGTTAGGAAATTAATTTGTTATCAAAACTAATAAATTTTTAGAATAAAAAAAGCCCTTTGTAAAAAGAGCTTTAAAATTTCTTTTAAATAAGATAACAAATATTAATTGTTTCTGTTTTCAAAATGTTTTTGATATTTTGTTTTGAATTTATCAACACGACCTGCTGTATCAATTAATTTGATCTTTCCAGTGAAGAAAGGATGTGAAGTGTTTGATATTTCAAGTTTTACGAGCGGATATTCAATACCGTCAGTGTAAACAATCTTTTCGTTAGTTTTAACAGTTGATCTTGTTATAAACATATAATCGTTGGAAATATCTTTAAACACAACGAATCTGTAATCTTTTGGATGAATATCCTTTTTCATCTTATATAATTTTTTAATTGATAATCAGTTTATTATAATAAATCTTGCTTTTTATTAAATTTCGGAGTGCAAAAGTAGAAAAATTAACTAGAATAACAAAACTTTATCGAAATATTTTTCAAGGTTTTCTTAAAATTCTCTGAGGTGGAAATAGCTTTTGTTTAAAATAATTTGGTTTTTTTCTTTAAAACACTTTAAATATTTTCTCAATTTAAAGAAAATTGGCTTAAATTTTAATTTTTAAAAAATATTTTTCTAATTTGAAGAAGTTAGATATTTTGATTATCAAAAGAATAGGAGGGGAGGCAAAAAAAGATTAAAAAAAGTTTATGATAAACCTTGTAGAATTAAAAATTTTTGTAATTTTGCATCGGAGAGTTGGCAGAGTGGTCGATTGCGGCGGTCTTGAAAACCGTTGAACTGAGAG
>CAZUCB010000139.1:0-6888 GCA_964618755.1 uncultured Bacteroides sp. | reverse complement strand
CCCAATCCGAAGGCGAAGGTTATACTCATAATTACATTATTAAGAATGAGATAGTATATTTCGAAAATTAATCTATTATATACATTCCTCAATATTTAATATAACAGTTTTTCTTTTTAAAGTTTCATCTTACAATGTTTTTTGTGATGTATTCGATGTAATTATCTATCCATTGTATCACAATTATATACTATAATGATAATAAATAATTTTATTTTTCATCATTATTTATTTAAAATTCAATTCATTAAAAATATTTCAACAAATTTGTTTGGTATATAAAAATATTATTTAATTTTGCAGCCGTTTTAAATGAATGAATACTTATTCAATTATAAATTATGGCAAGATTAATAGATGATATGAAACTGGAACGCATTAAAAATGCGACGCTAGAAATGGTAGTAGCTAATGGTTATGGAGGTGCTTCTATATCCAAGATTGCAAAAAATGCAGGTGTAGCCGAAGGTTATTTATATAGATTTTATAACAGTAAAAGTGAATTGGTAAACGATTTATTATTTACCAATGTAGATGAATTGGCAAACAAAATTGAAAACTTACTGGATGAATTACATACTGTTTGGGAGATATTTGAACATTTAATACAATCTCTTATTACTCTTGCAAAGGATCAGCCTAATAGAATTAAATTTCTGTTTGTATTGATGCATGATTACAATTTTAATCTTGTTGAAAGCCAAAGAGAAAGAATCTTTGAATTGTGCAAACGCATCAAAGAAATTGGTTTAGAAAAAAACCAATTAAGAAAAGATGTTACCGAAGAAGAAATATATTTAATGGGTGTAGCCTACCCTATTCAATTTATTAATTTACGATTAAAAAGCTTTTTTAATAATACAGAATTGTCGGATAAAGAAGTGACTGAAGTATTAACATTATGTAACAAATCTTTAAAACAATAAAAAAAGATGAAGAGATTTGAAACAAATAGTTTATTAGTTTTTATATGCATTTTTAGTTTTAGTTTTCCCTGTTTGAAAGCTCAAGAACAAACTCAAAGCAAGAAACTTAGCTTTGAACAAGCAATGGATTTATCAAAACAGAATAGTCATATAGTAAAACAAGCAGATTATCAAAAGCAGGAAAAAAAACAATTGGTGAAAGCTGCCAGAGGATTGTACTTACCTAAAATTGGTATTTCAGCTCAATATATGGCAATGTCAGAAGACTTGCATTTGGATTTAACACCTGTAAGAGATGCCATAGAACCTCTTTATAAAACTCTGGGTAGTTATGGTAATTTCTCAATACCAGGTGTTCCAGATAATATTGCTACACAAATGATTCGAACAAAAATGAACGAAGGACTTTTGCAAGTTGAAAATGGTGAATGGGACAAATTGATTCAAAAAAAGCAATTTGGAACGATAGATGCTACTTTTGATTGGCCTATTTATGTGGGTGGAAAAATAAGAGCTGCTAACAAAGCCGCCAATATACAACTTACTGAAGCTGATGAAGCAGAACGTCAGAAAGAAGGCGAATTGGTGAGCGAATTGGTTGAACGCTATTATGGTTTATGTCTTGCCAAACAGGCAGAAAAAGTGAGATTGGATGTGTTTAAAGGTATGGAAAATCATTTGCAGGACGCGCTGAAAATGGAGAAACAAGGTTTTATAGCCAATGTCGATGTATTAAATGTAAGGGTATTTCATTCGCAGGCAGAAAGAGAACTTAATAAATCTCGCCGCACTTCTAATATTTTAAATCAGGCTTTGCTGAATACACTTGCTCAAGACGATGATTCGAGTATAGAACCTATATCTTCTCTTTTCTATCTGGATAGCATTGAATCATTGGAGTATTTTAAAAAATTAGCCAAGCAAAATAATCCTTTATTGCATCAGGTAGAAGCAAAAAAACAATTATCCATACAAGCATATAATGTGGAGAAATCCAATTATTTCCCGGCTATAGCTATAACTGGTATGTACGACATTGCAAACAAAGATCTTTCGCCTTATACTCCCGAATGGTTGGTTGGCATTGGAATGAAATGGACTTTGTTTGATGGTGCTGCCCGATATCGAAAAATAAAAGCAGCATCTTTAAAAACTGAACAGGTAAAAGAATATCAATTAAAAGCTAAATCTGACATAGAAACGGTTATAGACAAACTTTATCAGGAACTTAATATGTACAAAGAGCAATTAACCGATTTAGAAACAGCAAGAGCTTATGCAAAAGAATATTTAAGAGTAAGGGAAAAAGGATTTCATGAAGAGATGGCAAACTCGACAGATGTAGTGGATGCCCGTCTGGCTCTTTCTAAAATTTTGATAGAAAGATTGGAAACAATGTATAAATACGATACAACGCTGGCAAAGTTATTAGAGTTTTCGGGAGTTTCAGAACAATTTACAGCCTATCAAAGAAATCCAAAGGTAAAAACAGAATCATATCAATCAGAAATTAAATAATTTTTAAAATAATAAAGTAACCGCTTAGCGGTCAAAATGAAATTTTAATCCATAACATATTAGTTTTTTTAACCGCTTAGCGGTTTTGCAAAATCATATAATTCAATCATATAAATTTATATAAAGATGAAAACCAAATTATTCAATAAAAAAGGAAACTTATTAGCAGGTATTGGAATTGGAGCATTGTTAATTTTTCTCATTTATTCCACATGGATTATCAGTCGTCCAAAACCAATAGAAGTGCAGGGTGAAGTAGAAGCTACTCAGGTAAAAGTTGCCTCTAAACTAATTGGTCGTATTGATAGTATGGCTGTGCATAAAGGAGATTGGGTTAAGAAAGGTCAATTACTTTTTACATTAAAAAGCCCAGAAATAGAAGCTAAATTCCAACAAGCCAATGCTGCTCTACAAGGTGCCGAAGCACAAAACAGTAAAGCCATTTTTGGAGCAGATATTGAAGATATACAGTCAGCTTATAATTCTTATTTAAAAGCCAAAGCAGCTTATGAATTGGCTCAAAAGACTTTTGATCGTGTAAATAATTTGTACAATGAAGGTGTAATGCCTGCTCAAAAACGTGACGAAGCAGAAACCAACTACAAAGCAGCACTTGAAACTGCAAATGCAGCCAAATCACAATGGGAAAAAGCCAAAAAGGGCACTAGAATAGAAGACAGAAATGCTGCTAAAGCCATGGTAGCAAGAGCAGAAGGAGCTATCAATGAAGTTGAAAGCTTCAGAACAGAAACTTGTATCTATGCTCCAATTGATGGCGAAGTTGCCGATATAATTGCAGAATCAGGAGAATTAGTTGCTGCAGGTTATCCGGTAGTTACGCTTGCAAAATTGGATGATTGCTGGATTACATTTAATCTTAGAGAAGATTTATTGGCTTCCATAAAAATGGGCAGTGAGTTTGTAGCTATTTTCCCTGCTTTGGGAAACAAAGAAATTAAATTAAAAGTTTCTTACATTCATGCTTTAGGCAGTTTTGCAACATGGAATGCCACCAAAACAGCCGGCGATTTTGACATGAAGACATTTGAAGTACATGCGGTTCCTGTTGAAAAAACAGAAGGTCTGAGACCTGGAATGAGTGCATTGGTGGACTGGAAGAAGATAGGGAAGTAAATAATGCTGATTTTGTCATCCCGAGTGTGCGAGGGATCTCATTATTAATATATAAAATGATATGAAGCCAATAGGATTACATAATTACTTCACTTATATTTTGACAAACAAATCAAAAGAGGTATTATATATAGGAGTAACGAATGATATAAAAAGACGGATTTATGAGCATGAATTTGATGCAAATAATACTAAAGAAACATTTGCAGGTAAATATAATTGTAAATATTTGATTTATTGGGAGCGGTTTGATTATATTGACATGGCTATTGCGAGAGAGAAACAACTAAAAGGATGGAGACGGAGTAAAAAAGAAGTATTAATTAATGAGTTTAATCCAGAATGGAGATTTCTAAATAATGAAATTTGAATTGAATATTTAATGAGATGCTTCCTGCGTCAGCATGACAAAAGAAAGAGAGCATAAAGTGATATTATTCAAAACAACAACAATAAAAAAAATTGTTCATGACACATAAACACCCCATAATGCGGGTAATGAAACGAGAAATAGATAGAATTCTGAGTAAATGGGCTTTGATTATGATTACGCTTATTGGTCCATTGCTCGCTTTTTTATTAATTATGTTGATTTTCTCTTCTAATGTTCCTCGCGATTTACCAATAGCTGTGGTTGATCATGACCATAGCAGTCTTTCGCGTTTGATATCACGAATGACGGATGCTACTTCAATTGCAGCTGTTGACAGAAGCTTTATTAGTGTTGCAGATGCACGCAATGCTATGGAAAAAGGGATAGTGGATGCAATACTCTATCTTCCTAAAAATACCGAAAAGGATATTATAAAAGGCGAAAGTTCAACGATTGTACTATATTTAAACAATGCCAATGTAGTAAAATCGGGATTAATGAACAGTGGCATCCGTAAGGCATTAAGCACAGTATCTGCCGGTATTAAACTTAAAAAGCAATTGCAGCAGGGAAAAACACAAAAACAAGCTATTGCCAGAATTATGCCCATTCAATTGCATTCGGTCTTATTGTTTAATCCCTATATCAGCTATTCGTATTTTCTAAGTTTGGGGTTAATGCCTATCGTATTAATCGTATTTACGCTTTTAGGAACAACTCATGCCATTGGTACAGAATTATTAAGAGGAACAGGACCTAAATGGTTGGCCGAAGCCAATGGAAATATCATTTATGCCTTAATAGGAAAAATATTGCCTTATACCCTTATCTTTAGCATTATAGCAGTATTTATGAATGTTATATTATTTTACAATCTAGGCTTACCACTCAATGGCAAGCTTCATATCATTTTAATAAGTGAATTTCTATTAATACTAAGTTATCAGTTCTTTGCTATATTTTTATTAGGGCTTTTTTCAAACCTAAGATTGTGTTTATCATTAGGAAGTGCATATTCTATGCTAGCTTTAACATATTCGGGGCTTACCTTTCCTATTGCTGGCATGCCTGCATTCGGACAAGCTTTTGCCGCTGTATTTCCTTTTACTTATTGGCTTAAAATATTTGTAAGTCAGTCGTTAAGAGGTGAACCTACTGCCAATAGCATTGCACCAATGTATGCACTTTGGGCATTTATCATATTAGGTATTTTGTTTATACCACGATTAAAACACTTATTGCTGAACAAAGAACACTGGGGAAAATATTAATACGATTTATTATGTGGAAAACATTGTTATATGGTTTGCAACTGATAGTTTATTTCTTTACGAATGAGCTGAAAGCCATTTTTAAAGATGCTGGAGCTGTATTAATTTTTATGATTGCTTTGGTAATTTATCCATTACTATATTCTATCGCTTACGAAAAAGAAGTTATCCGCGACATTCCAGTAGCAGTGGTTGATCTCGATCATTCGGCTATGAGCCGACAAGCCAGCAGAATGTTAGATGCTTCAGAACAATTGAACGTTACTTACAAACCTCAAAGTTTGAAGGAAGCCGAAGAATTATTTTACCAAGGAATGGTGAAAGGAGTTTTATTAATTCCCAATCATTTTGAAAAAGATATATTAAGCGGACAGCAATGCAATGTAGTAGTTTATAGTGATGCGAGTTATTTTTTGCTTTATAAACAAGTGTATGGTGGTGCAGTATATGCTATTGGAACCTTAAACGCGGGTATCGAAATAAAAAGAATGCTGGCAGAAGGCAAAGCAGTTAAACAGGCTTATGAACAACAAGAGCCCTTAAAAGTAAATGTGCAAAACCTTTACAATCCTTCAGGGGGTTATGGCTCGTTTGTGCTGCCAGGTATTATCATCTTAATTTTGCAACAAACCATGTTGATAGGCATTGGTATGATGGGCGGTACGCAACGCGAAAGAAATATTTTTCACTTGATTCATAAAAAAGTAAACCTAAAATGGGGCAGTATTCCTGTTATTCTCGGTAAATCCTTTGCCTATACCTTTATTTATATCTTTAATGCCATCTTTTGCATGGTAATTTTGCACCATTGGTTCCGATTGCCCGATAACGGAAGTGTGATAAATGCGATTTTTATACTCATCCCCTATTTGCTTAGTGTTTCATTTCTGGGATTAGCAATCAGTGTTTTCTTTAGAGAAAGAGTGTATTCTTTGCTATTTATGGTATTTCTTTCGCCGGTAGTATTGTTTTTGAGTGGTCTCTCCTGGCCTGCACAATCTATTCCTCCTTTTTTATATGCTATTGCCCATGTTTTTCCGAGCACAAGCATGATTCCAATGTATATTCGTATGCGTGTTTGTGGTGCAGGTTTAAACCAGCTTACTGCCGAATGGGGTTTTATGATGGTTCAGATGGTCGTTTATTTTGTATTGGCCTGTGTTTCGTATAAGTTTGCTATAAAGAAGTTTAGAAAAGCTACAGTGAAATGATTTTGTGATTTGGTGATTTTGAGATATTGTGTTTTGGCAATATGGTAATTTAATGATGTTTGAGTTCTTAGGTTTTCATACCCTCCCATAAAATAAATAATTGATTGTCATTGAAAACAAAATAAAAATCTTAGTTATATTTCTGTTTTAAAAGTTTATCGGACAATAGTGAAATACTATGTTTTTATTTACTACTTTTGAAAAGCAAAACACAACTGAAACCAAATCAGATGAAAGCAAGCAAAATATTACACAAAGGCAATGAGCGTATTAAGCTTGAATTTGCCAATACTACTGAAAATAATAAACTGCTAAGAAAGATTGCTGGTTCTACATGGAGCAAAACACATCATGCATGGCATATACCTTATAGCAAAGAAGCTTTTGGGCAATTGAAAATGCTTTTCGCCTGATGATACCCTCTTAATTATCAACAACGGTACAAAATCCATCTC
>CAZUCB010000138.1:4927-6920 GCA_964618755.1 uncultured Bacteroides sp. | reverse complement strand
ACATGAACGCCACATTCTCTTAAAATTTCTTTTTTAGCTTCGGCTGTATCGGCGGTTCCTCCAACAATAGCTCCGGCATGTCCCATTGTACGTCCTTTCGGAGCAGTAGCACCAGCAATAAAACTTACAACAGGCTTTGTTCCATGTTCTTTTATAAAATAAGCAGCATCTGTTTCCATATTGCCACCAATTTCGCCAATCATAACAATAGCATCTGTATCCGGATCGTTCATAAACAATTCAACAGCATCTTTAATGGTAGTACCGGGAACCGGGTCGCCACCAATACCTATACCGGTAGATTGTCCCAATCCTGCTTTGGTAATTTGATCAACAGCTTCATAAGCTAGCGTTCCTGAACGGGAAACAATGCCTATTCTTCCTGGTGTATGAATAAAACCAGGCATAATACCAATTTTTGTATGAGGCGGTGTAATAATACCAGGACAATTAGGTCCTATTAAGCGAGTTTTGCGACATTTGATAAATTCCTTTACAGCCACCATATCCTTGATAGGAATTCCTTCGGTAATGCAAACAATTAACTCAATACCAGCTTCAGCAGCTTCCATAATAGCATCGGCAGCAAAAGGAGGTGGAACAAAAATAATAGAAACATTTGCACCTGTAGCCTTAACAGCATCAGAAACTGTATTAAAAACAGGTTTCTCAAGATGAAGTTGCCCGCCTTTACCAGGCGTAACACCACCTACTACATTTGTTCCATATTCTATCATTTGCGAAGCATGAAAGCTTCCTTCTGAACCGGTAAACCCCTGCACCAGCACCTTTGAATTTTTATCTACAAGTACGCTCATATATTTTTAGTTTTAAAGACAACAAAAATAATTGAAAATGGTTGAAAAAACTATATAAAAAAATGATATTTTTTTGAAACAAACAAAAAGCTAATGTACTTTTGTAAAAAAAATAAAATTACTATGATTACTCAGGATACCATTTGTGCATTGGCAACAGCATCAGGAATAGCAGCCATTTCAGTAATACGCGTTTCGGGTGAAAAATCCTTCGAAATATGTAATCAGGTTTTTCGTCGTAAAAATATAAAAAACAATAATAATAATGAATTCAAAAGCCACCACATCTATTTTGGAACCATTAATAATGGCGATGAAATCATAGACGAAGTCTTATTAAGTATTTTCAAATCACCACATTCCTACACAGGAGAAGATTCCATTGAAATTTCCTGTCATGGTTCTGTATATATTCAACAAAAAATACTTGAATTATTAATAGATAAAGGAGCCAGAATAGCCAAACCCGGCGAATTTACAATGCGGGCTTTTCTGAATGCCAAATTAGATTTATCGCAAGCCGAAGCAGTAGCCGATTTAATTGCATCACATTCTAAGTCGTCCCATTCTTTAGCATTGGAACAAATGCGAGGTGGTTTTTCTTCCAAAATTAAAGAATTGCGAAAACAATTGGTAAATTTTGCTTCCCTTATTGAATTAGAATTAGACTTTAGTGAAGAAGATGTAGAATTTGCTGACAGAGCACAATTAAGTACTTTACTAACGACATTGAAAACTGAAATATCAGCTTTGGTTAATTCATTTGCAATGGGAAATGTATTGAAACACGGTATTCCAGTTGCCATTATAGGCAAACCAAATGTTGGCAAATCCACTTTGCTTAATTCACTACTCAACGAAGAAAGAGCTATTGTATCTGAAATTCCCGGAACAACAAGAGATACCATAGAAGACACACTTACCATCAATGGCGTAACATTCAGATTTATTGATACAGCCGGTTTACGCGATTCCTTTGATGAAATTGAAAACTTTGGAATAGAACGTACTTATCAAAAAATAGAACAAGCCAGTATTATTTTATATGTTGTTGATATAAAAGAAACCTCAGTAGAAGAGATAAAAGAAGCTTTAAAGGATTTTGAAAGACATATCGAAAGCAAAACCAAACGCTTTATTATTATTGCCAACAAAACAGATTTGCTGAATAAAGC
>CAZUCB010000138.1:0-4827 GCA_964618755.1 uncultured Bacteroides sp. | reverse complement strand
TTGGACATAAAAGCGTAATTTTATTGTCCAAATTAATTATTACAATTATGCGTAAATTATTATTAATAATCACTTTACTCGTATTAATCAGTACGTGTTTACAAGCACAAAAGACAGCAGTTTACAAACAACCTTCAGCCACTTATCGCGATGCCATTGAGCTGTTTGAAAAAGAAAAATTCGGGGCTGCCCGTGAAATGTTTAGTGAAGTTATTGCTCAAATCAATGATAACAAATCGGTAATTACTGCAGATGCTACGTATTATGCAGCAGTATGTGCCGCTGAGTTATTCAACAAAGATGCAGAATACGAACTCAGTAATTTTATTAATACTTATCCCGAAAACTCAAAAATTAATCTTGCATGGTTTCGTTTAGGAAGCTATCAATATGCAATTGCCAAGTACAAACCAGCCATTGAATCTTTTGATAAAGTTGATATATACGACCTCTCAGCTACTCAGCTTACTGAATATTATTTCAAAAAAGGATATGCTAATTTTGTGAATCAGAATTTTGAAAAAGCCAAGAAAAATCTTGCTGAAGTAAAAGATGGAAAAACACATTATGCCGCACCAGCCACTTATTATTACGCTCATATTCTATATATTGAAAAGAATTATCAAACCGCTTTGGTAAATTTTGAAAAGCTTACGAAAGATGAAAATTTTGGAGTTGTGGTTCCCTATTATATCACACAAATCTATTATCTTCAAGGAAAATACGATGACTTACTAAAAGTTGCTCCCGAATTATTAAAAACATCCACTCCCAAAAGAGCACCCGAAATTGCCCGCTTAATCGGCGAATCTTATTATAAAACAAATCGTTTTGCAGAA
This sequence comes from uncultured Bacteroides sp., assembly GCA_964618755.1. Taxonomy (GTDB): domain Bacteria; phylum Bacteroidota; class Bacteroidia; order Bacteroidales; family JACABE01; genus JACABE01. The sequence continues at coordinate 3,988 of CAZUCB010000138.1, read as the reverse complement.
GCCATCCCCTATTTACGTTTGTATCAGGAAAAAACTACAGTTCGCATCGAACGCCAGGATAATTACCAATTAGCTTATGCTTATTACAAAACAGCAAGCTATGATACAGCTATCGTTGAGTTTAAGAAAATGATGGATGAAGGTGATTCACTTACACAAAATGCTCAGTATCATATCGCAGATTGTTATGTAAAAACCAATCAAAAGAAATTTGCAAGAACATCTTTTTTGGCAGCATACAAATTAGGCTTTGACAAAACTATAGCCGAAGATGCTTTATTTCAATATGCCAAATTGTGTAATGAATTATCCTTAAATCCTTACAATGATGCCATTGAGTCGTTCAACAAATATATTAAAGATTATCCAAAATCATCAAGAATAGATGAAGCCAATACCTATTTGGTAAATATTTATCTTTCAACTAAAAATTACAAAGATGCCTTAATTTCAATTGAAAATATCACTAAAAAAGACAGTCGTTTATTGGAAGCTTATCAAAGAATTGCTTTTAATCGTGCAGTAGAATTATTTAATGAAGGAAAAATTGAGGAATCGCAAATACTATTTAAAAAAGCTATTGATAATGATTACAACGACCCTTTGGTGGCATTAAGTTATAATTGGATAGGTGAAGCTTTTTACCGACTGAAAGACAACGAAAATGCAATGAAATCATACAAAAAATTTCAGGTTTCATCGGGAGCTTATAATTTGCCTGAATACAATACTTCCAACTACAACATCGGATATATTTATTTTCAGCAAAAGAATTATACAGAAGCTTTAACTTATTTTAAAAAATTTAATCTGAATGCAAAAGACGAAAAAATAACGATAAAAAATGACGCTTTACTACGTACCGCTGATTGTTATTTTATCACCAAAGAATACGCCAACGCTATTGAAAATTACGACAAAGCTATTGCACTTAAACAACCCGATAATGATTACGCTTTATACCAAAAAGCCCTTTCTTTAGGAGCACAAGGTAAATTTGAAGCCAAAACAAACACACTTGCATTACTAGTTGACAATAATAAAAAATCTACTTATTTGGCTGCTGCTATTTTTGAACTTGCAGGCACTTATCTTATTCTTGAAAACAATGGAAAAGCATTGCAATATTTTGGAGAAATTACTACCAATTACCCTAATAGTTCTTATGCAAAAGAAGCATTGCTCAAAATTGGATTAATACAATACAATATGCGTAATAACGAATTAGCAATTAAAACTTTAGACAAAGTTATTAAAAAATATCCTGGCACCTCTACCGCTAAAGAAGCTTTGATTACGATGCGTAATATTTATGTAGAAATGGATCAGGTGGATGAGTTTATAAACATTGTTAAAACCTATCCAACGGCTAATATCAGCATAGAAGAACAAGATTCTATTACATATATAGCTGCTGAAAACCGTTATATGGATGGTGATTGTCAAAAAGCTATCGGTAGTTTTGCTAATTATATTCAAAAATTTCCTTCAGGAGCATTTTTGGTTTCAGCTAATTTTTATAAAGCTGAATGCGATTATAAATCGGGTAATATTGCTGATGCTTTGGCAGGTTATGAATATGTGCTGACAACACCCAAATGTAAATTCTCCGAAAAAGCATTGCTCAATTCGGCTGATATTGCTTACAAACAAAAGAGTTACGAAAAGGCATTATCCTATTACCAACGCTTAGATACAACTGCTGAGTTTAATAATAATATTTTAACTGCCCGAATCGGCATCATGCGTAACAGCTACCAATTGAATAAATACAATATTGCCATTACAGCTTCTAATATACTAATAAATACACCTAAGGTTTCTAATGAAATCATCGATGAAGCTCATTATACTATTGCAAAATCATCATTGGCTATTGACAGTATTTCAACTGCTCAAACTGAATTCAGCTTATTGGCAAAATCGAAAAACGGAGAATTAAGTTCAGAAGCCAAGTATTACATCGCTTTTATTCAATACAAAATGGGCAATTATATTAAAGCCGAAAGCATTATTTACGAATACATCAGTGCTGCCCCTTCCAGCGAGTATTGGCTGGCTAAGATTTTGATTTTATGGTCGGATATATATGTGCAACAAGCCAACTATCCTCAAGCTAAAGCTACTTTACAAAGTATTATTGATAAATACGAAGGCGCTGAACTGATAAAGATTGCCAACGAAAAATACAATGCCATCCTTATACTTGAAAAACAAGCTGAAGAGCAAAAGAAGAAAGAGAAAGAAGACAAAGAGAAAGCAGAGAAAGAAAAAGAGAATGAAATCAAGATTAATTTGGATAAAAATACCGATGAAAGTAATCCAAAACCAAATAATCTCAACTTTTAGTCATCAGATAAAGATTTGTTAAACATTTAAAATCAAAGATAATGTCAAAAAAATATTATAACCCAAATGTAGTTTATACGCTTTTATTGTTGCTTAGCTTCGGAGTTTTCAACAACACTGCATTCGGTCAGGTTGACAACAATAAGAATGAAGTTACAGTAATTGCAGCTTACGAGCCTACTATTTCTGATGCATTTAAACTTAATTTCAATCCAACAATTAAAGATTCAGTTTTTGAACAGCCCAAATTCAGTTATGGAATTCAAAGTACACAAATCCCTAATACATTTCAGATTGAACCTATTAAACCCGCTAAAATTGTAGGCGAACCTATTACTAAGCTCTATAAGAATCTTTTAAAAGTTGGCTTTGGCACCTATACAACTCCTTATTTAGAGTTGTTTGCTAATTCGGTAAGATCTAAAACCTACGCATTGGGTGTGCATGTTAAACATCTTTCTTCTACAGGTAGTATTACAGATTATGCCAACAGTAATTTCTCAAACAATGCAATTGAAATATATGGACGAAACTATTTCAAAAAAGCTACATTAGATGGAGAAGTATTTTTCCATAGAGATGTTGTACATTATTATGGCTTTAAAACTGCCGATTTTCCTAACTACAATGATGATGCCATCCGTCAGCGTTATGCTTTAATTGGATTCAACACTGCTTATACCAGTAATTATTTGGATACAAACATGGTGAACCATCAGTTTTCCCTTGGGTTTTACAATTTATCCGATTATTACTCAAGCCACGAAAACAATGTAAAATTAGGTGCAAATCTTGATAAAAGTCTTAAAATATTTGATTTTACTGATAAACAAACGCTTGGTATTAAAGCTAATCTTGACTATTACAATAATGCCGGCGATTTGTTGGCATCAAACAATAGCACGGTTATTTCGTTTAAACCATATATCAGCACTCAGTTTGGCGAATATATGTTTTCGGTTGGATTTGACGCAAGCATTGCAACTACCACAGGAATTGCCACCAAACTGCACTTCTATCCTAATATTGAGGCAAGTTTAGCTGTTATTCCTAAGATATTGAAAATATATGGTGGACTTACAGGTGGTTTGAAAAAGAATAGTTTTAAATCTATTTCCGATGAAAATCCTTTTATCAATACTACCTCGCCTTTGGGTTTCAGCAATAAGCAATTTGAAATTTATGGCGGTGTAAATACCAGCTTAACCAAAGCTATTGATCTCAATGCAAGTATTTCCAATACTTCTACCGACGGCATGCCATTGTTTGTGAACGATACCATGAACTTAGCCCACAATATGTTTACAGTAGTATATGATAAGGTAAATTTGCTTAAAATAAGTGCAGCCATGCTCTTTAAATACGACGAAAAGATGAACATTGCATTGGCAGCAAATCTTTACCGCTATTCTACCGACAAAGAAGCCGAAGCATGGCACAAACCCGGTTTTGATGCTTCATTAACGATACGCTACAATATCAGCAATAAAATTGTTTGCCGTGCCGAAGTTTATACTTTTACCAAAATGTATGCAAAAACGTTTGCAAACGGTGTAATGAAATCAGAAGAAATAAGTGGTATGGCCGATATAAATTTAGGATTGGAATACCGCTACTCCAAAATACTTTCGGGCTTTAT
>CAZUCB010000137.1:0-6957 GCA_964618755.1 uncultured Bacteroides sp. | reverse complement strand
TTTGAATGGTTGAGTACGCCTGCTATTAAAATAGGACCTATTGATGTTCCTATTAAATTTATTGCAAATTCAATTTTAAAGAAAAATCAAGCATTATTAAGTAGTGAAATTGATAAATCAATAAAGCAAAAGTTTTCATTGCGAAAATATATTCAGGATATTTGGACTACTATGCAGAAGCCTATAAAAATTAATAATGAATATAATTTGTGGTTAAAACTTAATCCTCAGGAAATATCGTCGATGCCCATTGTTAATCAAAATGGTAAGTTGAAGATTTCGATGGGTGTAAAATCTTTGGTAGAATCGTATATGGGTGATGAACCTAAAGTAATACCCAACGCTGGTTTACCCGATTTTAAGATGGTAAAAACAATGGACAATAATTTTACCATTAATTTGTTGGCCGATATATCGTACAAATCAGCAGATACGCTTGCTAAACAATTTTTAAAAGGGAAAACATTTACGCAAGATAAAAAATCAGTAACTGTTGTTGATATTAAAGTTTATGGGAATAATAATAAAATGGTAATTGGTGCAACATTAGCTGGAAGTTTGAATGGTGTTATTTATTTTACAGGCAAACCCATTTATGACTCAGCAAATTCTACTGTGAAAATTACTGACATTGATTTTGAATTGGAAACCAGAAATGCTTTACTCAAAACTGCCAATTGGTTATTGCACAATAAATTTGTTAAAATGATAGAGCCAAGTTTGGTATTTCCGTTGGGCAATCAGCTTGCTCAATCAAAAGCTCTTATCCAAAAAGAACTTACCAATAATTATATTTCAAAAAATATCTTACTCAATGGTCAGCTGAAAGACTTGAATATTGAAAATATTTTTCTAACACCGGAATCAATAAAAGTTGCGGTTAATTTTAAAGGTAATCTTAGTTTAAGTTTTGAAGCTAAAGAATAGATAATTTTTTGATTTAGTATGTGATGATTGAAACAGAAAATCGATGGAGCCAAAACCAAATTCCTCAATTCTGATTTAAAGTTATGCAGGATTCTCAACTATCAATTGTGCAGTTGTTCTACTGCGTTGTTCCAATAATATTTTTCGATTATCTACAACTTTATCAATTGTAGCTTGGTTGTAATGGCGAATAGTAATTAAATCAAGTTGAAGATTGTATCTCACTTTATAGTTTTCTTGCAAGGCTTTTATTAATGCATCAAAGCGTTTTACATTGCCATCAATACAAACCGAAAAACTAATAGCTGAGTTTTGCATCAAGTTAATTTTAATCTTATTATTTGAAAAAACACCAAAAATATCTGATAAATTTTCTTCGGCTATAAATGAGAAATCTTTGGGGGAAATAGAAATTAAAGCTTGTTCCTGTTTGAAAATAAAAGAAGGAATCAATCCATCAGCATTTTCATGATTAGAAATAATCGTTCCTTCGTTTTCAGGCTGTATAAATGATTTTACATATAATGGAATGTTTTTGTTTTGAAGCGGTTTAATTGTTTTTGGGTGAATAATTGTTGCACCGTAATATGCCAATTCAATGGCTTCGCGATAAGAAATAGCATCTAACTTATGCGTGTCTTCAAAAAACTTAGGGTCAGCATTTAGCAAGCCTGGAACATCTTTCCAAATAACCATTTCCGAAGCATTCAAATTGAAAGCAAATATAGCTGCTGAATAGTCAGAACCTTCGCGACCCAGAGTTACAGAATGTTCGTCGGGTGTATTGCCAATAAATCCTTGTGTAATCATAAGATGTCGTGGCAAACTTTTGTTTTCAAAAAAAGGAATGACTAAATTATTGGTTTTGTGCAAGGTTTCTTGCCAGTTTACCTTTCCTTCGCGGTAGTTATTGTCAGTTTTAATAATTTTTCGTGCATCGATCCATTGATTTATTATGCCTTTGTAATTCAAATAATGACTGATAATTTTTGTAGAAATCAATTCTCCATTAGAAACAATTTGATCATATTCAAAATCATAGCTTTCCGAAGATCGTGTATTAAGTTTATGCAATAATTCATCAAAAATTTGTTTAATATCGGTAAATACTTCGTGATTTTTATCTTTAAAAAGGTCATCTATAATGTTGAAATGAAAATTTTTAACTTCATTAAGCAAAGTATTTGTTTCATTGCTATTGTTAAAAAATGCTTGCGTCAATTTTTCTAAAGCATTGGTGGTTTTTCCCATAGCCGAAACAACAACCAATATTTTTTCTGAGCTATATTTATTTAATATTTCCTCTGTATTTTTAACTGCATTGGCACTATTTACAGAAGCTCCACCAAATTTAAAAACCTTCATATTATTATTGCTTAAAAATTATGACAAATGTAAAATAAATTTGCAAGAATTTTGTAAAAAATAGTATTGATTTTTAACTTGCTCATTTACAAATTAAGAAGATTAAGTATTCATTTTTGTAGGTTAATGTAAAAAGAAAAAATATACCTTTTTATAGTTTTCAGATAAACAAATATTTATAAAGTTTGGCGCGAATATTGTTAAGTACTACTTAGGTAATATTATTATTCACAATATCATATTAACAGGTTTTACAGCGAATATTAGTGTCTATCTAGCAAAAAATAAAAAATAGATTTACTAATTTTAAAAAAATAAACCTTGTTTTTATGCTTTTTGTTGTGTCAGTACTTGATTAAACTTAGATTCTATTTCTCTAATGAATAATTTTTTAAAAACTGGTTTTTTATATTTGAATAAAATTGATACAATAAAGCGCAAACTATGTAACTAAATTTGTATTAATTTAAAAAATATTATATAGAATTTTAATTAGTAATTTTTGATAAAAAATGAGATTGAAAGTAACAAAAAAAGACAAAAAATTTCACTTTGTTATTTCAATAAAAGCGTTGATGTATAATAAAATAGTTGTATATTTGCATACAAAACATGATTATTGCTAAAAAAAATCATGTTTTGTGTAACAATTTTTTTTAAAATATTGTTTAATATATAGTTGCAGTTTTAGTGTATATTAGTTAATGTTAGACTTTAAAAAATATTAAGCCTTTATTTTTAGGCTTTTAATGGATAAAAGAATAGGTTTTAGGATTGATATCTTTATGATAAAAATAATCTCCATTTATAAGAAACGCTTTCAAGCGATGTTTTTCATCGTTGGTTTGTTGTTTTTATTAATATTGGGGGCTGATAATGTAAATGCTGCAACTCGTATAGCATCAGTTTCTGGAAATTGGAATTCAACTACTACTTGGGGTGGTTCTGCTGTTCCAACTTCTGCCGATGTCGTTACAATTAATAATGGGATAGCTGTAACTGTTAATGTAGCGGCTAATTGTAACACTTTGACAACTTTAAATACTGGTAGTATTACAATTAGTGGGAATAATTCTTTAACTGTAACAGGTCTTATTAATATGGCAAGACCAAGTAGTAATAACACTAACTTTACAATTGCTATTGGTAGCGGATCGCTTACTTGTGGTTCTTTAACTATGAATGCAACTACCACATCAAGAAATAATATTATAACAATCTCCACAGGAATTCTAACAGTTACTGGTACTTTTACTTCTATAGGGTCATCAGGTTGTCAGTTAACTTTTACAGGTGCAGGTACTATTGATTTTCAAGGTGCAACAGTACTTACTGGAAATCCAACTCTTACAACGGTTACAGGCTCAAGAGTGATATATTCTAGTTCAGGTACACAAACAGGTATTGTTGGCAGTTACCAAAAACTTAATATTAGAGGCACAAATACAAAAACATTTGCTACTACACCAACTGTTAATGATACACTTTCTTTAGAAGGAACTGCAACAATTGTTGTTACAACAGGTGTTGTAGCATACGGTACAAATGCAACTCTACAATATAATACAGCATCGCCTAGAACTGTTACATCAGAAGAATGGATTACTACTTTTGATGCAACAGGTGGAGTAATTATTAACAATACAGGAACTATCACTTTAAATGAAGCTAAAATATTCAACTCTACTGCTCCTCTTACAATTAGCAATGGTGCAAGTTTGTCAATGTCAAACTTTTTATTAACCTTAAATGGTAATTTTATCAATAGTGGAACTGCAAGTGGTACAACAGGTGGAGTTACAATTGCAGGAACGGCTACTCAAAACATAGGAGCTTTTACAACAACGGGGACTGTTTCTCTGACAAAAACCGGAGGTACTGCCACTTTGCAGGGTAATATCAATGGAGCTTTATTAACTATAAATGGCTCGGGAGGCACCTTGAGTCTTGGCACAGGATTAACACATACTTTCACAGGTACATGGACAAGAACTGCAGGTGCATTGAATGGAGGATCGAGTCTCTTGAAAATTGGTGGTAGTGTGAGTGGTAGTGGTGGAACATTTACTGCAGGTACAGGAACTGTTGAATGGAATGCGTCAGGGAGTCAGTCTATTGCTGCAGTTGCCTATAATAATCTTATTCTTTCCGGATCTGGTGCAAAATCAATTATAACCGGTACTTCTATTGCTGGAAATCTGAGTGTTTCAGGAGCTACTGCAAGTATTAATACTGGAATCAATATTACAGCCAACACACTTACTTTGGGCGGTTTTAATAAAATCAATGGGACATGGGGTTCAACAACTTCTTCTGCTACTTACAAAGATAACACTTATTTTGCAGCAACAACAGGCTTAGTAACTGTTACTACTGATACAAGATCAACTCCTTCATTTTCAAGTCTTACTGTTAGTCAAAGTATCTGTTATGGTACATCTACAGTAACACTAATTGGGACTGTTAGCGCAATTGGTCCTATGTATCCTGCGAATGGCGAAACTATTGGAATTACTATCAATGGAAATACTCAAAGTACTACAATTTCCGATGGAGTGGGAGGGTTTTCTGTCAATTTTAATACAGCTACAATTCCGGCTTCTATTACACCGTATATTATCACATATACTTATTCAGGTAATACAAATTTAAAAGCTGCTCCAAATAATACAGATAATACATTAACTGTTAATCCTGCTATTATTACAGGAACAGCTCCCGGAAGTCGGTGTGGAGCAGGTACAGTTTCATTAAGTGCCTCAACTTCTGTAGGGACAATAAATTGGTATGCTACGTCAAGTGGTGGTAGCTCATTAGGAACAGGTTCTCTCTTTACTACTCCAAGTATATCTTCAAATACAACTTATTACGTTGATGTAAATAATAGTGGTTGTGTGTCGTCCCTAAGAACTCCAGTTATCGCATATATTGTCCCCCTTACTTCTATTGTTGCTGATGGTGGTGGTACTTATTGTGGAGATTCTAATATTACATTGACAAGTACTGGAACAAATACAAACAACCAGTATTGGGCAGGTCCTAACAGCTTTTATTCTATTAGTCAAAATCCTGTTCTTGGTAATATTACACCAACTATGAGTGGTACATATACAGTTACCGGAAGTGCGTTAAGTGGAATAAACTTGGTTACGAATGGTGATTTTGAATCTGGAAATACAGCTTTTACAAGTTCATATACATTAGCATTACCTACTTCTGACGGTTTGTATCCAGAAGGAACTTATGATGTCATTATAAATCCTCAATCAAGACATTCAAATTTTGCTACTTGTGTTGATCATACATCTGGAAGTGGAATGCAAATGGTTGTTAATGGTTCTACCGTACCAGCTGGTATTGTATGGTCACAAACTGTAAATGTTGTTCCTGCTACTGATTATCAGTTTACATATTGGGAGCAAAGTGTAGTGGGCTCCAATCCTTCTCAATTACAGTTGTATGCAAATGGAAGTCCTGTTGGAGTTACATATACTGTTACAAGTACAACTTGTTTATGGCAAAAGTTTATTTATAACTGGAATTCAGGTTCAAGTACAACAGCTGTGTTATCATTGGTAAATCAAAATACTATAGCTTCAGGTAACGATTTTGCCTTGGATGATATTTTTTTCGAGCAGGTTTGTGCAGCATCAGATACTGTAAATGTGACTGTAAATACAGTTGTAACTGCTGGTAGTATTGGTACATCACAAACTATTTGTAGTGGAGCTACTCCAGCATCTTTTACATCGATTACTCCAGGTACTGGTTCTGGATCAGTTTCTTATGAATGGCAGACAAATGCTTCTGGAAGTTATATTACAATCAGTGGTGCAACAGCTGCAACTTATTCTCCTCCAGCTTTGACTTCTACAACTAGTTATAAAAGAAGAACTTTATCTATAAGTGGTGGAATTACATGCTATTCTCTTTATACTACACCGATTACAATTACTGTTTCAGCTCATTATGCGTTAGCTGGTGGTTCTAACACAGTTTGTCAGTCTGCAACTCCTTCTGCAATAACATTGAGTGGTGCTAGTTTTGGAGGAGGTGCATCTACTGCTGCTTGGTCAATTATTTCTGGTGGAGGAACATTAAGCTCAACTGCCCAGACTGCAACTCCAGCATCTGTTACATATACTCCCGCAGTAAATTATAGTGGAATTGTAGTTTTAAGATTGACAACCAATGTTGTTGGAGGTTGTGCTGCAATATCTGATCGCACTATTACTGTGATATCTACACCAATTGCCCCAACTTTAAGTACAGCGAGCCCAGTTAGCGGAACTACCATTTGTGCAGGCTATAACACAGGAACCGTTACAGGAAGCGGCGGATCGGGTGGATCTAACGGAGCAGCCAATGAATATCAATATAGTATTAATGGTGGTAGTACATACTTAGCTTACACCAATGGCTCAGCCATAATTACGAATGGAGCAACAAACAGTATAATTGTTCAGGCAAGAAGAACAGATGGAGTAGTATGTTCAAATTCAGCATGGTCAACTATTTGCACCTGGCCAGTATCCTCAGCACCTGTATCACCAACATTAAGTACCTCCACACCTGCAAATGGAACAACTATTTGTGCTGGCTTTAATACTGGAACTGTAACAGGAGCAGGCGGAACAGGTGGGTCAACAGGAGCAGCGAATGAAT
>CAZUCB010000136.1:0-7025 GCA_964618755.1 uncultured Bacteroides sp. | reverse complement strand
AAATTATTGGAGCTATTATTAGTGTTATTGGCGTAGCAATGTTTTTTATATAAAACTAAAAGGCTTGTAAATATTTCATTTACAAGCCTTTGTTGTGGAACTGCAGGGAGTCGAACCCTGGTCCAAACAAGCAGTAAAACTGCTTTCTACATGCTTAGTTTTTTATTGATTGTCGGGCAGTTTACCGGTAAAAAACCAACCTATAAATGCCGTATCTCTTTTATTTCGCTTTTGCACCAGAGCCTTGCAAAAGCTATACCAACATTTATGATGCTCCGTTCAAAACGCCGTTAGTCAAAGCTTTTTGGGGAGCAAATAGCTACCTAATCCTAGATTAAGCTGCTAAAGCGTAAGAATTGTTTTCGCCGTTTATTGGCTGTGTAACTTGAGATTAACGAGTCATATTTACCACACTCGGCATGCTTACAATCCCACTTTCTTGCTGTCAAAACCGGTCAGCCCCATGAAATCGAACTGCAAAATTACTCATTTTTAGCATCATTTTTAAAAAATAATCCAAAATCTATTAAATATTGTTAAATCTAATTGCTAATTTTTTTATAAGAAAATAAATTCCCTTATATTTGTCGAATAATTTAAAAACCTTAAAAAATGAAGAAATACATTTTTTCAATTTCAGCTTTGGTAATCTTGTTTACCATTAGTGTGTCAGCTCAAAAAACGCAAACAATTAAACTTACTTCAGCCTCTGATTCAATCAGTTATTTGATTGGTGCTGATATTGGTCATAATTTAGTAAGTAATTCTATTCAATTTAAGCCAGAATTGCTATTTAAAGGAATTGAAGATGCCGTTAAAAATATAGATACTCTTGTTGTTAGTAAACAAAAAAAAGACGAAGTATTGGGTAAATGGCAACAAGAAAGAATGAAAAAGCAAGAACAAGAAAAAGCTAAAAAATCAGAAGGTGCAAAAAAATTAGGGACAGCGTTTTTAGCTAAAAATAAAACAGCCGAAGGTGTTAAAGAATTACCAAGCGGTTTGCAATACAAAGTTATAAAAGAAGGCGTTGGCGAACATCCAAAAGCTACAGATAAAGTTAAAGTTCATTACCATGGTACCTTGATTGATGGAAGCGTTTTCGATTCTTCAGTTGAAAGAGGCGAGCCTATCTCTTTTGGTTTAAATCAAGTAATTCCTGGCTGGACAGAAGGTGTTCAGTTAATGACCCCAGGTTCAAAATATATTTTCTATATTCCATCTAATTTAGCTTATGGAGATAGAGAAGCAGGAAAAATACCTCCTGGATCTACTTTAATATTTGAAGTTGAGTTGTTTTCAATAGAAACTTCTACAGAAAAATAATTGTTTTTACTACACTATTTAAGATTAAAAGGTCTCTGTAATTTTATAGAGACTTTTTTTTATCTTTGCAACTATTAAAAATTAGAACATGTTACTTGAGTCATTAAAAGGGAAAACTGTTGGTATTGCTGGTTGTGGTGGTTTGGGGTCCAATTGTGCCATTGCATTGGCACGTATTGGTATAGGTAAACTTATTATTGCTGATTTTGATGTAATTGTAGAAAGTAATCTTAATCGTCAATATTTTTTTATTGATCAATTAGGCATGTATAAAGTAGAAGCATTGAAAACCAACATAGAACGTGTAAATACAGATGTTGTCGTTGAAAAACATTGCCTTAAGTTATCTCCTGATAACATTTCTCAGCTTTTTAAGAATTGTGATGTTATTGTAGAAGCTTTTGATTTAGCTGAAATGAAAAAGATGCTTATTGAAACAGTTTTAACTGAAATGCCTGATAAATATATTATTTCAGGATCTGGTATGGCGGGATGGGGCAATAACAATACAATTAAAACTATTAATTACGAAAAGCTATACATCTGCGGCGATTTAACTACAGAAATATCCGAAAACAAGCCTCCACTTGCTCCAAGAGTTGGCATAGTAGCTAATATGCAGGCAAATCAGGTAGTAGAGCTATTGTTAAACTAAAAAAATCTTTAAAATGAATATTATACTTAATAATACTCCTGAAACTTTTGATGGAAAAGAAATTAGTATTTCACAACTACTTATCTTGAAAAATTTCATATTTAAAATGCTTGTAATTAAAGTTAATGAACAAGTAATTAAAAAGCAGGATTACGAAACTACCATTGTAAAAGATGGCGACAATGTAGTTGTGTTGCATTTAGTTAGTGGAGGTTAAAATTTCACATTAATTGTTAAACAACAGAATAAAATTGTTTTCTAATCTAATTTTTATCTATTTTTGTATTCTATTCTAAAATTTAATCTTCATGTCTAAATATCATAGCTTTATAGTAATAGCAATTTTTGCTATATTTTTGTCTGCTTGCGAAACAGATTTTAACCCAAATGCAGAATACAAAGACATTACCGTAGTATATGGTGTACTTAACCAAAAAGATACTTTTACCTATCTTAAAATTAATAAAGCATTTTTGGGTGATGAAAGTGCTTACATTATGGCACAAAACGAAGATTTTAGCAGCTATGGAACTGATTTGAACGTAATAATGGAAGAAATGCTAAATGGAAGTGTAGCTAATACTTTTTATTTTGATACTACAACAATTTATAATAAAGAATCAGGATTGTTTTATGCCCCTAAGCAAGTTTTGTATAAATGCAATACTCTTAATCAGTTAAAAGAAGACAGAATATATAAGTTAACAGTTAAAAATAAAAAAACAGGGAAGATTATTAACGCCCAAACAACTTTGGTTAATGAATTTAACATAATTAGACCTTCATCTGGTCAAACCACTATTGATTTTCCTGCAACAACTACAGGTAAGTCAAAAGTTGAATGGGTGTCGGCAGCAGGAGGTAAAAGATATAGTATTACCATGTATATCAACTATTTTGAAAGTAAAGGTATAGTAATAGATGAACCAAAACTTCTGAAAGTTCCACTTAGCACTCAAACAAGAACAACTTTTGATGGGGGAATCGAAATGGTTTTAGAATATCCTGGACTTACTTTTTATGAATCTTTAAAAAATAATTTAACGTGGTCAACAATTGCAAATCCCATTACTCGTAAAATGGGTAAAATAGACTTTGTAGTTAGTGTTGCTGGTGATGATTTAAGCACTTACATAGAAGTAAATGAGGCTTCTAATAGCATTGTTCAGGTACGCCCCGAATATTCAAACGTAAATAACGGTATTGGTGTTTTTTCTGCCAGATACAACAGATATACAAACAAAATGGATTTGACTGTTAAATCGTTAGATATCTTGCACAATCAATATTCAATGTTAGGTTTTTAAAATAAAATATTTTTCATAATACTGCGTTACATAAAAAAGTAAAAAATAATTACATAATATAAATTTTATTTTATAATTTAGCACCTTGATTATTTTATACACAATAATTTTACAAACACTTTAAATCCAATTATATGGAACAAAAAAAATCAGAAAAAGCTGATCTTGAAAATAAGAAAGCTATTTTTTTTCAAATAGGCTTGGTTGTTACATTAGGATTAACTTTACTTGCATTTGAATGGAAATCTTATGATAAAGTAGCTAATGATAAAAATTCTCGCCAAGCTGCAGAAGTATTAGAAGAAGTGGTTATGCAAACACAGCAAAATACACCACCACCACCACCTCCTCCTCAACAACAGACTACAGTTCTTGAAATTGTTGAAAATGATGCAAAAATTGAAAATGAGGTAAGTATCAATGCTGAATCTGATGAGAAAACAGTTGTTGAAGAATATAAAGCCCCAGCAGTTGAAGAAAAAGAAGTTGAAGAAACTGAAATTTTTACCGTTGTTGAAGAAAACCCAGGTTTCCCTGGCGGAGATGAAGCAAGAATTCAATTTTTACAAAGTAATATGAAATATCCTTCAATGGCAAGAGAAAGTGGTATTCAGGGTAAAGTTTACGTTACTTTTGTTGTTGAAAAAAACGGGAATGTTACCGATGTTAAAATTTTAAGAGGTATCGGTGGCGGTTGCGACGAAGAAGCTATTCGAGTTGTAAAAGCCATGCCAAGATGGACTCCAGGTAAGCAAAGAGGAAAATCTGTTCGTGTTCAGTTTAATTTACCTATACAATTTACTTTAAACGGATAGTAGATTACTTCTAATTGAAAATAAAAAAGCCAGATTATTAATAATCTGGCTTTTTTTACATAAAAACAACAAAAACACACAATTATATTATTTTTTTTGCTTCGACGATGGCTTTTTCATAGTCTGGATGTTCAGTGTTTTCTTTAACATATTCCACATAAGCAACCATACCTTGTTTGTCAACGATTACTATACCACGATTCAGTAAACGAAGTTCTTCAATCAAAAAACCATAGTTTAAACCAAAGTCAGTATCTTTGTGATCTGACAATGTAATTACTTTATCAATACCTTCTGCAGCACAAAAACGACCCAATGCAAATGGTAAATCGCAGGAAATAGTTAATATAACGATATCGCCTAAATTAGCAGCTTCTACATTGAATTTACGAGTTTGTGCGGCACAAACGCCAGTGTCAACAGAAGGAACCAAAGAAATGATTCTTACTTTTCCATCATAATCGCTTAATTTAACAGGTCTTAAACCTTCGCCAATAGCAGTAAAATCATAAGCTTTATCGCCAATTTTTACCATGTTTCCCAACAATGTTAATGGGTTACCCATAAATGTTGTTACGCCTGAATTTCTTGTCATTTTTCTTTATTTTTTTGTTTTATAAATTTTTGAATTATTTTTTGAGTTAAATTCTTAGGAATTAACAAGAATAAACTCTATTTGTTCACAAAATGATTAGACATTTTAATTATTATCTAACACTTTCAAAAGTTCATCCAATTTTGGTGTAAGAATAATTTCTGTTCGACGATTTCTGGCACGAGCTTCCTTGGTGTCTGCAGTTTCAATTGGTAAATATTGGCTACGACCCGAAGCAGCAATTCGTTTAGCATCAATGCCTTTATTTTCAAGTAAAATTTTTACAATGGCGGTAGCTCTCAACACACTCAAATCCCAGTTATCTTTTACTTGTCCTATACCATTGTAAGGTATGTTGTCTGTATGTCCTTCAATCATTACATTGATGTCAGTATTTGTTTCCAACACTTTTGCAACGCTTTTCAACGCATTTTTACCTTCTTCAGCAACATTCCAACTTCCCGAGGCAAATAGAAGTTTTTCGTCCATCGAAACATATACTTTTCCATTACGAGTTTCTATAGTAAGACCTTTGTCTTTGAATCCCAATAAAGCAGTAGTGATTTTATTTTTCAAATCAGCAACTTGTTTATCTTTATTATCGAGAATGGTTTGAAGTTCGTTTAGTTTCTTTTCTTTTACATCCATTAATATCGATAAAGAGTCTAAATTATTCTTTTTCTCATTAAGTTGATTTTGCATTTTTTGCATATCAGCTTCGGTTTTTTTGAGATCTGCTTCTTTTTTTAGTAAATCTGCTTGTGTTTTCTGCAAATCTTCCATTATTTCCATTGTTTCTGCTCGGTTGCCGCTAAGTAATTTGTTATACTTTTGCTGTAAGGCAGTATAATCAGTTGATAAAGTGGACTGTTCAGTTTGCAATTTATCATAATTATCTTTCAACTTTGATGATTCTGCATCCATATCAGATTTTTGCTTTTTCATTTTTTCAACTTCGGCAGTAAGCTCAGTATTTTGAACAGCAATATCATTTTTTGATT
This sequence comes from uncultured Bacteroides sp., assembly GCA_964618755.1. GTDB lineage: Bacteria > Bacteroidota > Bacteroidia > Bacteroidales > JACABE01 > JACABE01. The sequence goes on along the minus strand of CAZUCB010000136.1, from coordinate 1,326 downwards.
TTTCTATGCTTGTTAAATCATCATTGCATTTTTTGTATTTCGTTTCCAAATCGGTGTATCGTTTTTGAGTAACACAGGATACGGAAGAAAAAATTATCAATACAAAAATTATAAAATTAAAATTTATTTTTTTCATCTGTTTGATTTTAAAAATTTATTGATATTTATGTAATTTTTTTTGAAAAGCTAATTACTAAGTGTTTTTTAAATGGAACATTTTGATAATTTTCAATGTATTAAACCCTTAACTTTAAGTACTCCAAGTACTTTAGGCACTCTTTTAATTAAAAATCAATTTCCAACAATACAGGGCAATGATCTGAATGTACCGCATCTGCTAAGATAACCGAACGTTTCATTTTATCTTTCATACTATCACTCACCATAAAATAATCAATACGCCAGCCTAAATTTCTATCTCTTGCTTTTGTGCGAAAACTCCACCAAGTATATTGATGAGGTTCATTGTTAAAGGCTCTAAATGCATCTACAAAACCATTGTTAATAAAACCACCTATCCATTCACGTTCTTCTGGCAAAAAGCCTGAGCTTGTCGCATTACGGATAGGGTCGTGAATATCAATAGGTTTATGACAAATGTTATAATCACCAGCCAGAATTAAATTAGGTCTTTCTTTTCTTAGTTTATTAATGTGTTCATGAAAATCATTTAACCATATCATTTTAAAACCTTGACGTTCTTCGCCACTACTTCCTGATGGATGATAGGCACTAACGACTGAAACGTCACCAAAATCGGCACGAATATACCTACCTTCATCGTCATATTTTTGAATTCCAATGCCATAAACTACTTTATCAGGAATTTGCTTAGTAAGTATTGCAACGCCACTATAACCTTTTTTCACTGCAGTATGATAATAGCAAGAATAGCCTGCTTCCTGAAATTCAAGCAAAGGCAATTGGTCGCCCTGAGCTTTAAGTTCTTGTAAACAAATAATATCGGGATTCACAATTTTTACCCAATCAAGCCAACCTTTAGACATAGCCGATCTAATACCATTGACATTATAAGTGATAATTTTCTTCATATAATTATTTTATTATAGCAAATTTATACAATGTTTTATAGATAATACATTATCTATTATTTTCTTATTAACAATCTATTGTAAATTAATAACACCAAAATACGTCTATTTGTTTTTTGAGTTTAAGGGATTATTGATTGCACTTTGCGACAACTTTATTAAAAAGTATTAAGGATAGAGTAGTTATAACAATAAATAAATTAGTGGAATTTCAAGGGAATATTGAAAAAAAAGAGATTGTGACTTTTTACTTTCCCCGACCTTGAATTATGAT
>CAZUCB010000135.1:0-7143 GCA_964618755.1 uncultured Bacteroides sp. | reverse complement strand
AATTTTTTCCGAACTTGACATTCACGTTTATTAGTTTTACAATATCCGTGCCAAACTTTTTAAAAAACAATATATCAGTATATTAAAATAAATTTTATTTTGCATATTCAAAAAAATACCTGCAAAAATGAATATAAATTATTTTTTTTGAAGATATTTATAGAAAAAAAACGAAGAGATAGTAAATTTCTTGCTTTTTCGGCCTTTTTAAGGGAAATAAAGAACAAATTTATTTATTTTGTAAAGGCAAACTTAGCAAAATATCTGTTAATAAATAGAAATAATTAATAGTGTTCAGTGTATCAGTTAATTAATGTTAAAGTAAAAGCTGTCGTTTTAAAACATTCTTCGTTATCGAAGATTTTTTCTTCGTTATTGAAGAATTTTCTTCGTTATTGAAGATTGTTGCTTCGTTAATAAGGATATTGTAGAAAATTTATTTGATTTTGAACAATGCTTTCAAATTAATAAAGCAGATAAAATTCGTATTATCAATATTTTAATCATATCTTATGAAAAGTCGGATGGTAATTCTATATTAAACTTTTGAATACGGCGATAAAGTGCATTCCATTCTAAGTTCAACAATCTGGCAGCTTCGGCTTTGTTAAAATTTACTTTTTGTAATACTTTAAGAATCGTTTGTTTTTCTAATTCCTTTAAATCAAATGAATTAGCACTTTGGATTGATTGAGTTTTCTGAATATTTAAAGAAGTAAAGTGCATAGGTGTAAGCTCTTTTGTTTGGCAAACAATAACTGCCCTTTCTATTAAATTTTTTAATTCCCTGATATTTCCGGGGAAAGAATAATTATTAAAAAGATCAAAAACTTCAGAATTAATAGTTGTAATTTTTTTCTTGCCCATTTTTTCGGCTAAACTATGCAAAAAATAATTTGATAATTCAATAATATCACCTTTTCTATCTCTTAAAGGAGGTAAATTTATAACAAAAGTCCCTAATCGGTGAAAGAGATCCAAACGAAAATTCTTTCCATCAGTAAGTTCTTCTATTGTTTTATTAGTGGCTGATATTACGCGCACATCAAAGTCTTGTTCTCTTTGCGATCCCACTTTAGTAAACTTTCTGTCTTCGAGTACTCTTAGTAATTTTATTTGCAAAGCAATTGGCATTTCTCCAATTTCGTCTAAAAATAATGTACCATTGTTGGTTTCTTCAAACCAGCCAGCTCTATCAACAATAGCACCTGTAAAACTACCTTTTTTGTGTCCAAAAAATTCACTTTCAAATAAGCTTTCAGGTACAGCAGACATGTTAACAGCTCCAAATAATTGATCTTTTCGATTACTAAGATTATGTATGCCACGAGCAACCAATTCTTTGCCTGTCCCACTTTCACCTATAATTAATACCGAAGTATCTGGCGTATCAGCAACCATTTCCATTTGTTGCTTAATACTAATTATATCAATTGATTTCCCAATAATTGCTTGGCCTAAAACACGATTTACTTCAGTTTTAAGCAAAACGTTTTCAGTTTTTATATGTGTAAGTTTTTCATATAGCTCTGAATATTTGCGTGTTCGTTCAATAGAAAACCAAATTTCAGGGGCTGTAAATGGTTTCTTAAAAAAATCAACAGCTCCTTTACGCAAAGCTCCAATTACAGCATCCATATCGCCTGATGAACTTATCATTATAACTTCAATGCCTGGATAGTCTTCTTTAATTATTTCCAACACTTTGAGCCCGCTCATTTCGGGCAACTGAAAATCACAAATTAAAATATCAATAGATTGAGTATTAATAACCTTAAACCCTAAAGAAGGAGCTTCTACAGCAAATACATTGGATTTTTCTTTTAAAATAGAACGTAAAAGATTTCTATAAACAGGGTCGTCGTCAATAACCAAGATGTTTAATTTATCGTTTTTCATTTTTTCGAAAGAGTAAAATTAAATATTATTAGGAAAATTAAATTCCAAACTATTCTTTTTTAGATATTTATTCTAAATCTATAAATAGTGAAATAAAACACAAAGATACATAATTAATAGGTATAGATTTTACTTTAATAAATAGAAATATTATTATCAAACTTTATTATAATTTGTATTTTGCATTATAACTGCAGAAACTTTCTATTAATTCCTTTTAATTATTTGTTCCTTTAAGTTGTGTAAATTGACGGGTTAAGATAATTTTAAAAAATTAGCAGCTTCATCCAATTGCTTTATAGTTCCCAAATCGAACCAATAATCTTCATCATGAATATATGCTTTTATTCTTTCGGTATTTGCAATACGCAGATAAACATCAATAATAGAGAATTTACCTACTTCTGCAATCAAATCAAAAATTCTGGGGTCAATTACTTGTATTCCACTAAAAGCAAAATGTTGCAATACTTCTCTTTTGGTATTTATCAAACGTTGTTCGTTACTGATAATATTCTCCCATCCCGATAATTGATTATCTTTATCAAACAAAAGAAAGCGGGAACTTTTCCTGTTTCTTACTGCAAGTGTAGCTATTGCATTGTTTGCAATATGTTCATTATACAAACACTTAAGGTCTATATTCGACAAAACATCAACATTATAAGCATAAAAAGGCTGTGCATCGTCGAAAAATCGGGCAGCTTTTTTTAAACCACCTCCTGTATCAAATAAAAATTGACTTTCGTCAGAAAAATGAATGATAACTCCAAAGTTATTTCCATTAATATAATCTCTCAATTCGCTGGCAAAGTGGTGCAAATTCACAACAATTTCGGTAACACCTGCGGCAACAAGTTTTTTAATAACTCCAGCAATCAGCGGCTCTCCATTTAATTCCACCAAAGCCTTGGGTTTATCATTGGTAAGCGGTCTTAATCGCGAGCCCAAACCCGCTGCAAATATCATTGCTTTCATTTTTCTTTAGTTATTTATTAATGCATATTAGTTATTAAAAAAAAGTGTTAAAACACTTTGATTACGCTCATTATCTATTGGCTAACTCCCCAAAATCCGGAACATCTTCCAAAAACTTATAACTCGCTTCCTGATGATTAATTAAGCAACAATAATGTTGTAATCCATTGGTTACCATCAAATAATTTACTTTCAATGTCATATTGTAACGAGCTATCTGATCAAATACTTCGTTTGTAATTTTTATATGCGAAGCTTTACATTCTACTATTAATTTCGGTGTTCCATCTTTTCCAAACACTACAATATCAGTTCTTTTTCTGAGTCCATTAACAACAAGAGCTTTTTCTACAGCTATAAGAGAAGCCGGATATGCTTTTTCGTTTATCAAATAAGCAATACAATGTTGCCTCACCCATTCTTCATCGGTAAAAGCAACATATTTCTTTCTGATACTATCAAATATTTCATTGCCTTTATCAGTTTCCTGAATTTTAAAAGTATAGGATGGAAAATTAAGCTTTAGCATTCAACTCAAATAAAAAAATAATGATTTACAAACCTACACAAAAAATATCATTTTTCAATTTTCTTATAAAAGAATGTTTATTTTTACCAAGTTTTTGTCAATTTTTCGTTTGATTATCAACTAATAAATGCGAAAATTAATAACTTAATATTCTAATTTTGAAAAAAGTCACTTTATTAACATTGTCATTTTTAATAGTTTGCTTGTTAGTTAATGGACAAGAAAAACTTGATTCCACTATTTTTTCAGTAAAAAAAGAAAAACAAATCAAGGGATGGAGTTTTGGTGCAGTTCCTGCTATTGCGTTTGATTCTGACATAGGTTTTAAATACGGAGCTGTTCTTAATTTGTTTGATTACGGAAACGGAACTATCTATCCCGACTATCGTCATTCAATTTATTTAGAATGGTCGAGAACTACCAAGGGCAGCGGAATCAATCAAATTACTTATGATTCGAAATACCTGATAAAAGGAATAAGATTTACAGGAGATATTAGTTATTTTCAGGAACAAGCCTTGGACTTTTACGGATTTAATGGTTATCAAGCTACATATAACCATAGTTTTGAAGATGATAATACAAATAACCCAATGTATTTATCGCGTATGTTTTACCGCATCGATAGGCAATTATTTCGTTTAACGCTTGATTTTCTTAGTTTACGTAAAGATAAAACTCTACAATGGGTTTTAGGATACGGTTTGTACGATAATAAAATTGGGAAAGTAGATATAAAAAGCTTAAACGAAGGTAGAGATGATGATAAATTGTTGCCTGCTGTGGATACATCTACAAGTTTATTTGAAAAATATAAAACTTGGGGCATTATCCCCAAAGGACAAGAAAATGGGGGAACTACACAAATTATCAAGCTTGGTATTGTTTATGATACACGTGATAATGAATCAAATCCTATGCGTGGAATTTGGTCGGAGGCATTGCTGTTGCTTTCACCTTCTTTTATTGGCAACAATTATAATTATGCTCAATTTGCAATCACTCATCGTCAATACTTTACTTTGAAAAAAGAAGTTTTAAATCTTGCTTGTCGCATTGCTTATCAGGGTAAAATAGCCGGAGAAATGCCTTTTTATATGTTGCCATTTTTATTTGCATCCAACAAACCTACCCGCGATGGATTGGGTGGTGCCAAAACAATAAGAGGCGTTTTACGCAATCGATTGGTTGGCGAAGGAATGTTTTACAGTAATTTCGAGCTTCGTTGGAAGTTTTTGCGTACACAGTTATTTAAACAAAACTTTTATATCGCATTAAGCGGCTTTACCGATATGGGCGAAGTTATTCAAAAATATAATTTTAATAAATACAATCTTCCTCAAAATTATAATATTGATTCCAATAACGAAAAATTGCACATTGGCTATGGTAGTAGTTTGCATTTTGTTTTAAACTCAAATTTTGTATTAAATTTTACTTACGCCAGAGCCAAAGATGTTGAAGATGGAAGTTCAGCATTTTATATTAATTTAAATTATTTATTTTAAATTATATATCGACTTAAGTTTATGTTTTTTCATAGAATAATTCGTAACTATCAAAAAATATGTAAATTTGTAAATTATTTATTGCTAACTTAAAGTATAGGCATGAAAACGAAAGAAGAAATTGTTGAAAACTGGCTACCACGCTATACAGGAACAGAATTAGAAGATTTTGGCAAATATATTTTATTGGTAAACTTTTCGAAATATGTTGAAATGTTTGCAGCAAAATTCAACGTAGAAATAAAAGGCAACGAAAAAGCAATGCAAAGTGCCACTGCCAACAATATTACCATCATCAACTTCGGAATGGGAAGTGCCAATGCGGCTACTATTATGGACTTATTAAGTGCAATACATCCAAAGGCTGTATTGTTTTTGGGGAAATGCGGCGGATTGAAAAAGAAAAACAATATAGGCGATTTAATTCTACCAATTGCAGCAATAAGAGGCGAAGGAACTTCGAGAGATTATTTCCCAAAAGAAGTACCTGCATTACCTGCCTTTAATTTACAAAAAGCTATATCAACCACTATCCGCGATCACGACAGAGATTACTGGACAGGAACTGTATATACTACCAACCGCAGAGTTTGGGAACACGACGACGAATTTAAAAATTACCTTCGTACTATGCGTAGCATGGCCATTGATATGGAAACTGCCACCATTTTCATTGTAGGTTTTTACAATCATATTCCTTCGGGAGCTTTGTTGTTGGTTTCGGACCAACCCATGATATCAGAAGGTGTAAAAACCGAAGAGCTCGACAAAAAAGTTTCAGAAACCTTTTTGGCCGACCATTTAGAAATTGGAATTGACTCTTTAAAACAATTAATCAATAAAGGGCAAACCGTTAAGCATCTGTATTTCGACTATAACAATCAGTATTAGTAGAAAGTTTGTAAAGTTTATAAAGTAAAAAGTAAAGCTCTTAGAAAAATCATCAATCAATGACATTTGATCAAATTCTTGCGGATTTAAAAAACAAAATATTTCGCCCTATTTATTTATTGTCGGGTGAAGAGCCTTTTTATATTGATGAAATTGCTGATTATATTGAAAAACATACACTCACCGATGACGAAAAAGAGTTTAACCAAAGTGTTTTGTATGGAAAAGATGTTGACATAGCTACAATAATTAACTATGCCAAAAGATTTCCGATGATGGCAAATTACCAGGTGGTAATTGTGAAAGAAGCTCAGGAAATTGATAAAATTGAAAACCTAAATGCATATTTAGATAATATTCAAACCTCAACCATTTTAGTACTTTGCTACAAATATAAAAAGATAGACGGACGCAGCAGTTTTAAGAAAAATATAGAGAAAAAAGGTGTTTTGTTTGAATCTAAAAAACTATACGAAAATGAAATACCGGGCTGGATAACTAATTATTTAAAGAAGAAAGAATTTCAAATAACACCCAATGCCTGCAAATTGCTTGCCGATTTTTTGGGCACCGATTTGCAAAAAATCGTAAACGAAATCAACAAACTAATCATCAATGTTCCTCAAAAAACAAGTATTACACCCGAAATTATTGAAGAAAACATTGGTATTAGTAAAGATTTCAACGTTTTTGAATTGCAAAAAGCATTAGGGAATAAAGAAATAGTAAAAGCCAATCAGATTATCAATTATTTTGCTGCCAACCCAAGAGAAAATCCATTGGTAAAAATTATGCCAATATTGTATTCTTTTTTCGTAAAAGTGTTATCTTATGTTGAGTTGACAGACAAATCGCCACGAAATGCTGCCTCTGTGTTGGGTGTAAATCCATTTTTTTTGAAAGACTACGAACAAGCCTCGCACAAATATAACAAAGAACAATTGCACCAGGTAATTTCGCTGTTGAGATTATACGATGTAAAATCAAAAGGCGTTGACAATGCTTCTGCTACCGATGGTGAGCTAATGAAAGAATTAATTTTCAAAATCTTGCATTAAAGGAAGGATTTCCTGAATGCCAATATCGATTTCTTGATTGAACTTAAACCCTTAGGGTAAGAAGTACCCTAAGGGTTGATACTCGGAAGATGATTTCCCAATTACAGAAAATAATATTCAATGTAAATATAATGTATTTATCTAGACCTATAAAAACTGCCTATACTCACTTTCCACTTTCTACTTTAACCTTCTTCCACCTCCTCCACAAACGCCCCATTTTTCAACACATTGTAAAACGGCTGATGTAGCATTTTACATTCCGTTTCCCATTTATTGG
>CAZUCB010000134.1:0-7188 GCA_964618755.1 uncultured Bacteroides sp. | reverse complement strand
ATTTCCGGCAACCTCAGTTGTAAGATTGAAATAATATTGCAGTCTTTTCTCCTGCAACACTTGTTCGTTATAAGTAAATGCATAGTTGGCCCCTGCAACAAACTGTTCTTCGTAGCTTTTTTTAAGGAAAGGGTTGGATGTTAATAATGCTTCGAAAGCAGTCGATTTGTTTAAGATAGATGTATAACTTATGCTTACAGGATTTAATTCATGTTCTTTCAGTATATCTTTTTTCCATTTAAAACCATATAAAAATTGCAGGGTATGCATATCAAAATAGTCCACTCTTTTGGTGAAGTTATAAGAAAGTGAAAAATGTGTTTTGGGGATATAGGTACTGTGGGTTCTGTTTAAATTAAACGGAACCACAAAGCGTGGGAAAGTCAATTCAAGTTCGGGATTCCAGGAATAAGAATACAAATTCCTGCCTTTGCCGATAAATTGTGCTTCAAACGATCCGGCCATATTAAAATTAAGAAATTCGGCTCCACTAAAAGTATTTCTGTTCAGAAGACTTAGATTCATTCGCGGGCCTATATAATTGTTTGATTTTGATACAAATTCTACTTCAGCCCTGAATGTACGTTTGGGCATAGGTGTCATCAGGATATTTACATCTAAATACCCTGCAGAAGTATCGCTTTCAGAAAATTTCATTCGGACAAACTTAAAATTACCCATCGACATCAAACGATTCAAAGTTGTATTATGATTTTCTCTTGAATAGATATCATTTTTCTTCAAATAAACCGACCTTACAATTACTTTTGGTCTGATTTTCATTTCGGATATCTTTCCGAAAAATATATTGTTTTTATAATTGATGGTATCTTTTATATGCATAATATCTTCTTCCAAAGAGTATTCCTGATCGATAAACACTTTGTTAATGCGATAAATGCTTGATGCGTTTTTGGGAATGCTGTCTTTTAACGTAAGTTTTAACGTAACATCATGATTTTGATTTGATGTATCGGCTTTAAATAGTAAATAATCAGGACTGAAGTAAAAGTATCCGCTTTTTTTCAAAGAGGCATCCATTCGAATTCTTTCACTCTTTAGCAAATCAAGATTATAATCATCACCGGGTTTAATTAATGATTTTTCTTTTTCTGAAAGTATTAGATTATTTAATAATTCATCCGAAATAGCATATTTTATCTCTTTAATCGCATAAGGTTTATGAATATGGCTGATATACATTATTTGAGCAGTCCGTTTTTTTTCAATGATTTTGAATTCGGTATGCGTTTTAAAAATACCCACATTAAAAAGTTTGGCATCAATAATTGCAGATGTATTATTCGGTTTTACGTCGCTAATCAATACTGGTGCTTCTCCGTTTTTTTTAAGCCATTTCTTAAATTTACCTTTGGGATTATCTCCTGCTTTCATATACATCCATAATTTTGGACGCATTCCTAAGAACCGTTTGTTAGGTTTAGGGCTTACAGCATTTTTGGCAATCGTTTTAAAAGCACCCTGATTATTAATTTTTTCTACTGATTCTAATTTTATTACTGCACCGGTATATAACTTTTCGCCTGCTGGCAAATGTCGTGTACCGCTACATGCAAATAGAAGCAGACAAATAAGGAATAGTATGTACTTATTTAGGATTATTCGTATCATTGCTGTTTTCTTTTTTCGATGAATCAATCTTGTCTTTTGGCGATCTGAAGAATTCTTTCCAATTTTCAAAATCGCGCACATATAAAATGCCGATACCTGTTTCTATCAATTGACCTTCAATAGCACCTTCGTATTGATTATGCCTGAATGCTTTCAAGCGATAACGGCCATCTTCTTTCAATTTGTATTCAACTGAAACATCACTTGCAATATCACTTACTGAGTTTTGTTTTGCTTTTTCGCCTTCAACATCCATCGTACCACCAATCTGAACAGTGAGTCGTTCATTGAAAAGTTGTTTTTTTACACCAATATCCACCTGAGTTCTGCCCTCCGCCTGCCCTGTTTGATAATCATCATAAGATTGAATATCAAAATTAAATTCAATACCGGATATTACTTTTGAACTCAATTGATTTAATTGTGCAGACAATAAACTTCCAACAGTTGATCGAACCGTTGACAATGTGCTTGTCGATTCTGTTTGTAAAGGATTTTCCTGAATAAATCTGCCCAAAACCAATAAAGCAAATACTTGCTTGTTTAAAGCTGATACATCTTCATTCAACATATTTAGCTTTGCATTGACAGCACCACCCAAAATCCCCTTGTTTTCAGGTGCTAACTGAATTTCGAAGCTTATTTGCGGATGCAATATTTCTCCACGAAGTTTTAGAATTACTAAAAAAGGATAACGTTGTTTATAACCGCCTTTTTCACTTTCACTCAATCCATTCATTTGATCTGCCACAAGGTCATAAGGAGCAGTGCGAACCGAATAGATTGCATTTATTGATATATCAGCATCCAAAGGGTCTCCATTCCAAATAATCGTACTTCCGGGATCAATCGTAAACCTCTTTTTTATAATCGATTCCAATGAAACGATATAGCTGCCATCATTCAAATTATATGCTCCGGTCAGGCTCATTTTTCCGCTTCGGTCAATTGTAAAACTTAATGCGGCTTCACCTTTAACCACAAGCGAATCAGTAGAAGATGGATCCATTAATAATTTGAGCGTTGCTTCTTTATCCACTTCAATGATAGAGCTTAAATCAAAACCCGTTAAGCTTGATTTTGGTATTTGTTTTTCATTTTCTCTATTTAAAATTGGATTGAATTTTAATGCATCATCAAATTCTACAACATCTTCTCCTTTGTCAGTGGTGAGTCCCTTTTCCGAAACTGCAAATGTAAAATTTGAACCTTTTTTCATCTTTAATTTGGCAAAAACAACAGGAAGTAACATTGGCCCATTCACATCTATCTTGCTGTCGATAATCATTTTTCCATAAAACTCCTTGTTATCCTTAGCTGTTGTGTTGAACAATAGAAAGTCTTTGGTATTTACATGCATATCAAAAACAAAATCTTTGAATTGTTTCATTTGAATGGAACCATCAATTACAGCGGTCTGTTGGTTAGCATCTAAAATAGTAAATGAGTTAAAATAAATTCCGGTTTTCTTCAACTGAATGCTTTCATGTTTTAACTGTAATTGATTATTTAACACGCTTGGTGTAACAAAAGCATTGTTAAATACCAACTCACCGGTAATATCGGGTTCAGCGATGTTACCTTCGATTAAAAAATTCCCAGTTAGCTTTCCTGAAGCTTTTGTTATTGTTCCCATCGAAAATGCTTCAACGGTTTTTAGCGAAAGTGATTGGATATCCGTTTTAATATTGATAGAATTGTCGCCGCCTTTTGGATAAAAATACCCGTTTGCAGTAAGATTATTATCTATACCTGAAAGACTAAGCGCAATATCAAATCTTTCAGCAATTGGGTTTTTGGCTTTAACCATTAAGTTGCCAATAGGCACTTCCCGTACAAACAAATTAGAAATTTTAGCATCTGCAATGATACCATAAGTACTGTCAATCCTTTTGAGCAATAGATTTCCATCAATATTCCCTTTAACAATGCCGCTATCTTTTTCAATAATTCCGGAAATGTCTTCCAATTTGAAGTTTTTTACTCCAATATTCAAATCATCGTTGAACAAATCATGCACAGAGGCAATATTAATTTCACTTTCAGCTTTATTAATGAAAAGATGGTGTATCAAAAATCCTTGTTTTCCGAATTCAATATAATTATCAGCGGCAATGTCCCAGCGATTATTCATCAGATAAAAATCTTTGGGATTTATTGTAATTTTGAAATTAGTTTTATGTTTAACAATCTGAGAACTAATCAAAAACTTTTTGTTTTGTTTTTCGTCAATTGAAGATACAGTTGCAACTATTGTTTTATCTGCAAGCTTTCCATATACCGAAAAATTATCTATTTTGAGTTGAGGGCTTGAAATTTTGCTGCTGATAATTTTATAATTCAATGCATTCATATCTGAATTTACATCAAAAGCAAGGTCTGTAATTTCAGTGTTTCCATAAACTATTCTTTTTACAATTGCATTTACTTCCAGCTTGTTCTTTTTACTGTCAAAACTTCCCTTGATCAAACCCGGCTCGAATTCTTTTAATTGAGGAAACAAAACTTCCGAAAGGATCGGATGATTATGAAGTTGCATCTCAAAAGTAAAATTCCCACTTTCCATTTTTGTTGAATCATCATCTGAAAAAGGGAAATAATTATTAATAAAATGATTCAACGTTTTTGGAAGATAAATAGGCGAAAAACTTCCATTATACATAATATCTGCAATTGCACTACGAAGATGTATTATACTTTTGTCCGATTGATTTGTCAAATCTATAAAAACAGAATCAAGTCCATATTTTTTTACGTTATGTGCTACAATAATATCAGATATCCAAGCTTTCCCATTCATTTCATTAATGGATTTTCCTTTCAGATTCGATGCTGCATTTAAGCTTATGCGAATATCATCTTTTGATAAATTTAATTTTTTAAGGTCTGCTCCCTGCAAATTCAAATGGAATTTATAGTTTTCCTGATTGGGATTTAAGTTTACAAGTCCATCAAAATCAAATGCAGCATTTTCATCTTTCAGATTTATTTTTCCATCGAACATTTGTCCGTTCACATTACCATCAATCTTCAAATTATGATAGGTGTATTTATTCAGGTAAACCTGCGTTGCTTCAGCCTTTATTTTTGCTTTGATTGTATTTTTATCAAAACCCTGTCCGTTTGTTTCCGCATTTAATGATACAGGACCAAACATTGCTTTGTTTTTTAATAAACTACCAAGGTCAAAATTTGCAATACTTAGTTTACTATTAAATTTTTCATTCTTATCAATATTTGCAAAAAGATGTGCATCACCATAGCTGCTATTTAAGTTTAATGTTGATTCAAAGCTTTTAATTTGTCCTTTAAAAACTATTTCCAGGTTTATTTCTTCAGGAAGTTCAATGCTATTTGGAATTAATTTACCAGCAAGCATTGCTACATCTTGTCTGCCCGATTTTATTTTCAGATTTGGAAAATCAAAATGAGCAGTTTTGATATCAGGCAATCCGGTAATAATAAAATTGCTTGTCAGATTTGTATTGACACCTGTTTTTATCTGCAAGTTTGTTCCTATCAGATTATTTACTTTGCCGTTTATTTTCCCAGAAACGGTTGTAATATTCATTACATTTTTAAAAAATGCTTGCTTTTTTAGTTGGGGACTAAAATAAAGAACATCTGCATTATTGATTACAATATTTCGCATAACTGCATTTAGCTGCATCAATGGCAAGTATTTCATCAATGATTTTAATGATGCATATTGTATATTAAAATCAGCATCTATTTCAGATCTAGCGGCTTTAATTTTTAGTTTTTTAGCAGTAATGGAATGTGAATCCATGCTGAAATCGGTTTCCAACTTAGAAACTGAAAAATTATTTTGATCAACTGCTGAAAATTTTATGATACTTACTTCTGTTTTATCCGTTGAGTAATACAGATTTTTTGCTATTAAACTTAAATGTTTATAATCTAAGTTATTTGCATCAAAGGTTTTTATTTCAGGCGTATTTACAACCTTATAAGCAAGTGAATTATCATTTAGGTCAATATCTTTCACCAAAATTTTCCAATCACTTTTTTCTGATGAGGTTTTTTCATCCTCAATAATTGGGTCAGACGATGATTCCGAAGTATTGGTATTGTATTGAATTTTAGTCTTCGATAAAGCTATTTTATCTAAAGATAGCATTTGTTTTTTTAAATCAATAGTTGAAGTTTTTAACTGAAGATTGCCAATAGTTGTTGTGAGAAATTGTTTGCCAATTGAATTGCTATAAACAAATTTTGTATTATTGATTTGAATTTTATTAGCGGATATTAAAGGCAAAATACTCTGCGTTGAGCTTTCCTCAACTTTTTTTACTGGTTTTTTTAAAAGAACATTTGCCGTTAAGCCTTCAATTAACAAATGATCGATGCGATAAATAGATTTGGCTAAATCTAGTTCATCCATTTTTAAGCTTAATTGCTCCAGATTGGCTGCCACATTGCTTCCGCCATAATCATCATTATAATGAAGATGAATATTTTTCATACTCACATTGTCGATGCTGAAAGTCCATTTCGATTTTGTTTCAGGCTCAACTTTCTTTGGGGTATTAGTATCACTGAATGCTGCAATAAGAAAATTATAGTTGAATAAGGAATCTGATGCTGTACGATTCAGCTTGAGATTAATGTCGTCCAATGCTACAGAATTCAAATGTATCTTGCTTTTGAACAAATCATTAAACGATATATTGATTTTTAGCTTACCGGCATATAAAAGCGTGTCTTTTTTACTATCTTCCAGAAAAAGATCTTGAATAACAAGCGATTTAGGAAACGAGATGCTAATCTTTTTTATATCAACCTTAGTATGCGTTTTGTCGCTGATGAAAGTAGTGGAATAACGAACAATCTTTGTTTGAATCGCTGGAATTTGAATAAGTATAGCAATAATAAAGAATAAAAGCACTAAGCTAAGTATTACCCATAAGATAAGTTTTAAAATTTTATTAAAAAAAAGTAATACTTTTTTCATATTTCGAAGGGTAATTTATTCAATTATATATCTTTCGTACTTAGCAAATTTAATAAAACTTACAAATATATTAATTTTATATTTTACTTGACCTTAAAATACGTAAAGAATATTGTAACTTATTGCTTATAATCCTGTCAGGTTTTAAAAATCTAACAGGATTGGTGTAATGCAAATAACCAAATATTATAAACCACCGTTGCTCTCATCCAAATCATTATGATCGTCGCCACCTAAACTGTAATAATTATTTTCTTCGTCTTCATTTCCGATTTCTTCCTGTTCATCGTCCAATTCAGCACCCGGAATATCTAAATCGCTACCGGATTTATCATTTGCAAAATCTTTTTCGTTGTTTTTAGCCGAATTGTCATTAGACTCTTTGAATTTTGTAATATCTTCCGGATTTATTTCTTTCTCTTCCTTGTATTTATTGTAAATATCTTCACTTTCAGGATAAATTGGATATGCCTGAGGATTTTTTTCTTTTTCGTTGCCGCTTTGCTTTGCAGAAAGCTTGCTGTTATTGTCTTTTTCTTTCATCTGTTTATAAGTATTATAAAGTACTAAATTAGTTGAAA
>CAZUCB010000133.1:0-7349 GCA_964618755.1 uncultured Bacteroides sp. | reverse complement strand
AGATTGACCTATTGTGTAATGGTAGCACAACAGTTTTTGGTACTGTCTGTCTAGGTTCGAATCCTGGTAGGTCAACAAATAACATTCAAAAGGCTTGTAAATCTATAGATTTACAAGCCTTTTTCTTTAATGTCTTTTTAAAATAGATTAAACTATCACATTTTCTTTTTCATTTTCTAAGTCTTTTGAACTCTTAAAAAATCTTTTTTGAAAAATAATTAACATCACTACACCCACAGAGATGGAAGAATCTGCTATATTAAAAACCGGACGAAAAAAGATAAATTCATCACCGCCCCAAAAAGGAAACCATGATGGATAGTGACCTTGGAGTATTGGAAAATAGAACATATCCACCACTTTACCATGCAGAAAAGTTCCATAACCACCATCGGCAGGGAATAATTGAGCTACATTATAATAACTTTCATTAAAAATTAATCCATAAAAAGCACTATCGATGATATTTCCGATAGCACCGGCAAATATCAATGACATGCAAACAATGTAAAGTTTATCAGTGTTTTCTTTGATTAATTTAAGTAAATACCAACCAATGCCGGCTACAGCAATAATTCTGAAAAGACTCAATATCAGCTTACCATAACCACCGCCAAATTTCATCCCGAAAGCCATACCTTCATTTTCAGTAAAATGAATAATAAACCAATTACTACCAAATACATGAATCTCATCTCCAATTTGCATCGTAGTTTTTATCCATATTTTTATAGCTTGATCTATTAAAAGAACAAGAACAATGATAAGGATTGACTTTTTTAACATCTACTGCAGTTTTATTTTTTTGAATTTTGCGAAAGCTTGGCATCAATGCTTAGCGTTGCGTGAGGTACAATTCTTAATCTTTCTTTTGAAATCAGTTTGCCTGTTTCTCTGCAAATTCCATACGTTTTATTTTCAATTCTAATCAATGCATTTTCTAATGATTGAATAAACTTATCCTGGCGAGCTGCCAATTTAGAGTTTTCTTCTTTAGACATTACTTGATAACCTTCTTCTAATACTTTGAAAGTAGGAGAAGTATCCATAATATCATTTCCTCCAGTGGTAGTAAAGGCTTCGGTAAGAATTTCTAAATCCTGACGTGCTTTTTCAAGTTTTTTCAAAATTATTTCTTTGAATTCTTGTAATTCTTCATCAGAGTATCTTGTCTTTGCAGATTCCTGCTCATTTTCTTTATTTATCATAACTCTTTGTTTTTAAATCATATTTTACAAATACCAATGAAAATTTTTATTTCATCTGATAATTCTACTTCTACTTTATTCTCATTGCTAATTGCCTCTACTAACTTTATTGATTCAGATAAAGTTTCTGAACAAATATACGAATAATTATTGTTCAAAGATAAAGTAATTAAATCGTTTTTTTCAATTTCTACAGAAATTTTATCAGTAACTTCAAAATTAAGCTCTTTACGAAGATTTTGAATGCGGTTTACCAATTCTCTGGCAATTCCTTCTTCTTTTAATTGTTCTGTTAAAGTTATATCTAAAGCTACAGTTAATACGCCCATGTTTGAGACTACCCAACCTGGAATATCTTCGGTAATAATTTCAACATCAGATAATAATAAATCAACTGTTTCGCCTTCTACATTAAATTGGTATAAGCCTTCGGTTTCCATTTTTGTAATATCTTCCTGTTTGAAACTCTCAACTACAGCAGCTATTTGTTTCATCAATTTACCATATTTTGGCCCTAATGTTTTAAAATTAGGTTTGATTTTTTTCACTAAAATACCTGCTGTTTCTGATAAATATTCAATTTCTTTGATATTTACTTCCGAAAGTATTAAATTTTCAATTGCCTGAACTTGTTTTTTGAACTTATCACTGCTTACTGGAAGCATAATTTTATTCAATGGCTGGCGTACACGAAGATTGGTCTTTTTTCTCAACGACAACACCATTGAAGTAATTTGCTGAGCCAATTGCATTCTCTCTTCTAAGTCTTTTTCAATAAAAGCTTCGTTGGCAACTGGAAAATCAGTTAAATGAATTGATTCAGCTTTTATTTTTCCTGTTATCGAATTCAAATCAGTAAACAACCTATCCATAAAAAAAGGTGCAATAGGGGCGGATAATTGAGCAACCGTATTTAAACATTGATACAATGTTTGATAAGCTGATATTTTGTCGGAAGTATAATCACCTTTCCAAAAACGGCGACGGCATAAACGAACATACCAGTTACTCAAGTATTCATCTACAAAATTTTGTATAAACCTTCCTGCTTTTGTTGGTTCATAGTCAGCATAACTTTCATCTACATTTTTAATCAAAGTATTTAGCTCCGATAATATCCATCGATCAATTTCCGGACGTTCGTTAATTGAAATTTCAGCTTCTTTATAAGTAAATCCATCAATATTAGCATACAAAGCAAAGAAACTATACGTATTATATAAAGTCCCAAAGAATTTACGTTGAACTTCTCCAATTCCTTCCAAATCGAATTTTAAATTATCCCAAGGTTGTGCATTGGTAATCATATACCAACGAGTTGCATCCGGGCCATATTTTTCGATAGTTTCAAAAGGATCAACACCATTTCCCAAACGTTTCGACATTTTATTGCCGTTTTTATCCAATACCAAACCATTAGAAACAACAGTTTTATATGCTACTGAATCGAATAACATCACAGCAATAGCATGGAGTGTAAAAAACCAACCACGCGTTTGGTCAACACCTTCTGCTATAAAATCAGCAGGGAAATTAGGCACCTTTTCTCCTTTAATATTTTTAGGATAATTCTGCTGTGCATAAGGCATTGCACCAGAGTCGAACCAAACATCAATTAAATCAGATTCGCGTTGCATTTTTTCGCCTTTGCTCGATACCAAAAATATATTATCAACAAACGGACGGTGCAAATCGAAACTATTATAATCCATAGAAGCATAAGGATTAGTTTTCATAAATCCTGCTACAATAGATTTCTCGATTTCCTGATTTAGTTCTTCGATAGAACCAATACATATTTCTTCGCTGCGATCTTCGGTAACCCAAATTGGCAACGGTGTGCCCCAATAGCGTGAACGGGAAAGATTCCAATCCACTAAGTTTTCCAACCAATTTCCAAATCTTCCTGTTCCTGTGGCCTCTGGTTTCCAATTGATCGTTTTATTGAGTTCAATCATTCTTTCTTTTACTGCAGTAGTTTTTATAAACCATGAATCCAACGGATAATAAAGTATAGGTTTATCGGTTCTCCAGCAATGTGGATATGAATGTTCGTATTTTTCGGTTTTGAAAGCTTTGTTTTCTTTCTTAAGCTTAACTATAATTTCTACATCAACACTTTCGTCGGTTTTTGGATCGAAATCGGGTTTGTATTCCGATTTTACAAATTTTCCGGCAAACTCTCCCATTTCTGCAATAAACTTTCCTTGCTTATCAACCATGGTTAATGAACCAATACCATTTTGTTTGGCAACACGAAAGTCGTCAGCTCCAAAGCTGGGAGCAATATGTACAATTCCTGTACCATCTTCAGTAGTAACAAAATCGCCAATGACTACTCGGAAAGCATCTCCATCTTCGGGTTGTGCATAAGGCATTAATTGTTCGTAGTTAATGCCATTCAGTTGACTTCCTTTAAACTCTGCAACTATTTCAAATGGTATATTCTTATCACCCTGATTGTATGCATCCATTGGTATTTCAGCATTTTTTTCAGGGAAATATTTATTTACTAAATCTTTTCCCAGAATAACCGTTATCGGCAAAGCTGTATAAGGATTAAATGTTCTTATTTTTACATAAGTAATGTTCTTTCCAACCGCTAAGGCAGTATTAGAAGGTAAAGTCCATGGAGTAGTTGTCCATGCTAAAAAGGATAATTCGCCTAGATTATTGTCGAACAAAAAGGAAGATTTTTGGTTGTTTACAATCTTAAATTGAGCAACAACTGTATTGTCTTTTACATTTTTGTAGCAACCTGGTTGGTTCAATTCATGCGTACTTAAACCAGTACCAGCAGCAGGTGAGTAAGGTTGTATAGAATAGCCTTTATACAACAGGCCTTTTTCATACAATTTGCGCAGCAAATACCAGCAGGACTCAATATATTTATTGTCGAAAGTAATATAAGGATCATCTAAATCAACCCAATAGCCGATTTTACGGGTTAAATCGTCCCACAAATCTTTGTATTTCATTACTTCGATACGACATTGTTTATTATATTCCTCTACCGATATGGTTTTGCCAATATCTTCTTTGGTTATACCCAAGGTTTTTTCCACAGCTAATTCAATAGGTAAACCATGAGTATCCCAACCTGCTTTGCGCTTTACATAAAAGCCTTTTAGGGTTTTGTAACGACAAAAAATATCTTTTATAGCACGTGCCATAACATGGTGTATGCCTGGCAACCCATTGGCACTTGGTGGACCTTCGTAGAAAACAAAAACGCTATCGTTGCGGCGGTTGTCAAGGCTTTTTTCAAATATATGTTGATCTTCCCAATTCTTTAGTACGTCTTTGCCTATTTGGGAAAGGTTTAAGTGTTTGTATTCGTTGTATTTCATAAATAAAATGCTCATTCTATTAAAAGCCTGCAAAAGTAAAAAAAAACTCTGAATTATCTATTTATTAAATGAGTAGATTTTTTTAGATTTTATTTTAGCACCCAAATAATGCGTTTACTAAATTTAAAAGTTTAATAGTTATTAGTTTAAAATAGATAACTTTGCAAACTTATGAATTTTAAAGAACTCAAACTTAATGCTCTTTTGCTGGAGGGAATATCCTACTTAGGGTTTGAAACAGCTACTCCTGTTCAGGAAAAAGTAATCCCGATTATTCTCGAAAACAGAGATTTAATTGCTTGTGCCCAAACAGGTACTGGCAAAACAGGCGCTTTTGTTTTACCCATCCTCAATAAGTTAATCGGAAAAGAAGACAATACAATAGATACCTTGATTATTGTTCCTACCAGAGAACTGGCTATTCAGATTGATCAACAGATACAAGGCTTGTCCTATTTTGTTTCGGCCGGCTCAATTGCTGTTTATGGTGGAGGTGATGGTAAAGACTGGGAAGCTCAAAAAGAAGCCTTAAAAAACGGAACGGATATTATTGTTGCAACTCCAGGTAAATTATTATCTCATATTAAAATGGGATATGTAAATTTTGATAGTCTTAAACATCTGGTATTGGATGAAGCCGACAGGATGTTGGATATGGGATTTATTGATGATATTCAGGCCATCATTTCCTATCTGCCAAAGAAACGACAAACCTTACTTTTTAGTGCTACTATGCAGAATAATATTCGGCAATTGGCACATAAAACTTTAAACAATCCGGTTGAAATATCATTATCCATCTCAAAACCAGCCGAAGGTGTCGATCAAAAAGTATATCTCGTTTATGAAGAACAGAAGGTTAAATTAATAAAGCTTCTTCTTCAGGAACGAATTCATTACGATAGCATTCTTATTTTTACTTCTGCAAAAGCCAAGGTTAACGAAATTGTAAGGGCACTTAACAAAAATGGTTTTGCTTCTCATGGAATTTCTTCCAATCTGGATCAGGACCAAAGAGAAAAAGTATTAAGTGCATTCCGATCAAAACAAATTCGTATCTTAGTGGCTACTGATGTTATGAGCAGGGGTATAGATGTAAAAGAAATTAACATGGTCGTTAATTTTGATGTGCCTCATGATGCTGATGACTACGTGCATCGTGTAGGAAGAACTGCCAGGGTAAACGCAAAAGGAGAAGCCATTACTCTGGTTGTTCAAAAAGAAATATACAAACTGAATAAGATTGAAAAGTTAATAGAATCTGTTATTCCAAAACTTGAACCCAACGGAGATATTGGTCCATTGCCAAAATGGGAAGAAAGCGTTGCCAAACCTCCCGGCAAAAGGAAATATTTCGGTAAAAAAAGAGATTTCAAAAAAACAAACTAATCAAAGATAAATAAAGCAAATAAGCCTACGCTCTATTCATTTATTTGAATAATTGGTTTAAGTTTCTCAGATTATATTATTTTTGCTGACTAAAATTAAGCTCAACGTTGCGAAGACTCATTTTTAAAATAATTTAATTATAAAATGCTTCTTAGCGCCATCAAAACAAACTGAAAACGTGAAATATTTAATTTGTGGTTTAGGAAATATAGGAGATGAATACAGCAATACCCGTCATAACATTGGTTTTTGGGTGTTGGATGCATTGGCAAAAGAATTGGATGCTAAGTTTGAAATAGGTCGTCATGCCTATCGTGCCGAAGCAAAATTCAAAGGAAGAACGCTTATCTTATTGAAACCTACTACTTATATGAATTTGAGTGGTAAAGCAATTAAATATTGGCTCGATAAAGAAAACATTCTCAAAGAAAATCTATTGGTTGTTGTTGATGATTTGGCATTGGAACCGGGTATCTTGCGCATGAAAAAATCGGGCAGTGATGGCGGACATAATGGATTGATACATATTACTGAAACTTTACTTACAAAAGATTTTACCCGTTTGCGTTTCGGAATAGGCAATGACTTTGCCAAAGGTTATCAAGTGGACTATGTGTTAGGCAAATGGACAAGAAAAGAAGAAGATATCATCCTTCCTAAAATTGACATGGCTGTGGAAGTTGTAAAAAGCTTTACCACCATCGGTGTGGAACGAACCATGAATTTTTATAACAATAAATAAGAATACATTCACTCCTTTTATATTTTAAAAGCAAGATAAAATACTGTCAATTTGGCAAAACAAATTTATCTTTTGGCAGGTTTCAACTGTCAAAATGTCCTTTTACGGGCTTGTTTTTATTAAATTTTCTTAAAATACTTTTCTCAATGGTATTGTGGTATAATCTTTGATTTTTGCTCATCACCATAACAAAAGGAGGATTAAAAATGAATTTAACAAACAAATTTAAAACTTTAATAATTGGAAATAAGAAAGGCTTAAGTTTTCCATTTTTTTTAATGATTTCTTTTATTCTTTACAGTTTTATTGTAATAAAAGACAATAATCATAGCAACAGCGTTTTTTCGCCCGATAAAAACGATAGTATTTCGGCTAATCAGCCCAAAGTAGATGTAAAAGTAAATAAAAAGTATGATGAGCAAGGAAACCTGATACAATACGATTCTTCCTACAGCATAATCTATTCTTCGCCAAATACAGATGTTCAGTTTTTTAATTTGGAAAACGACAGTCTTTTTAAAAGTTTTAAAAACAAGTTTGGAGAAAACGATTTCTTTAACGATGACTTTTTAAACAACTTCTCACAATTCGGATTCAATCAGGACTTTTTTCAAATGAATCCAATCATTGACTTAAAACAAATGCAAGAAGAAATGATGA
>CAZUCB010000132.1:0-7527 GCA_964618755.1 uncultured Bacteroides sp. | reverse complement strand
TTTGTACTGACTGCGGTTCTTGTGCTGATGTTTGTCCGGTTGAAGCAATTCACCCTGAATAATTTCAATTCATTAATAAAAAAGCTCACATTTCTTAATGTGAGCTTTTTTAGTTTTTGTCTTTTAATATTTAATAAAACACACCGTTTTATAACTGTATACTAATAAATTAAAAACCATTTGGGTTTCATTGTCGTCACATTTGTCTTTTATAAAAGAAAAATAATTTTAAAAAACACAGCTTTATCTATTTTATTTCTATCTTTATACCCATAAAAGATTTTCAATTTGGATATTTACGCACGAAAAAAACGATGGAAGTGGATATTATTTTTATCCGCTTTGGTAATAGTAAGCATATCACTGTTATACACAAATACTTTAGTTAAAAAAATTGCTAAAGACGAACGCAATAAAGTAAAAATTTGGGCTGAAGCTATTCAGCGTAAAGCTAATTTAGTAAACTATACCGATGTTTTTTTTGAAAAAATTAAAAAAGAAGAACGTAAAAAAATGGAATTATGGGCCGAAGCCTATAAAAATTTATTGAATCCCGATAACGAAACAAACCAATCTCTTTATCTCAATATAATTTCCGAAAACACCAATATCCCAGTAATTATAACAGATGCCGATTATAACATTCAGAGTAGCCGAAATACTGAATTTAACTTAGATACTATAAAAGTTTTAAAAGGCGAATTATTGAAAGAATTTTCGCAATTCGAACCCATTAAGCACCGCGAATACAATATAACTATTTATTTATTTTACAAAGAATCAAAACTATATACAGAATTGCGTTCTGTACTGAATGATTTAACAAATTCATTTTTCTCGGAAGTAGTTGACAATTCCTTATCTGTTCCAGTAATAGTTGTTGATAGCACAAAGCAGAAAATAATTGCTTCAGGAAATATCAAAAAAAACTTAAATGATACTATTTCCTTGCAAAATGAATTACAAGCAATGGCAATTGAAAACACACCTATTGAAGTAGATGTAGCTGGAAGGGGCAAAAATTTTATATATTACGAAAATTCATTTCTTTTAACTCAACTAAAATATTATCCATATATCCAATTTTTTATAATAGGCCTATTTTTACTAGTTTCATATTTATTGTTTAGTATTTCTCGAAGATCTGAGCAAAATCAGGTTTGGCTAGGAATGTCAAAAGAAACGGCTCATCAATTAGGAACACCACTTTCTTCTTTAATTGCTTGGGTTGAAATGTTGAAATTAAACGGAATAGATCGTTCGATGACTGATGAAATTGAAAAAGATATCGATCGACTTGAAACCATTACTAAACGGTTTTCAAAAATTGGTTCAGAGCCAGAACTTACAAACGAAAATATTATTGAAGTTGTAAAAAATGGTATTTCCTATTTAATTACTCGTTCTCCTAAAAAAGTTAAATACATTGTAAATATCCCCCAAAACAAAGAGATTCTTATACCACTTAATCAACACTTATTTGATTGGGTAATTGAAAATTTATGCAGAAATGCAATTGATGCTATGGGTGGCGAAGGTGAAATAAAAATTGAATTATTTGAAGATGATAAGTTTGTGTATATTGATATTAGCGATACAGGTAAGGGAATTTCAAAATCAAATTATAAGACTGTTTTTCATCCTGGTTACACTTCTAAAAAACGTGGTTGGGGTTTAGGTTTATCTTTGTCAAAAAGAATTATCAAAGAATATCATTCTGGTAAAATCTTTGTAAAATCATCTGTAATCAACAAGGGTACATGTTTCCGTATTATGCTTAAAAACAAAATATAATGGCAGGTATTTATATTCACATACCTTATTGCCATCAAAAATGCCATTATTGTAATTTTTATTCAACAGCATCAAAAAAAACTAAACCTCTTTTTGTTTCTGCTCTTTTGAAAGAAATTAAATTGCAAAAAGAATATTTACATGATGAAATTATTTCTACTATTTACTTTGGTGGAGGCACCCCTTCACAGCTTAACATATCGGAACTAAAGCAAATTATTCAGGAGCTTTTTCAGCATTATAATATATCTGATAAAGTTGAAATTACCTTAGAAGCCAATCCTGATGATTTAACTGAAGAAAAACTATTTGAACTATCAAAAACTGCTTTTAATCGTTTAAGTATTGGTATTCAATCATTTCAAGAAACAGATTTGCAATATCTAAATCGCTCACATTCCGCTAATCAGGCTATACATGCAATAAAAACTGCCCAGAAACACCAGTTTTCGAATCTTTCTATCGACTTAATCTACGGAATCCCAACATTATCCAACGAATCTTGGATAGAAAATATTCAAACTGCAATAGATTTAGGTATTCCGCATATTTCAGCTTATTGCTTGACGGTTGAAACTGGAACAGCTCTCGATATTTTTATAAGGAAAGGGAAAATGCCTGCTATTGATGAAGAAAAAGCATCGCAACAGTTTGAAATACTAATGGATATTTTAAGTAAAAACAACTATATTCATTATGAAATTTCCAATTTTTGCAAACAAGGATATGTTTCACAACACAATAGCAATTACTGGAAGCAGCAGAAATATTTGGGCTTGGGACCATCGGCTCACTCATATAATTTTGTTTCGAGACAATGGAATATTTCAAATATTAGCAATTATATTGATTCCATAGAAAAAACGCTGCTTCCTTTTGAAGGCGAAACTTTAAGCCTTATTCAGCAATATGATGAATATATACTTACCTCACTTCGTACTATTTGGGGTATTGATGAGTTTGAAATTCTAAATAAGTACGGTAAAAAGTATTATGATTATTTTAAACAACAAATAGAAACTTATATTCAGAAAGCTTGGGTTGAAAGAAATGGGAATATTTACACATTAACAAAGCAAGGAAAATATTTCGCTGATGGAATTGCCTCTGAATTATTTATTACGACAGATTAAGATTTTTTCCAATAGTTTTCTAAGTTTTTATACCATTTATGACCATATTTTCGAATTAATGGCTCTTTTAGAAATTCATAAACTTTTATATTTAAACGTTTTCCATTTATCAATGCTTTTTCGCAAATATGCCAATGTTGATAATTTACAGCATCAAAATCAGTATAAGTATTAACTCTTACTGGATATAAATGACAAGAGATAGGTTTCTGAAATTTAAGCTTTTTAAGCTCCCAGGCTTTTTCAATAGCACATAAGGCAATTTCGTTTTCAAAATAAACAAATGCACACTCACGATGGTTTACCAATGGCGTAACCATATTCCCCCAATCGTCGTAATCAAAAACGCCTATTTGTTCAACAACAGCAATACCTGCAGGAGTCATATAAGGTTTAATCACTTCTATTTCATCTTCTAAAATGCTAATTTCATTGGCATCAAGTGGTGCACCAGCATCGCCTTCTACACAACAAGCTCCTTTGCATTTTTTTAAATCACAAACAAAACAAACCTCATTTAGGTCATCCGAAATTAGAGTATTATCAATGGAAATCATGGGGCAAAGGTAATAATTTTATGTAAAATAATATAAATAATGGCTTAGAAGAAATCACAAACTGTTGAAAATATATTAGATACAAAATGGAAAAGAAACCTTGTTAAGCATTTGATATGTAGAATAATATTTTCATTTCTAACTTGTAAAAAAATACTTATCAATTAATTCAGAGCCGTTTATATAAGAAAGTTTTTAATCTTTGCTAAAAAATTAATTAATATGTCAATTAAAATGCTAATTTTACTCTCTAAATAGGATTAATACTCTATAGTAAATATAGGTAATATTCAACTTAAGTACTTAATATTATAAGTTATTTTGCTTAAGTTATAGAAAATATAATTTATGATATCAATACCAAAAACAAATTACTAATGAAAATCTTGATTATTGAAGATGAACATACTTTAACAGATTCTATAGTTGACTATTTGCATGAAGAAGGTCATATTTGTGAAGCTGTTTACACCTACAATAATGCAATTGAAAAAATAGAAATTTATGATTATGATTGTATTGTAGTTGATATTAATTTGCCCGATGGAAATGGATTAGATATTATCAGACAAATTAAGAAAAATGCTCAATCGTTGGGAATAATAATTATATCTGCTCGTAATTCGCTGGAAAACAAAATTGAAGGCTTGGAAATTGGAGCTGATAATTATCTGACAAAACCTTTTCATTTGGCTGAACTTAATGCTCACTTAAAATCAATAAATCGTAGAATTAAATTTAATGGAAATGAACATTTGATTTTTAATGAAATAAAAATATTTCCAAATGAACATCTGGTATTTGTGAATGAAAAAGAAATAAAACTTACTAAGAAAGAATATGAACTATTGATATTTTTTATTTCAAATAAAAATAAAGTTATCACTAAATCGGGTCTAGCAGAACATTTATGGGGCGATTTTATGGATACAGCTGATTCATTTGACTTTATATACACACATATTAAAAACCTTAGAAGCAAACTTATAAAAGAAGGATGTGAAGATTATATCAAGACAGTTCATGGAGTGGGATATAAATTCTATATTTCCTAATAATTTTTTGAAACAAATAATATTAAAAGTATATAAATGAAGCTTTTAACAAAAACCAGTCTTAATTATTTATCAGTTACCCTATTTGTATTTTTATTTGCAACTATTGCATTTTATTATCTATTAAGGCATCAGGTAAATCAAAATATCAATATTGAGCTGGAAAAGAGAAAGAATAATATTGTAAATCAGCTACTTTCAGCACATGAGTCAAATGCAACTCCAACTAATCAAAATGAAAAAGTTGTAATTACTCCTTTAAATCAAATTGTTTCGCCACAATTAAACTTTTATGATACCATAATATTTGAACATAATGAAAAAAAATACATTCCATTCAGACAATTAGGATTTGTAACCAATTTTAATAATTCAGCATATTACATTCAGATTTACAAATCATTGGAAGAGACTGACAACCTGATAATAAGAATATTCTTTATTATGACAATTCTGGTTGTGTCAATTATTATAATTTTATTAATTACCGTAAGACATACTTCGTTAAAAGCATGGAGCGTCTTTTATGATACAATTAAAAAAATTAATAATTATGATATAAATTCTCACTATGATTTCTCATTGCAACAATCTGAGGTAAAAGAATTTGATGACTTGAACCGAGTATTAAAATCAATGACAGAAAGAATTGAAAAGGATTTTTCAAATATGAAAGAATATACAGAAAATGCTTCTCATGAACTTCAAACTCCTCTGGCTATTATTAATTCTAAAATGGAATTGTTGCTTCAATCACAAAATCTTGACGAAAAACAGATGAATGCGATTGCAGATGCATATAATGCCTCAAACAGACTTTCGAAATTAAACAAAACTCTTCTTTTATTAGCCAAAATTGAAAACCGACAGTTCCCAGAATCTAAATTAATTAATCATATATTGCTAATTGAAAATCAGTTAGAAAGCTTAGAAGATTTAATTGAATCTAAAAGAATAAAAGTTATTAAACGATTTGATAATAATGTTACTATTCACATGAATCCTTATCTGGCTGAGATTCTGCTTGCTAATCTGATTAAAAATGCAATCAGACATAATTTGCAAAATGGTGATTTAATTATTGATGTTGCGCATGACAGAATCAGTATTTCAAATACAGGAAATGAACTAAAAATTTCCAAAGAACTACTTTTTGAAAGATTCCACAAACAATCTTCTTCACCAGAATCGTTGGGATTGGGTTTATCTATTGTTCAGAAAATATGTGAAATATATAGTTTTAAAGTAGATTATAACTTTGAAAAAAATATACATACTTTTAGTATTAATATGAATAAAAAATAATTCGAAATATCATTTTTTGATAAAAGAATTAGCTAATTTTTAAAAGGCATATATTAATCTTAAAACAGTTGTGACATTTGTCAATAACACAGTATTATTTGTCAATTATTGAAAATAATTTAGATTGAGATATATTTATATTTAGATTTTTATGTATCTGATATTCTGATTATTGTAATTATTTAAGGTTTGATATATTTATTATTTATATTTATTTTATAATTCAATATACCCAAACCAATATATTTCTCCGAAATCTGAAGAAAATCTTCAGAAAAAAAACAGATTTCTCTTTTAGTTTTGCAATCGATTTTAAACAAAGAATACTAATGATTGAACTACTTGGATTAAACCATAAGTCTGCACCCATCGAAGTGAGAGAGAAATTCGTATTTTGTGAAGAAGATATCAAAAGATTTACTTCTATACTTAAAGATAAGGGAATAATTGGTGCAGTAATATTATCTACATGTAATCGTACCGAAATCTATGTAGAATTTAATACTCAAAATCATGGACATTCTCATACAAATAAAGTCAATCATAGTAACGGACTTAAGCATCCTCACGCAAATGGTAATGGTCACGGTGCTGCTTCTAATGGTTTTGAATTGTTTGAAGAAGCACTTTTTAAATACAGAAAAGTTGATGGTGATTTACGTAAACATTTTTACAGAAAATCTCATAGTGAGGTAGTTCGTCACCTTTTCCATGTTGTTTCAGGCTTAGACTCGATGGCATTAGGTGAATATCAAATAGTTACCCAGATAAAAGATGCTTTTAATATCAGCGAAAAAAACCAATTATTAAGCCCCGTTTTAAACAGATTGTTTATAAAAGCTTTTGAAACTGGTAAAAGAGTTAGAACCGATACTTGCATAAGCAGAGGAGCCGTTTCTGTAAGTTATGCAGGAGTAGATTTAGCAAGTAAAAAATTAGATAATATTGAAAACCAGCCAGTACTTTTGGTTGGTGCCGGACAAACCAGTGAACTTACCCTGCAAAATCTTGTTACCAAAGGATGTAGCAAATTTACCGTTGTTAATCGTACTTTTGAAAATGCAGTGGAATTTGCTTCAAAATACAAAGCCAAAGCAGAGGAATATAGTAAGTTAGAGGAATTGCTTCTTGAAAACAATATTGTTATAACATCAACTGCATCAAAAAAACCACTGATTACCAGAGATATGGTAGAAAAAGCCATGGAATTGAGAAATAAAAAAGATTTGCTATTTATTGATTTATCTGTTCCACGTAATGTAGCAATGGATGTAGTGGAATTACCTAATGTTCATGTTTTTGATATTGATGATTTACACAATGTTATAGAGGATAGTTTTGAAAAAAGACGTGGCGAAATTTGTGCTGCAGAGGAAATTATCGAAGAATTGGTTGTGGATTTTGCAAATTGGGTACATTCAAGAAATCTGATTCCTACATTTCAGAATATTTGTAAATATTTTCACGGCATCAGCAAATCAGAACTGGAAGGGTATCTAAAAGAACAGAAAACGATTGATTCTCCGAAGGCTTCCGTGTATGCAGAACAAATTACCAATAAAATTATTCATAATGTGATTAACAATGTTAAGGCACTTACCGATAATGGCAAGAATCATGAAAAAATTCAATTAGTTAATCAATTGTTTACACAGAATTAATGGAAAATACCATAAGAATAGG
>CAZUCB010000131.1:0-7602 GCA_964618755.1 uncultured Bacteroides sp. | reverse complement strand
TTTCTCGATATTTTTATCAGAAGCAAACGCCAAAGCCGAAGCCGTAACGCCGGTACCGCATGATAAGGTTTCGGCTTCTACACCTCTTTCGTAGGTTCTAACAAAAATATAGTTTTCTTTTATTTCTACAAAGTTTACATTTAAGCCTTCAGGTGCAAACCTAAGGTCGTATCTTATTTTACTGCCTTCTGCGGCTACATCTATGGCTTTAACATCATCAACAAACTGAACATAATGCGGCGAACCTGTATTGAGCAAAAAATAATTATCGAATGCTTGAATTTTTTTCACATCGGATAGCTGAAGTCGGATGGTTTTAATACTTCCATTGTCTTCCGTGATTTTTGCAGTATGCAAACCATCTATTGCGGTAAAATGTGTATGTTTATCAATAATTCCCAGCTTTGAAGCAAATGCAGTAATACATCTGCCCCCGTTGCCGCACATGCTGCTTTCGTTGCCATCAGAATTAAAATACTGCATTTCGAAATCATGTTGCTTACTTGAGTTTAAAAGCATCAATCCATCGGCACCAATTCCCAAATGCCGATTGCATAAAAACGCAACCTCGCTGCAATTGAATGTAATTTTATCCTTTCTGTTGTCAATCAGTATAAAATCATTACCTGCACCATGGTATTTGCTGAAATTAAGTATCATTATTCAGGGGATATTATTTATTTTTTGGCAATCTAACAGCCATTAAAGGTTGGAAATCATCCGCTTTTTCAATTAAATAAAATGTATTGGCATAGTTGAGGTAAAGCTTGTTGTTTCTAATTTCAAGGCCGGCATCTTCATAAATATAAATGCCAAACAAAACCAATTTATTATTGCTATATTTATACCCTTTATAATTGATAGGCGAACGCCAAAATTCAACTTTAATAAAATTTGCAGCTGATTTTTTTGTTTTATCATTTATCAGCAGCGAATCAAGAGCAGCTTCTTTCTTCGAATCATTTCCATTGATTCCCTCAACTTTAATAATTCTTGTAAAAAGCAGTTCATCCTTTGCAATTACAATATCGTCAGACGATTTGCTATTGCTTATAGTAAGTGAACTATCTTCCGAATATTCATTGTTTTGATATGATGTTGAGTTGGTGTCGCTATAATAAGCATTGAGGCTTTCATCTTTTTTTACGCTTGTGGTTTTATTTACGCCGCTATTTGCTTTCGATTTATCACTATCGGAGTCGTTTGTAACAGTATTATCGGCTGTTGTATTGATTTCATTTTTGTTTTTACCCGAAAAGGTAAACCAAATTTTGAAATCATAATTCTGCATCCACCATACTACAGATGCTCCAATTGCAATTCCAACAATAGTACCAATAATAAAATAGATAAATTTATTGCTTTGAATCATATAGAAATATTGTTGCTTAAAAACAATACAAAATTAATTATTTAATTCAATATCTCTGATGAAAAATTTAAACAAAAAATGTATTTTTTGATATATTCTACAGTTTTTATAAGGATTGGCAATTAGCCTAACTGTCTTTTAATTAGCAATTTGATCTTTATAGTGAAAAATAAAATGATTTTTTTAATTAAATAGGTATAAATATTTTATATATTTGGAGTCAAATTCCTGATGCCATGATATTAAAAAAAGATATTGAAGAATTTCAATACAAGGGTATTGAAGTTAAAACTATTGAAAGTCAAATTGAAAATTTTAAAAATGGATTTCCTTTTGTAAATTTAGTAAAACCAGCTATTTTTAAGGATGGAATTGCAATTTTTGATAAAGAACAAATTGAAAGTTACGCTGAAATTTTCGAAAATTCTTTATCCAATCGTCAGGTTCTAAAGTTTGTTCCTGCATCGGGAGCTGCCAGTAGGATGTTTCAACATTTATATTCATTTAGAGATAAATATAAAGGAAGTGACAATGATATTACGACTTTTAATAACGATAAAAGTTTTAATTCGGTTTTTAGGTTTATGAATGAGTTAAAGAAATTTGCTTTTTATGATGACTTAAAAGAAATAATGGCTGCAAATCATTTGAATATTGATGAATGTATTCAGAATAGAAATTATATCGAAATTATCAATTATCTACTTGAAGAAAATGGCTTGGGATATGGAATCTTACCAAAAGGATTGTTGAAGTTTCACCATTATGGAGAATATTCCCGAACAGCTATCGAAGAACATTTGGTTGAGGCTGCTAATTATGCTAAAAGTCCTGATAATATAGCATCCATACATTTTACATTGTCACCCGAACATATCGAAAAATTCAATATACATATCCAATCAATTAAAGGGATTTATGAAAAACGATTTAATGTTCGCTTCAACATTGCTTATTCTATTCAAAAACCAAGTACCGATACCGTAGCTGTTGATATGAACAATGATTTTTTCAGAGAAACAGATGGTAAATTATTGTTTCGCCCTGGTGGGCATGGTGCTTTGATTGAAAATCTGAATGATTTAAAAGGAGATATAATTTTTATAAAAAACATTGATAATATAGTTCCTGATAAATTAAAAGAAAAAACATGTTTATATAAAAAAGCAATTGGAGGTTACCTTATTAGTTTGCAGCAAAAGACATTCGAATATTTACAATTACTTAAAACAGGCATTATTGACGATAATAAATTAAATGAGATTATCGAATTTACTACACAACAATTGATGATTAGATATCAGGATGGATTTGAAACTATGCCTCGTAATGAAAAAATAAATTATCTGATTCAAAAACTCAATCGACCCATAAGAGTTTGCGGAATGGTTAAAAATGAAGGCGAGCCCGGTGGTGGACCTTTTTGGGTGCGAAATTCAAAAGCGGATACATCCTTACAAATTGTTGAATCCTCTCAGATTAATTTAAACAATCCAGCACAAAACCAGATTTTCAGATCAGCTACTCATTTTAACCCTGTAGATTTGGTTTGCGGTGTAAGAAATTATAAAGGAGATATATTTAATTTAAAAGATTTTATTGACCCATCTACAGGTTTTATTTCTACAAAATCAAAAGATGGCAGAAGTCTTAAAGCGCAAGAATTGCCTGGCTTGTGGAATGGTGCAATGGCCGAATGGATCAGTGTTTTTGTTGAAGTACCCATTATTACTTTTAATCCTGTAAAAACCATCAACGATTTATTACGAGTAGAACATCAATAGATATTAAAAAGCCTCTTAGTTTTATAATTACTAAGAGGCTTTTTTTATGATAATAAATTGAGTAATGAAATATCCGATTTATTTCTTTTGTAGTTTTTCTCTTTCTAAATAATTATCCAAAAATCCTTTTGCATCATCAATAGAAATATGCTTTGCAATAATTTTAAAATCCTTGTCCAGAATAAATAATACAGGTGTACTGATAATATCATAAACCTTATGATAATCTAAATTAGTTTTAGTTCCTGTAACACTAATCCATTCGTGTTTGTTTTCTATTATATATTTCTTCCAGCGTTCCAAATCGCTATCAGTGTCTATTGAAAAAACTTCTAAACCATATTTGGCTTTATTTTCGTCATAAAACTTTTTAATTTTAGGCATTTCCACTTTGCAATGTCCACAATCAGTATCCCAAAATACGAGGAATGTAAATCGGCCTCTGCTTGAACGCATCGAAACAAAAGCACCTGATGTATCAGGCATAATTAATTCAGGAGCTACTTTTCCGATTAATATAGGTTTTAGTTGCATAGCTCTTTTCGAAATGGTTTCAAGTATGGTAGGAGTAACCCAAAAAGCTTGATTGCTCATATAGTATTTTTCAACCAAATGTACAAAAATCTCATCCTGTCCCATGATACTTGATTTTTCATATCTATTGGTAAGATACCAAACGGTATATTTAAACAACTCTTTACTTGGGCGTGCTTTTTCTATAATTTCATCGCATGCTACTTTTATCGAATCATTGGATGGAATGATAAGATTCTTGAAATAATAGTCTAATTTATTATGATATACAGGAGTGCGAAGTATTCTGTCATCAGTAAAATCTACATTATCCCAATAATGTTGTTTGTAGTAACGATACGAAAACAATGAGTCAATTGAACCATCAGCTTTTTTGGGTGCTTCTGGAACATCTATTTCCTTAGAAGCTTTAAACACTTTGGTCATTAAATGAATTGGATTTTCACTCATGAATTTTTTCTTGTAATCTCCAATTTCATTACTTATAACTTCTAATTGTTTTTTACACCATGCTACAGTATCTTTATTGTCCTTCATAGCCTCCATTTTTTTCTGAAACGGGGAGTATAATTCGTACTTAACCCGATTATAATTTACAAACTGGCAATAAATTTCATTGTCAGGCGAACCTTTAATCTTAATGTTTTTATAAAAATCATCATACTGACATTCTATTGTAAAGTTTTGTTCTTTGTCAATGATTACTTCAAAGTACTTTTTATCCTGAGTTATTACAAGATAAACACCTCCCAATAGTGCTTCTTTTCCCGAAAAAACAAACATTTTCTTCGAATTAATGATAGCGGTATCTTTTATATACTGGCTGCTACCGTAATAGTTACCCAGATACAATGTGTCAAAATTGTAATTATCCAGTTTGATTTTAATATTATAGCCATCTTTCTGTCCGAAAGAATAAAAGGATGCTAATAGCAATGCAAAAAATAGTGATTTCTTTATTTTCGTAAGCATATTATTAATTATTATTATAAAAATTATTATTATTAATTTTCAACACAAAGAAACGAAATTTATACTAAATTTGTGAAGGTTTTAACAATCTTTAAGACTTTGTTTCTTTGTGTACTAAGCACAGACAAAATTCGTGCAAAATTAGTTGTTTTAAAAAATAAATTATGCCTGTAACTTCAAAATCCAAACAAATAATAACAATTATTGCCTTAATAATTTTTTCATTTATAGGTGTTTTTTTTATTACCGCCTCCGAAATGCCAAAATACAGAGGCTTTATGATTTTTTTTATTTTCATAATTCTATCCGATTTTTACTTGTGGTACAGTGTCAAAAGCTTTATCTGTAAACAAACTCAAGTATTAAAATATAGCTTAATTTTTTTTTATTGGCTTTCGCTTATTTTTAGTTTCATTTTTTTTATTGCTTTATTTATCATCGATATTAAATATTGGAACTATTTAGTTCGAACCTACTTAACAGCTTCGATGTTGTTATTTTATGCACCTAAAATTTTTGCGATACTCTGTCTGTTATTGGCCGATTTACTAAGATTGATAAAGTTTTCCTATACTTTTATTTTCAAAAGAAATAAGTTTTGTCAGAAATTTAATAATGCACGTTGGAAACCATTGTTGTATTTTGGCAACATAGGCGCATTATTTATTTTTATCATCTTATTGCGAGGAATGATTTTCGGTGAATTTGATTTCAGAGTTAAAAAGATTTCATTAGAATTTGAGCAACTTCCTGCTGCATTTGATGGGTTAAAGATAGTGCAGATCTCCGACATTCATTTAGGTTCGTGGTATGGAAAACCTCCTTTAGAACGTGCTGTTGAAATGATAAATAATCTGCAGCCCGATATTATTTGCTTTACTGGCGATTTGGTAAACTATACTACTTCTGAAGTTATTCCTTATGAAAATGCATTAAAAAAATTACAAGCCCCCATGGGAAAGTTTGCCATACTTGGCAATCACGATTATGGCGAATATGTTGTCTGGGAAAATGAGCATGAAAAAAATCAAAACATGATTGAATTATATAATTTCCAAAAGCGGATAGGCTGGAATTTATTATTAAATTCAAATGCAAGAATTCAAAAAGACAGTAGTTTTATTTATATAGCAGGTGTCGAAAACTGGGGCAAAAGTTTTAGATTTCCTAAAAAAGGAGATATAAATAAAGCTTTAAGTAGCATTAATCGCAATACTTTTACAATATTACTTTCGCATGATCCCAGCCATTGGGATGAAATCATAAGTAAGAATTATCAGTACATTCCGCTCACACTCTCGGGACATACACATGGAATGCAAATGGGAATTGTTGGCAAAAATTTCGAATGGAGTCCTGCTAAATATCTGTATAAACATTGGGCTGGTTTATTTCTTAACGAAAATTCGGCTACTCCACAATATCTTTATGTGAATCGGGGACTGGGTGTAATTGGTTACCCGGGTCGAATCGGAATTCTTCCCGAAATTACACTTATTGAATTAAAAAGAAAAGGAAGTTTAAAATAAACTATGTTAGTTAAAGATTTGTAGTTTTTCTATTTTTAAAACACTTCAAATATATGCTTTACCTAAGTATTTTTTATTAATTTTGTAAGCAATAAAAATACAAATCATGACAGAAATAGCAGAAAAAATAAAAGCATTGGCTGAAAAATACAGCAATTATACCGCCGAAAATCTTTCGAAACTAGTGAAAATTAAATCACTCAGCATGGAAGAAAAAGAAGTGCAATACGAACTCAAACGACAAATGGAAGAAGCCGGTTTCGACGAAGTATTTATCGATGGAATAGGCAATGTAATTGGCCGTATAGGCAATGGGAAAAAGATCTTAGCCATCGATGGGCACATGGATACAGTAGATGTTGGCAATCTCGACAACTGGAGCTTTAATCCGTTTTCAGGAGAAATAAAAGACGGTTTCGTACACGGTCGTGGTACTGTTGATCAGGAAGGTGGTCCCGCTGCTTTTGTTACCACCGGAAGAATTCTTAAGGAACTCGGTTTCGATCGCGATTTAACCATTTATTTTGTTGGCAGTGTAATGGAAGAAGATTGCGATGGCTTGTGCTGGAAATACATTATTGAAGAAGATAAGATAAAACCCGACTTTGCAATCAGTACTGAGCCTACCAATCTCAATATTTATCGCGGTCATCGGGGTCGTATGGAAATACATGTTCATTTCAAAGGATTATCATCACATGGTTCTGCACCCGAAAGAGGTAAAAATGCCATTTATATGGCTTCACGTGCTGCTTTAGAAATAGAAAAACTCAACGAACGTTTAGCTACCGATGAATTTTTGGGTAAAGGAAGTGTAACCATCTCCGAAATTATTTCGGGCAGTCCTTCTTTATGTGCCGTTGCCGATTACGCCCGCATTCACCTCGACAGGCGCTTGACATGGGGCGAAACCAAAGAATCAGCGGTTAAAGAAATCGAAGAAATTGTAAAAGATATGGATGCAAAAGTTGAAGTATTGTATTATGATGGCATTGCATTTACCGGAAATCATTATGGAATGGAAAAATATTATCCTACCTGGAAAATCCCAGTTGATCATAAAGCCGTTACTACCGGCGAAGAAGCTTTTATTAAACTATTTGATAAAAAACCTTTGGTCGATAAATGGACATTCTCCACCAATGGTATCGCACTTAATGGTATGTACGGCGTTCCTACAATAGGTTTTGGTCCAGGCAACGAAGTGCTGGCGCATGCGCCTAACGAAAAAGTACCAGTGAGTGATTTAGTTGCAGCATCTGCATTTTATGCAATGTATGCCTATTTGATTTAAAATTATCAGAGGTATTAATACAAAAAGAGCTTGTAAAATTTTACAAGCTCTTTTTTGTTAATCTAAAAATTCAAAGGAAATTTCATCCCAGCCCTAAAATTCATAAAAGAAGGCACA
>CAZUCB010000130.1:1425-7665 GCA_964618755.1 uncultured Bacteroides sp. | reverse complement strand
AAGCCATTCTCTTGTAAAAAGTTAATTCATTCATGGTTTTTTAGTTCCAATTTTCATATTTTTTTAAACGAATTGTATCATTTACAGCTTTACAAGCTTTTAATATATTTCCCAAACTGTTTTTATTGGATTTATCGCAAGCCAATGATTTTTCATAATACTTAATAGCCTCAATATAATTTCCTTTAGTGTGATAAACACCACCAATATTTCCTAATGTATTTGAATTTAATGAATCTATATTATAAGATGATTTAAAATAATACAATGCACTATCCATTTCTTGATTATTAAAATAAATTACACCTAAATTATTAATTGCATTGATGTGGTTTGGAGATATATTTAAAGCACTTACATAAGCATCTTTTGCAAAATCATTTTTACCCCAAAATTGATAACAAACACCTAAATTATAATAAGCATCAGTGAATTTAGGATAAATTTCAGCTGCTTTTTGATAATGAAAGATAGCTTTTTCATAATTTATGCTTTTTTCATTATAACTAGTCGATTTTTCAGCCATTATTCTATACTCAGAAGCCATCGATGATTGAACTCTTGCACTATTGGGTGATACGTTAATTGCCGATTCAAACAACGTAAAATTACTTTTCCAATCTTTATTTCGCTGAAAAGTTATAACAGAAAAAATAAAAACAATTGAAAATAAAGTAATAACAAGTTTGGTATTTACCTTGCTTTTGCAAAACTTTTGCCATAAAAGAAAAGTTATTGCAAGGATAAAACCAAATGATGGTGTAAAAAGGAAGCGTTCGCCTAAAGTAGCTCCAATTTTTACAAAAATATTTGTTGATATCGAAAACATAATCAAAAAGAACAATAAACCAAAGCCATCAGCTTGCTTTTTCAACATTCTAATAATAGCAAAAACGCCTATAAATAAGTATGTTAATAAAGAAAAGATTGAAATAATATTTGTCCACGAAACAATAGAAAAATGATTATAGGAATAATCGAACGACAATGGATAAGGTAAAATTAATAATTTAATATAATTGCCAAGTATGTAGAATATTGTAGCTAATTCGTCAACTTTATTACTTGAAGCTCCCAAAGTATTATTAATTATATCCATATTTTCTGCAAATCCCATCGATGAAAGAATTGATGCACGAAGCAGCAAGTAAAATACAGAAATTGAGATAAATATAGCTGTTAATGAAATATTTATCTTTATACTCTTATTGCTAAATATATAGATAAAAAAAGGAATAACAGCAATTAAAGGCAAAGCACTTTCTTTTGAAAGTATAGCTAAAATAAAAGAAATGACTGAAAAGATTAGTTTATATATATTTTTAGTATTCAAATATTTAAGTAAATATCTAAGTGTGAGAATTATAAATAGAAAAGATAGAATTTCATCACGTGACTTTATGTTTGCAACAACCTCTGTGTGAATAGGATGCGAAGCAAAAAGCATTGCAATCAAATAAGCAAGTAATGGTGTAGAAGTGAATATTTCCAAAAGTAGTTTTAACAAAACAAAACATGCCAAAGCATATAATAAAACCTGAATTACATGACTTGCAGTGCTACTCTTTTTAAAAAACTGATTTTCAACAGCAAAACTAGCCAATGTTAAAGGTCGGTAAGATTGATCATTTTCTTTATTAAAACCATATAAATATCCATAAGAAAAAATATCACCAATACCATTAATGCCTTTAAGTACAAAAGAATTTTTTTGATATACAATATCATCATCAAGGACAAAAGCGTGATGAAAAGTGTTTCCATAAAGTACAATTATAAGTATAACAAATAAATAAGAAAGGTATTTATTTTTCCAAAAATCAGGTTTCGAAACAGCAATTGATGTTTTTTTATTAATTTTTGCTTTTGTCATTATGATTATTTTAGCATTAAATTAAAGACTGAAAATATTAGACAAAATTACTAATTAATTTTCAATTTCATAGTTTGCCCTAAACTTAGATTTCACAACCTCTTTGACTTTATAAACTTTTTGTACCTTTGCAAAAAAAATAAGTATGAAAGTTAATGTTAGTTCTGAAATTGGTAATTTGCAGGGTGTTATTATTCATCATCCAGGTAGTGAGATTGAAAACATGACACCTCAAAATGCTGAAAGAGCATTATATAGCGATATTTTAAACCTTACAGTTGCTACTAAAGAATATTGTGAGTTTGAGAGTGTTTTACGTAAATTTACCAAAGTATATGAAGTAAAAGATTTGTTATCAGAAGCACTACAAAGCGAAAATGTTAGGCGAGAATTGGCACACAAAGTTTGTGCAAATGAAAAAGCAATGAACGTTTACAAGGAATTATTAGAACTTAACGTTGAAGATTTCACAAAAGCAATGATTGAAGGTGTTGAGATGAAACAAGATACTTTAACCAATTTTTTAAGTCAAGAAAGGTATTCGTTGCGTTCGTTACATAATTTCTTTTATATGAGAGATGCTTCTATTTCAATGTATAACGAAGTTTTAATTAGCCGAATGGCAAACATCGTTCGTGCAAGGGAAGCTATAATAATGGAAACTATTTTCGACCATAGCGATACTGTAAGTGCAAAAACTGTTAATCCAATTAATTACAAAGATTTTGATCCTGAAATAACCATTGAAGGTGGTGACGTTTTAATTGCTCGTGAAGATGTAATATTAATTGGCTTAGGAAGTCGCACAAATACCAAAGCTGTTGATTTTTTAATTGACAGATTTAAAGAAAACAAAACTACAATTAATATTGTAGTACAGGAATTGCCATATAAACCCGAATCTTTTATTCATCTTGATATGGTTTTTACCCTTTTAGATAAAGATAATTGCATGATTTACGAACCCTTAATTGCACGCCATAATAAATATCAAACGGTTCATATTAAAATTGAAAATGGTAAAGTTGAATTTATTCGTTTTCGAAATACGATGATGGAAGCTCTTAAAATTTTAAATTTTGATTTAAAACCTTTAACCTGCGGAATTCCTGATGATTTATGGATTCAACAACGTGAACAATGGCATAGTGGAGCAAATTTCTTCGCATTAGGACCAGGTAAAATAATGGGTTATGCTCGGAATAGCTACACCATAGAGGAATTAAACAACAATGGTTTTGAAGTATTAAAAGCACGCGATATTATAAAAGGAAGAAAAAATATGAATGATTTTAATAAATTCGTAGTTACCATTGATGGGTCTGAACTACCAAGAGGCGGTGGTGGTGCTAGATGCATGACAATGCCAGTTTTAAGAGAAAAAGTGGAGTGGTAATTATTAAGGTTAAAGTTTAAAGGATAAAGTTAAAAGGATAAAGCTTAAAAAAATCAGAAAAGATAGACTTCATTATTAAATACGAAGTTAAGTCAAATCTTTAAAAACTTCTTAAATCATACATCGATATTCGATATTAAAAATCATACTAAATGACAATAATTACCTATGAATGGATTGGTTACTTAGCTTCTATTGTAATTGCTATATCCATGCTAATGAATTCTTTACAAAAATTAAGATGGATTAATCTTTTGGGTGCAGTTCTATTTTCAATTTATGGTTTTATAATTGGAGCTTTACCAGTAGGCATCCTTAATGGTTTTATTGTAGGAATTGATATCTATTATCTTTCACGAATGTATGCTGGAAATGATTATTTTCGCTTACTTGAAGTGCGTAACGATAATAAATATTTGGAAGCATTTTTGGCATTTCACCATAAAGACATCCTTCGTTTTTTTCCAGAGTTTAATTTTAAACCTGAAATGAACAAAATCAGCATATTAATTCTAAAAAACATGTCGGTAGCAGGAGTAATACTCGCTCACGAATACGACGAAAAAACGCTTATGATAGGCTTAGATTTTGTAATACCTGAGTATCGAGATCAAAAGCCTGGTAAATTTGTTTACACTGAAAACTTATTCTATTTTTCTAAATTAGGTTACGAGAAACTTTGCACTGAATCCCAATCTAAAAAACATGATAAATATATGCAAAAAATGGGATTTATAAATGGATTATCTATTAATAAAAAACTACTTATCAAAAGGTTGATTTTTTAGTTTTATAATAAGTTTACCCTGAAATTTTCAAAACTTATTTGCTTTTATATTATTTTTATATTATTTTTGAACTCAAATTTAAACCAATTTTTATGAAAAAGATAAGTGATGTTAATTTTAAAGGTAAAAAAGTTCTTATCAGAGTCGATTTCAATGTTCCGTTGAACCACAATCGACAGATAACTGATGATACTCGAATAGTAGAATCATTACCAACAATCAATAAAGTTTTAAATGATGGTGCTGCGGTTATTTTGATGGCACACCTTGGTCGTCCCAAAGGAGGTTATGAGGAAGATTATACACTAACTCCAATCGTGCCTCATTTATCCAAATTATTAAACCGTAATATTATTTTCACAAGAGACTTATTTGGCCAAAAAACTATTGATGCTGCTGCTATTTTAAAACCAGGCGAAATAATTCTATTAGAAAACCTTCGTTTTTACCCTGAAGAGATTAATGGTGATGTTGAATTTGCACAAAAATTAGCAAGTTTAGGAGATGCTTATATCAACGATGCTTTTGGAACTTCACATCGTGAACATGCTTCCACTGCAACAATTGCTAGATTTTTCCCTAAAGCAAAATATTTTGGATTACTACTTGAAAATGAAATTCAAAATCTTGAAAAACTATTACACAAAGCCCAACCACCTTTTACAGCTATTATTGGAGGTGCTAAGGTTTCTAGTAAGATTGATATTATTAAAAACTTGATTCCTAAAGTTGATAATATGATTATTGGAGGAGGTATGGCTTTTACTTTTATCAAAGCATTGGGTGGAAAAGTGGGGAATTCTCTGATTGAAGAAGAAAAAATTGGAGTTGCCCGAGAAATGGTTCAAGAAATGATGCTAAAAGGAGTAAATCTTTATCTACCAACAGATGCCGTTATTTCTGATGCTTTTTCTAATGATTCACATTTTAAAGTAAATGCTGCGGATGATATCGACGAAGATTGGATGGGCTTAGATATCGGACCCAAAAGTTGTAAACGATTTGCCGAAATTATTAATAATTCTCAAACATTGCTTTGGAATGGACCTATGGGCGTATTCGAAATGGATAGATTTAAGCAAGGTACCAAATCAGTTGCTATTGCTGTAGCCAGTGCAACTATTAGTGGTGCTTTCTCTGCAGTAGGTGGTGGTGATTCTGTTGCAGCTCTTAATCAATACAACCTATCTGATCAAATTAGCTACGTTTCAACAGGTGGTGGTGCTATGCTCGAATATTTAGAAGGTAAAATATTACCAGGTGTTAAAGCAATTCTAGATAAATAGTATTAATAATAATCAAATATCTTGGCTATTAATTAGAGATTCGATGACTAATAAGCTTTCTGGCTTTTCATGTCAATGAGTTTTTCTAATTCAAACATCTCATCTCTGTATTTTGCAGCTTGTATAAAATCGAGTTGTTTTACCGCTTTGTTCATCTCTGCTTTTAAGGATTGAAGACTCTTTTGAAGTTGTTCTTTACTCATGTATTTAAGAACCGGTTCGGCGGCAATGTTTATGGTATCGTTTTCAATATAGGGTCGAGGTGCACTCGTTTTAGCCTGTCCGAAACTTGAATCAGCCGATCTGAAAATAGTAGTTGGAGTGATGTTG
Organism: uncultured Bacteroides sp.; assembly: GCA_964618755.1. GTDB lineage: Bacteria > Bacteroidota > Bacteroidia > Bacteroidales > JACABE01 > JACABE01. Next base: position 1,992 of record CAZUCB010000130.1, on the reverse strand, counting down.
TTATCTAAATTGTATTTGATTTGTTTTTCGCGTTTACGATTGGTAGAATCGATGGTCATCTGCATTGAATTGGTAATTTTATCAGCATACATAATTACCTTGCTGTTTACATTACGTGCTGCACGACCAGCGGTTTGTGTAAGCGAACGTTCGGAACGCAAAAAGCCTTCTTTGTCGGCATCTAGAATGGCAACCAACGAAACTTCGGGCAAATCTAATCCTTCTCTCAGTAAATTAACTCCAATCAATACATCGAAACTTCCTGCTCTCAGGTCTTTTAATATTTCAATTCTTTCCAAAGTAACCACATCGGAATGAATGTAGCGGCATTTGATGCCTATATTCGCCATGTATTTCGACAATTCTTCAGCCATTCTTTTGGTAAGTGTAGTTACCAAGGTACGTTCATTGCGTGCAGTAACTTTTTCAATTTCGTCCAATAAATCATCTACCTGATTTAAACTGGGGCGGACTTCTATTTGCGGATCTAATAAACCAGTAGGACGAATTAACTGTTCTACCACAACACCGTCCGATTGTTGCAATTCATAGTCAGCAGGAGTGGCA
>CAZUCB010000130.1:0-1325 GCA_964618755.1 uncultured Bacteroides sp. | reverse complement strand
CTGTTCTACCACAACACCGTCCGATTGTTGCAATTCATAGTCAGCAGGAGTGGCACTTACAAATATAGTTTGGTTGATCATGGCTTCAAATTCATCGAACTTCAAGGGGCGATTGTCCATAGCTGAAGGAAGTCTAAAACCGTATTCTACTAAGTTTTGTTTACGGGAACGGTCGCCGCCATACATGGCTCTTACCTGTGGAATGGTAGCATGACTTTCGTCAATTACCAACAAGAAATCATCGGGGAAATAATCAATTAAGCAGAAAGGTCGTGAGCCGGCTTCTCTGCCATCAAAATATCGCGAATAGTTTTCGATACCTGAGCAATACCCTAATTCGCGCAGCATTTCCAAATCGTAGGTAACCCTGTCTTCGAGGCGTTTGGCTTCTAAGTGTTTGCCGTTTTCTTTCAAAAAGTCCATTTGTTTTACCAAATCATCCTGTATGGCATAAATGGCTTTCTTCACCTTATCGGGAGAAGTTACAAAGATATTGGCAGGAAATATTTTTACTTCCTCGTGTGTGCTGATGGTATGTCCATTGATGGCATCAATAGATTCGATGCTTTCGATATCATCGCCCCAGAAGATGATGCGATAAGCATAATCTAAATAGGCCGGATATATTTCTACAGTATCGCCTTTTACCCTGAAGTTTCCACGGCTAAAATCGGCTTCGGTACGGGAATATAAACTTCCGACAAATGCCAGTAATAGTTTATTACGGCTGATGACATCGCCTTTTTTTATTTCAATGATATTGCTGTAAAAATCTTCGGGATTGCCAATGCCATAAATGCAGGAAACCGATGCTACCACAATAACATCTTTGCGTGCCGATAGCAATGCAGATGATGTGCTGAGACGGTATTTCTCAATTTCTTCGTTGATAGAAAGATCTTTTTCGATATAAGTATTGGTGGATGGGATAAAAGCTTCGGGTTGGTAATAATCGTAATAGGAAACAAAATATTCTACCGCATTATCGGGAAAAAACTGTTTGAATTCATCGAATAACTGAGCTGCCAGTGTTTTGTTATGACTTAGTATAAGTGTAGGTTTTTGAACCTGTTGGATAATATTAGCTACTGTAAAGGTTTTACCTGAACCTGTAACGCCCAGCAAGGTTTGTGCTTTGTCGCCACGCTGAATGCCTTCTACCAATTGTCGGATGGCTTCAGGTTGATCGCCGGTAGGTTTAAAATCTGATGTAAGTTGAAATTCCAAAATGATTCTCTTTTTAAAGCTACAAAGATAAAAAAGATATATGTTTTATAGAAAATTAAGTAGCTAAGGTTTTTGACTTGATTATAGAGAGTGTATTA
>CAZUCB010000129.1:0-7669 GCA_964618755.1 uncultured Bacteroides sp. | reverse complement strand
CTTTTATCATTGTATTTGGTTTTAGTTTCTTGTGTTTTTTAGTCCTATAACAGAAATTGAGATTAATATATCTTTCATCTGTTTAAAATTTATTAATTTATTGATATTTAATGGTATAAGAAAACCACTAAGCGGTTAAAAACTTAAGAATTTATAATTAACAGGTTCCATTAAAACCGCTAAGTGGTTATCTGCATTCTTAATCATTCTCGGTTGGTGTGCCATTTATAGCGAATGGATCTTTCATATTATAATTATAAAATTTTAAATGAAATGCGTCATATACTATCCTACTCTATTTATATGAATATTATTCTTATGGCTATTTCATAATTAATTATTAATTCATCATTTAAACATCTTTAAATACAATCATTAACTCAATACGTGTTCCTATTGCTGTTTCATTATTACTTTTTAAATCAATTACTTTAACTGAAATTTGGTCTTTGTTTTTCTTATTTAAAATATCAAGTCTTTCTTGTGTAATTAGCATTCCACTCGATTTATGTGAAATTCCTGATTGCTCTCGTATTTTTATTGCGGCTGCTCTTCCGATTCCATTATCTTGTATAATACATAGAATGTGATCTTCTATTAATTTTAGCTCAATTCTTAATTCTCCTTGCTGTTTTTTATGAATTAAGCCATGAATTATTGCATTTTCAATATATGGTTGAATTATCATTGGCGGAATTGCAGTAAACTCTTCATCAATATCTGGATCTATAATGATGATATAATCAAATATATTTTCATACCTAAGCCTTTCTAAATCCAGGTAAAGCCTAATGACTTTTAACTCGTCTTGCAGAACAACGAAAGTTTGTTGCGAATTATTTAATACCAATCTCATTAATTGTGAAAAACGTGATAAATAATAAATAGTCTTATCTATATCTTTTTCTATAACAAAACTTTGTATTGAATTTAATGAATTAAAAAGAAAATGTGGATTCATCTGTAATCGCAATGATTTTTGTTCAAGTTCAAACACCTGCTTTTGAATAGCAAGTATTTTTCTTTCAACTTCATGTTTTTTTCGAATTTTTTTAATTCTCCATACCATTGTTATCCATATAGATATTGCAATTATTATAATTAATGATATATAAAAAAACATTGTTTTATACCAAGGTGAATTAATGTAAATAAAAATTTTAATTCCTTTTTCATTCCAAACTCCATCATTGTTAGAGCCTTTTACTCTAAATATATATTTACCAGGATCAACTGCTGTATAATCAGCAAACCGGCGAGAAGCATTAGTATAATTCCATGTTTTATCAAAATTTTCGAGAAAATATGCGTATTTATTTTTATAAGGGTTCACATAATCTAATGAAGCAAATTCAAAAGAGAAAAAATTTTCATCATAATCCAAATTGAGAGTATCGCCATCTTTTAAACTTATAGGAATTTCTATGTTAAATAATTTGAATGATGTGATAGTAATTGAAGGCACATTCTTGTTCATGATAATTTCTTCTGGATAAAATGCATTAAACCCATTCATTCCACCAAAAAACAACTCTCCATCTTGATCAATTGCTGCAGCTCCAAAATTAAACTCATGACTTTGTACGCCATCTTTTACGTCAAAATTTACAAAAGCTTCACTTAATGGATTAAATTTTGACAAACCAAAATTTGTGCTTAACCAAAAATCACCATTTTTATCTTCAATTGTTGAATATACAACATTGTTAGGCAATCCATTAATTTCAGAATAATGTTTAGATTCCTTTGTAATAGGATTAAATCTATTTAAGCCCCCACCCATTGTTCCAAGCCAAAAGTATCCATTTTTATCTTGATAAATAGAAAAAATCATATCACTACTGATACTATTTTTGTTATTTGGGTCATGAAAATAGGTATAAAACTTTTTAGTTTTTCTGTCGAACCTGTTTAACCCATGGTAGGTTCCAACCCAAATAATCCCATTTCTATCTTCGTAAACTGGATAAATAGTATTGCTACTGATTGAATATTTATCGCTGGAATTGTGTTGAAAAATTGTAAATGTTTCTTTTTCAGGATTCAAAACACATAAACCACCAAATTCAGTACCCACCCATATATCCCCATATTTGTCTTCATATAAAGACATTAACCTATTGGTAGTTAAGCCATTTTTTTGAATTGGATCAAACCTATAATGCTTAAAAACTTTTGTTTTAGTATTATATTTATCTAAACCAGCATCTAAAGTTGCAAACCAAACAATATTTTCTCGTTTGTGGTCTATAACTATCATTCTAACACTATTACTTCCCAAGCTATTAATATTATTAGGTTGATGTGTAATATAAGAGAATTTCTTCGTTTCTTTATTATAAATATTTACACCTTCATTGGTAGCAATCCAAGTATTCCCTTTTTTATCGTTTACTATCGACCATACCAAATTATTATTAATACTCTTATAATTCTCATTGTTAAAGTGTGTAAAATGTCTAAATTTTTTCGATTGTTTATCTATTTTATTTAGACCACCCCATGCGGTACCCACCCATATATTTCCTGAATTATCTTCATAAATGCAATTGACATAATCATTACTTAAACTTGAATTATCTGAAGGATTTGATGCATAAGAATAAAAATTATTATCATTCGGGTTCATATAATTAACACCACCACCCATAGTTCCAATCCACAACATACCTTTTTTGTCCTGAATGATAGTTTTTACATCATTATTATTTAATGATAAAGTATTAGAAGGTTGATTTTTAAATGGAATAAACTTATTATTATTTTTATCAAATTTATTTAATCCATTATTTGTTCCAATCCACAAATCTCGATTTTTATCTATAAAAACGTAATTTATAAAATCACTACTTATGGATGCTTTATTAGAAGGATTATGGTAGAAATGAGAAAAAATATTGGTTTTTAGATTCAAACGACTTAAACCTTTTTGAGTTGCAATCAATAAAAATCCAGTTGAATCGAATAATAAATGATTAATGGAATTATTACTTAATGAATTTGCATTTGATGGATTCAAATAATAACGAACGATAGACCCTGTTTTTTTATTCAATTTATTTAAACCATCATTGGTTCCAATCCATAAAAAACCTCTGTCGTCTTCGCAAATTGTATTGATATAATCATTTGATAAACTATTTTTATCTATTGGGTTTTTATTGTATTGAATAAAAATTCGTGTTTTGGGGTCATATTTATTCAATCCGTTTTCAGTTCCAATCCATATAAAACCTATTTTATCCTGAAACAAAGCTCTAATACTTGGGCTACTAATTCCTGATTTAGCATTAAAATAATCAGGGCGAATAATGGAAAACCCATAACCATCAAATCTATTAAGTCCATCCCAAGTTCCAAACCACATATATCCTTCTTTATCCTGAATTATAGCTTGAACAGAGTTTTGTGACAAACCTTTATCAAGTTTCACCATTTCCGATGAAATATGCTCAAATTTTATATTGGTGTTTAACTGGCAGTAAAGTGTATTAAAAACCAAAACAAAAAAGAATGTAAGGATATATTTAATAGCTAATTTCACTTCTTAACATTATTGGTTATTAAGTTTTTAGGTTGTATTAAAATTTTAAATTCATGCTAAAGTTTAATTAAGAAGATTTAGGGCAAGTGTTAGGTGGTTTTCTTGTAAACCATCGCTTTAAAAAAAAATCTTTTTTCACATAACTTGTTTTTATAGATTTATCTTTATTAACCTTCATCCTATTTCTGGTCTCCTTGCTCTGATTTTTCAAATGTTTTTCTTTACCATCTTCATATAATTTGATTGCTTCTCTATCTTTTTCTTCTCTTTGCTTTTCAACTTGTTTTTGACGTTGCGAGGCTGAATTTGTTCTACAACTATAAAAAAAAGGAATAATACAAACCAATAAAAACAAAATCTTTTTGTTCATTTTTTTGAAATTAAACTGATAATTGCTTGCAAATATAAAAAAAATAGGGCTGTCAAACATAGACAGCCCTATTTTTATTTTTGTTATTGAATTATTTTATTGAATAACTGTTACTGTACCTATCTTTTCATAAGGTTCTTCATAACCATTATCAATTAGAAGATAATAAACATAAGCTCCTGCTGGAACAAATTCACCATTAAATTTACCATCCCAACCTTGATTTACATCTGTAGTTTGAAAAACTAATTGTCCCCAACGATTGTAAATTGCAAATTGATAAGTTTGTGGTTCTCCAATATCTCCAATAGGTTTGAAAACTGTGTTATAACCAGTAGGTATAAAAGCATTTGGGACATAAATTACATAACAATTTCTAACCAGCTGTAGTATAGAGGTGTCTTTTGAGCATTCAACATTATTGGTTATATTACTTATTGTAACATTATAAACAGTTGAAATTAAAGGCCTAACAGAAACTGATGGTGTAACTTCTCCGGTATTCCATAAATACGAAGTTCCACCACTTGATGAAATGGTTGTAATAGAACCTTTGCAAAGTGTATCAATTTCTTTAGATATTGTAGGTGTAGGAAGTGGAATTGTAGTAACACTTATTGTTGCAGAATCAACACATTCATTAATATCGGTAACGATAACCTTATAAATTGTTACAGAATCTGTGGGGGTTACTAAATTATTTGAATTTGTGTCAGTAGGATTGGTATTCCATAAGTACGAAACTCCTCCACTTGCAGTAAGTGTAGTTTGACTGCCCAAACAAACAGTTATATCTGGAGAATGTTCTATTATAGGTATGGGATATATTACCACTATAGCAGAAGAGGTGTCGTAACAACCATATTGATCAGTTACTTTAACAGGATAAGTTGTAGTATCTAGAGGTGCAACGTTTATTGTTGAATTTATTGCACCTGTACTCCACTCATAAATTACACCTCCACTCGCTGATATTGTTGCAGTTTCAAATTTGCAAACGCTGTCGTTGGTTGTAATAATTACAGGAAGTGGAATTACATTAACTGTAACAGTATCTTTTGCTTTACAACCTAAACTGTCTTTTATTGTAATAATATATACTGTAGTATCATAAGGATGAACTGTAAGCGAAGCCGTAGTGGTTATTGGTGTTGTATTCCATTGATAAGTTACTGGAGGTATAGCCGTAACAGTTTCTGTTAAAATAGTTGAATTTCCTCTACATATTGATAAATCAGGGATTGCATTAACTTTAGGATCGTGAACAATAACAGTAACTGTGTCTATTTCAGGACATATAAAATTTACTGGATTACTCAAATCAATAATAGAAACAATGTAATGAAAAACACCAGCCTGAGTTGCAACAAAAGGATTAGGATTAAAGCCAGGAAATGACCAGCCAAGTCTTTCTGGACAGGACCAACTTACATAAGGTTGAACTGGACAAGAAATTTGAACATTATCAATTCCCCAATGGTCATAAACATTACCTGAAGCAACATTTTGATACCATCTTATCCTAGTATTAGTAGATATAGCGTCAATTGGTAATTCGTTACTATAATGATTCCAAGAATAGTAAGGACCTGTAGCTGCATTACCAGCAACCGGAGTCCAGTAACCACCGCTACCTGGAATATTAATACCAGGAAATTGTGTCCATGTTGAACCATTTGTTGAATACAATAAGTGAACTCCTTCTCCAGCAGGATCATTTATATCACCAGTGCCTGCTATATCAGGCGACTCACAATTTGCAGAGTTTTGATTGGCTCCATATTTCATATCAAATTCTACATAACACTTTTTGTAACAATGAATATCGTATCCAACTGTTATTAATTCACGTGGAAAAGTACTCCCACCAAACCATAAAACTATACCCGATGCCCCGTTATTTAATGGTGGACATGGATTTGACCACAAAGGAGTAACATTGGTTGACCAACCTGGACCAAGTGTGCCTGTATTAAAATCATTATTCATTAAGTAATTTGATTTCGATGAGTTTAAATCAAGGGTATCCCCTATACACATGTGATAAACATTTGTTGGAACATTTCCGATTTTTCCGGTTAATACAAATTGCCCTTTCACATTCAACTGAAAAAACAATACTATAAAAACTATTATTGTTAAAGAAAATAATTTCTTCATATCTAAAAAATTTATTTGCAAAAATAAGTAAAGAATATATTATAAACTAATGACAATAATTAATGTTCGTTGGTTGCCTCATAGTAGCATGATTTAAGTTTAAAATTGTATTTATAAAAAAAGGGATGTCAGTTTTTGACATCCCATTATTTTTAAATTTAACAGTTTTATTGAATAACTGTTACTGTACCTATCTTTTCATAAGGTTCTTCATAACCATTATCAATTAGAAGATAATAAACATAAGCTCCTGCTGGAACAAATTCACCATTAAATTTACCATCCCAACCTTGATTTACATCTGTAGTTTGAAAAACTAATTGTCCCCAACGATTGTAAATAGCAAATTGATAAATTTGAGGTTCTCCTACTTCACCAATAGGTTTAAAAATTGTATTATATCCAGTAGGATTAAATGCATTTGGGACATAAATTACATAACAATTTCTAACAAGTTGTAAGATTGATGTGTCTTTAGAACAAATGATATTCTTTACAGTCACTGTATAAACAGATGAAGTTAAAGGCCTAACAGAAATTGAAGGTGTAACCTCTCCTGTATTCCATAAAAATGATGATCCGCCACCAGCAGTTATGGTTGTATAAGAACCTTTGCAAAGTGTATCAATTTCGTTAGATATTGTAGGTGTAGGAAGTTGAATTGTAGTTACATTTACTGTTGCTGAATCAACACATTTATTAATATCGGTAACGATAACCTTATAAGTTGTTACTGAATCTGTGGGGGTTACTACAATATATGAATTTGTGTCAGTGGGATTGGTATTCCATAAATAAGAAACCCCTCCACTTGCAGTAATTGTAGTTTGACTGCCCAAACAAACAGAAGTGTTTGGAGACATTTGTATAATAGGTTGAGGATGTATTACCACCATAGCAGAAGATGTATTTTTACAACCATATTGGTCAGTTACTTTTACTTGATAAGTTGTTGTAATTAAAGGTGCAACGTTAATAATGGCAGTATTGTCACCTGTACTCCAATCATAAATTACACCTCCACTCGCTGATATTGTAGCAGTTTCAAATTTGCAAACACTGTCATTAGCTGTAACAATTGTTGGCAAAGCTCGTAATCCTACAGAAGTTGTTTTTACAACCGTACATCCTCTGGCATTTTTTATGGTAACTGAATATGTGCCAGTATCTGCAGGTGTTACATTTGCTCTGAATGTGTTTCGGGTACTGTCAGCAAAACCATTAGGTCCTGTCCAATGATAAGATGCTAAGCCTGCCGGTAACGAATTTAGAAATACTGTATCGTTAGGGCAAACAGGGCTATTACTACCAGCAGTAATTGCAAAACCCGTATCAATAACAATTTTCTTAAATATAGGGGCACTCACACAAGGAGTATTCCCTTGAGTAGTTACTACGCAACTATAATTTGTTGTTGTAGCTGGTGTAACTGTAATAGTTGGTGTAGTTGCACCACCAGGCGACCATAAATAACTATTAGCTCCTGGAGGGGCAGATAAGGTTGTGCTTTGCCCAGCACAAATAGTATCTTTATTATTTGTGCATGTGATTTGAAATGGCTTACACTCACAATCAAGATAAGCATATCCAAAATG
>CAZUCB010000128.1:0-7771 GCA_964618755.1 uncultured Bacteroides sp. | reverse complement strand
AATAAAACCAAAACCCTCATCGTAATTATTGGACCTACTGCTGTGGGCAAAACTGCTATGGCTATTAAAGTTGCCAAATTATTAGGTACAGAAATTATTTCGGCAGATTCCCGTCAATTTTATAAAGAACTCAATATTGGTGTTGCAAAACCATCCACAGAAGAATTAGCTGTAGCACCACATTATTTTATTGGGAATATTAGTATTACTGATAATTACAACGTTTCAAAATACGAAATAGAAGCCCTGCAATGCCTTGAAGAAATATTCAGAAAAAAAGACACAGCTGTTCTAGTTGGTGGTTCTGGCTTATACATTGATGCAGTATGTAAAGGGATTGACGAACTACCTGATCCTGAAGAAGAATTGCGTGAAGACATTAAACATTTATTTACAAGCGAAGGCATCGAAGCTTTACGATCTCAGTTAAAAATACTTGATCCAGTTTATTATAATGAAGTGGACCTTGCCAATCCAAAACGACTCATGCGTGCCATCGAAGTTTGTTTAACTACAGGAAAACCCTATTCTTCTTTACGGATAAACAAGCAATTACCTCGTAATTTTAAAATTGTAAAAATAGGATTGACTAGAGAACGAGAACAATTGTATGATATTATCAATCAACGTGTAAATGTGATGATGGAAGTGGGATTGCTCAATGAAGTAAAAGGATTGCTAGCATTTAAAGATTTGAATGCTCTGAACACAGTAGGTTATAAAGAATTATTTACTTATTTGGCTGATGACTGTAGTTTAGATGAAGCTATTGAAAAGATTAAAATAAATAGCCGTAGATATGCCAAGCGTCAACTAACTTGGTTCCGACGATATGATGATATTAACTGGTTTGATGCAAATAACGAAACTGGTATAATTAATCACATTAAAATTTAGAACTTGTTTTTGTAAAAACGCTGATATTTTAACATTATATAATAAATCTTTATAAAAATCGTTTCGTATATCAGTAAAAAAAATTAATTTTGCAAAATGATTAAGAAACTGATATACTTACTATTTATTGTTGCACTATTTCAACTTAGTTCTTGCAGCAAGTATCAAAAATTGCTCAAGGGTACTGATCATGCCAAAAAGCTCGAAATGGGTATTAAATACTATGAGAAACACGATTATTATCGTGCTTTGCAAATGTTTGATAATGTAATAGCTATTTACAGAGGAAAAGAACAAGCAGAGAAAATACATTATTATTACGCATACTGCTATTATGGTCAAGCTGATTATATTTTGGCAAGTTATCATTTTAAGAATTTTTCAAAAATTTTCCCTAATAGTAAATATGCAGAGGAATGTTTATACATGAGTGCTTATTGTAAATATTTAGACTCCCCCACTTACACACTTGACCAAACAAGTACACATGAAGCACTAAAAGAATTACAAATATTTATAAACTTTTATCCCAAAAGTGATAGAGTGGCTGAAGCCAACAAATTAATTGATGCTTTACGCTTAAAACTTATTGAAAAAGCTTATGAAATAGCAAAATTATACTACAAAACTGAATCATACAATGCTGCTCAGATAGCTTTTACTAATATATTAAAGGATTTCCCCGAAACATCTTATCGCGAAGAAATTATGTTTAATATCGTTAAATCAAGTTATTATTATGCTAAAAATAGTATTGATTCAAAAAAACAAGAAAGATATAAAACTGTTATAGATGCTTATAATTCATTAATAAACACTTTTCCTGATACGAAATTCAAGAAAGATGCTACCAATTTTTACAATACAGTTACATCAATTTACGAAAACAATTAAATCATAAATATATACTATGGATTTTAAAAAAATAAAAACGGAAACAACTGCAGTAACACGCAACACTACCGATTTTTACAAAAACACAAATAATGTGTACGAAAATTTATCTATTTTATCAAAACGTGCTAATCAAATTTCATTAGAAATAAAAGAAGAGTTACATGGTAAACTTCAAGAATTTGCTACACCAAACGATAATCTGGAAGAAGTATTCGAAAATAGAGAACAAATAGAAGTTGCTAAATACTACGAACATTTACCAAAACCAACTTTGTTGTCTATAAATGAGTTCTTAACTGATAAAATCTATTACAGAAATCCTGTTAAAGAAGCTTCTGGGAATCAATTTTAATTGATAATTATACAAAAAGGTATAAATAACTTCATGGGAGATTTATACCTTTTTTTATTTATTAAAACAGTGTAAAATGCTGAATGGCAAAAAAATATTACTTGGAATAAGCGGAGGAATTGCGGCTTATAAAGCGGCTTTCTTGATTCGCCTTTTTATAAAGGCTGGAGCTGAAGTAAAAGTAGTTGCTACTCAAAATTCACTTCGTTTTGTAACAAAAATCACGCTTGAGACTTTATCAAAAAATAAAGTTTATGATAATATATTTGCTGACAACAACGATTATTCTACAGAACATATTGCATTAACAGATTGGGCAGATTTTTTTGTAGTAGCACCTGCTACAGCAAATATTATCGGGAAATTTGCCAATGGCATAGCCGATGACGCTTTATCCACCTCTTTTTTAGCATTTAATAAAGAAGTTTTTATAGCACCTGCTATGAATTGCAAAATGTATGAACATTTTGCTGTTCAAAAAAATATTGCTTTTTTACAATCCAAAGGAATAAAATTTATTGAAGCTCCTGCAGGTGAACTTGCCTGTGGATACGAAGGCAAAGGACGCATGGAAGAACCTGAGAACATATTTACTTTCATTGACAATTATTTCGAAAACGCTGCATTATTAAAAGGCAAAAGAGTTTTGATTACTGCAGGGCCTACTTATGAAGCTATTGATCCTGTGAGATTTATTGGGAATCATTCTTCCGGGAAAATGGGTATTGCTTTGGCAGAAGTTTTTGCCCAATTAGGTGCAAATGTAACTCTGGTAGCTGGCCCTATTCAAATATCAACAAACCATCCTCTCATTGAAAGAATTAACGTTATTACTGCCAATGAAATGTATGAAAAATGTATAAAGATTTTTCCAACATCTGACTATACTGTTATGGCTGCAGCCGTTGCTGATTTTACAATTGCAAATCCCGCAGGAAATAAAATTAAGAAATCAAAAAAACTCCCTCAAATTAAACTTATTCCAACCATTGATATTCTTGCCGAATTAGGAAAACATAAAACATCGAAACAATTATTAATTGGCTTTGCCCTTGAAACGGATAAAGAAAAAAAGCATGCTCTTGATAAATTGAATAATAAAAACCTTGATTTTATCGTTTTAAATTCATTAAATGATATTGGTGCAGGATTTGGATATGATACCAATAAAGTTTCAATTTTTGATAAGAAAGGCAATGCTAAATACATAGATTTAAAATCAAAAAAAGAAATTGCCAAAGATATTGTAAGCTATATGCTTAAAATTCAATTATAAAATTTATGAAAAAAATATTTCTCTATCTATTTTTTGTACTTATTCCATTTTTAAGCATTGCTCAGGAGTTTATTTGTAATATCCAAGTTTCTGCACCACAAGTGCAAGGAACCGACCGCAGTGTATATGATAATTTAAGAACTGCTCTTTACGAATTTGTAAATACAAAATCATGGACTAACTATTCGTTTAAACCAGAAGAGCGAATAGAATGTAGTATTTTAATTACAGTTAACGAACGTATTAGCCAAGATGAATTCAAAGGTACTTTAAATTTGCAGTTACGTCGTCCTGTTTATCGCACCTCTTACAATTCGGTTTTATTAAATTTTGTAGATAAAGATTTTCAATTCAAATATGTAGAATTTCAAACCTTAGAGTATGTAGAAAACTCATTTACTTCTAATTTAACTTCAGTAATAGCTTACTATTGTTATGTTTACTTAGGTTTAGATTTCGATTCGTATTCGCCAAATGGAGGAACTCCTTATTTTGAAAAAGCACAAAATATTGTAAATCTTGCACAAAATGCACCTGAAAAAGGCTGGAAATCATTTGAAAGTCAAAAGAATCGTTATTGGTTGGTAGAGAATTTATTGAATAGTGCCTATAGTTCAGTACGTCAGGCAACGTATAAATACCATCGCTTAGGTATAGATGCTATGTATGATAATATTGAAACCGGAAGAACAGCCATTGCCGAAAGTGTTGAACTTCTTAGAAAAGCTTACAGAGAAAAACCAGGCTTATTTAGTATCCAACTATTTATGGATGCAAAATCAGATGAAATAGTAAATATTTTTTCAAAAGCATCACCACAGGACAAAGCCAAAATTATTAATAATCTAATCGAAATTGATCCTGCAAATGCAAGCAAGTATCAAGGTATTTTAAATAAAAATTAGTTTATCTTATAAATTCATTTTATTTTTGAAAAGGGATAATTTCACTTAAAGTGAAGGTATTACCAACTAAACTTCCGCAACATTACCCTTAAAAAAATAATTTCTACACACTAAGTTTCTTTTTTTTATCTTTGTACAATAAGAATCTATTTACTTTTCTATATGCTTTCTCATTTATATATTGAAAATTACGCTTTAATAGAAAAACTAGATATTGATTTTTCATCAGGATTTTCGGTAATTACAGGCGAAACAGGTGCTGGAAAATCAATTATCATTGGAGCATTATCATTGATTTTGGGGCAACGCACAGATATAAGTGTATTGCTTAATAAGTCAGCTAAATGTGTTGTAGAAGGAAGTTTTGATGTTTCAAAACTCAACTTAAAAGATTTTTTTATCAATAATGAATTAGACTATGAAAATCCATGCTTACTGCGAAGAGAAATAGCCAGTAATGGAAAATCCAGGGCTTTTATTAACGATACTCCTGTAAATCTTAACCAACTTAAAGAATTGGGCGAACGCTTAGTTGATATCCACTCTCAACATAATACGCTTACGCTTAATAATTCTGATTTTCAAATGGCTGTAGTGGATAATATAGCTTTGAACCAAGACTTGATAAAGCAATACTTAGTCGAGTTCAAATTTTATCAGCAGCTAAATAGTGAACTACAGGATTTAAAATCAAAAGAGAAAGAAGCCAATACAAATCGTGATTATCTCCAGTTTTTATTTAATGAATTAGAAAACGCAAATCTAAAAAACAACGAGCAAGATGAGATATCAATGGAACTTGAGATTCAGAACAATGCTGAAGACATTAAAACTGTTCTTAATAAAACGATTGACTCACTCTCGCAATCTGAAATAAATGTTGTAGCTCAGTTGAATGAATTAAGCGTTTATTTGACAAAATTATCGGCTTATCATCCTCAAATTAAAGAAATTTCGGAAAGACTGCTAAGTTGCATTATCGAGCTTAAAGATATTGCCAACGAAGCTGAAACACTTGAAGAAAAGGTGCAATTTGATGCTAAATTGACTGAACAACTTACCCAACGTCTTGATTTAATATTTCGGTTGGAAAAGAAACACAGTGTTTCAACTGTAGCTGAACTTTTAGAAATTTATCAAAAAATATCTGATGAGTTATTTGATATTTCTTCTTTTGATGATAAAATTATACTACTCGAAAAGGAAGTTGGCATTCAATTTGGGAAATTACAACATCTTACAGATGAATTATCATTAAAGCGAGAAAAAGTCATTCCTTTAATTGAAACTGCAGTAAAAGATGTTCTTTCAAATTTAGGTATGTCAACAGCAGTTTTGAAAATAGAATTAAGCAAAACTGAATATTTCAATGATTCAGGTAGAAATGGAATCATGTTTTTATTCAATGCAAATAAGGGTGGCGAATTAAGAGAACTATCAAAAGTTATTTCAGGTGGAGAATTATCGCGTTTAATGTTAGCAATAAAATCTATAATATCTAAACAAAATATACTTCCAACTGTTATTTTTGATGAAATTGATAATGGAGTATCAGGTGATATTGCCGGAAAAGTAGGACTTATTATGCAAAAAATGTCGGTTGATATGCAATTAATAGCTATTACACATTTACCGCAAATTGCCGCTAAAGCTGATAATCACTTTTTTGTTTCGAAACAATCGGATGAAAAAAATACACGTTCGGTAATTAAACAATTAAATAAAACCGAAAAGATTGAGGAAATTGCAAAAATGCTGAGCAATGAAAACGTAACAATATCAGCATTGGAAAACGCAAAAGAATTAATGAAGTAAAATACTTACTTCAATATAAATTGGCGCCTATCAATTACAAATTTATAATTAAAATCACAGATATGTATAATTTACTTAAAGGTAAAAAAGGGATTATATTCGGAGCATTAAACAACAGGTCTATTGCTTGGAAAGTTGCAGAACGTGCTCACGACGAAGGTGCACAATTTGTATTAACTAATACTCCAGTCTCCATTCGTTTGGGTGAAGTGGACGAATTGGCTGCAAAATGTAATACCGTTGTTATTCCTGCTGATGCTACCAGTGTTAAAGACATTGAAAATCTGTTTGAACAAGCTATGCAAGTTTTGGGTGGAAAAGTAGATTTTGTTTTGCACTCCATTGGTATGTCGCCCAACGTTCGTAAAAAACACCCTTATGATGATTTAGATTATGAATATTATCATAAAACCATGGACATATCAGCCATGTCTTTTCATAAAGTATTGCAGGTAGCCAAAAAAATGGATGCTATCAACGAATGGGGTTCTGTGGTGGCATTATCTTATATTGCGGCGCAGCGTACTCTTTTTGAATACAATGATATGGCTGATGCTAAAGCGGCTTTGGAGTCGATTGCCAGAAGTTTTGGTTATATATATGGGCGTGAGAAAAAAGTGAGAGTGAATACTATTTCGCAATCTCCTACGCTAACAACTGCCGGAAGTGGTGTAAAAGGCATTGATGGATTGATGGATTTTACCGAACGTATGTCGCCACTTGGTAACGGTACTGCTGACGAATGTGCTGACTATTGCATTACACTTTTCTCCGATTTAACTAAAAAAGTAACCATGCAAAACTTGTTTCATGATGGTGGTTTTTCGAGCATGGGGATGAGCCAGCAAGCCATGTTGCAATACAATAAGAGTTTCGATGAATGCGATTGTGATATTATAGAAAAATTAAACTGTAAAGGCTAAGGTAGAAAAAATATTTCAACAACTTAATAGCTTTATTGTTTCCAAAGGATTGCTCGAACCGAAAACGCTATTTCCGGCTACCAGCACATCAGCACCTGCCTGATATAATCTTGCAGCATTTTCTTTACTTACACCTCCATCTACCTCGATTAAACAATTTGGATTGAGGATTTCTATCATTTCTTTCAACTGGCTTATTTTACGATAGGTATTTTCGATAAATTTTTGTCCACCAAAGCCTGGATTTACTGACATTAGTAGAACCAAATCAACATCCAACATAATATTTTCGAGCAATGCAACGCTTGTATGCGGGTTTAACACCACACCTGCCTGCATCCCAAGTTTTTTTATAGCCGAAACAGAGCGATGCAAATGAGGACATGCTTCGTAATGTACAGTAAGAATATCAGCACCCGATTCTTTGAAAACCTCAAAATACCGATCGGGATCAACTATCATTAAATGCACATCCAATGGCTTTTGGGCAAGTTTCTTAATTTGTTTTATAACAGGTGGACCGAACGAAATATTGGGAACAAAAACACCGTCCATAACATCAATATGAAACCAACCCGCTACGCTTTGGTTTACCATTTCAATGTCTTTTTCGAGACAAGCAAAATTAGCTGATAGTAATGATGGTGCAACAAATTTTTTCATGTGTTTATTGTTTTTGTGATTTAATGCCCGCACAAAATAGTAT
>CAZUCB010000127.1:5547-7858 GCA_964618755.1 uncultured Bacteroides sp. | reverse complement strand
CTAAAAATTCAAAGGAAATTTCATCCCAGCCCTAAAATTCATAAAAGAAGGCACATTGATACCGTCAGCAGGATTAGTGGGGATTTCAAATTTAAGTAAACCAAGACTTCCTTGTGCTTCTACAAAAAGAAAAGCAAAATTCAAATTAAATTGAGCACCTATTCCTAAGTCGAGATTTATATTTGTGTATCTTGCATTAATATCTACAGCTTCTGATTCGGTTTTATTAAAATTAATAATATATCCAAATCCGCCAAAAGCATAAAATCCAAAATCTTCTTTGTTATTTCCTGCTAAAAATTGTTGAAAGTGAGCATTAAATTGAAGATATGAAGTTGTGTTTTTTGCATCAGCAAAGCTATTTATTATGGGTACAAAGTAATAAATACCTCCTCTTATAGAACTACTTTGTGTGAAATTATACCATGCATTGCCTCCAAATCCTATTCTTAATTTGGTATCAAAAATTGATTCAAAAAGTTTCATTGTAGTGATACTTCCACCAATAGCAAAGTTACTTCCTTTACCTCTTCTGCCTCTGCTTCTGCCTCTACGACGTTTCATCTGTTCATTTGCACTATTGAGCTCATCACTTTGAATAAATGTGTTTTCAATTTGCTTTTTTACTGGCATATAAATCATTTGCGCAGAAGCAATATCTGTTATTATTAAAACTAGAAGCAAAAGGTATGTTTTCTTCATATAAAAAATGGTTTATTAAATGTTTTCATCTCAGACAACTTTTTTTGCATTTATGTTGTCTAAGCTAAGTAAAATAAAATTTTGACTATTTAAAATACGAACAAAATAAAACAAACAAAACCTGTATTATTATGAAAAAAATTACCTTCTTACTATCAATTTCTTTATTCTTATTTCTTTTTTCTTGCAATAAATATGAAGAAGTTCAAAAACAAACTACTCCAATTGAAGATGATTTAACACCCGATATGAAACAATTTGCTTTTATGGGTGAACTTACTTCAACCACTTGCGGTATTTGTGGAAGTAGCGGATATAATAATTTTAACTTAGCTAAAAAAAATAATTCAGGAAAGATTATTGCGCTTGCATTTCACTGTAATTACCCTCAGGATTCTATGGATTGTTTTGGATTACGTTATTCTTATGAAAATTCTCGCGATGGGGGTTCTGGTATCCCTCAATTTTTTATTGGAGATAGCCTTTTTAGTTACAATAGTTTACAACCATCTATTAGTAGAATTTTAAATAAGTCGCCTGAAGTACAAGTTAAATTTAAAACCAATACTGTAAAAGATACAATTAATGTTACTTCAAAAATTAAATTCTTTAAAAATCTTACAGGAGAGTATAATATTACATTTTATGCTTGTGAAAACCATATCAATGGTGGCTCTACCGCAGGAATTGGATATAAACAAACTTCAGGTGCTTCAGATTATAAACATAACAATGTAGTAAGAGCATCATCAGCAATGAACAATGCCTATGGCGAAAAATTTTCAACAGCAACCACTTTCACTGCTGATCAAACATTTAACTATAACTGTAAAATCGTACTGAATCCAAAATGGAATTACAAAAATATTTATGTGTCAGCTGTTATATGGAAAAAGAATCCTGATGTTATGGCAATTTGTAAGTATTTATTTGTAAATGGATGGGATACTCAAGTTTATAATTAAAAACTAAATATTTTCTGAGAAGATATTTACCCCCCCCCAAAAAATAATTAAATAAAAGTCATCAAAATAAATTATAAAGTGATTGTATTATTTAAAAATTATAATTCAGCCATTAATTGTTTTAGCTTGGTTTCGGCAATTTTTAGGGTGTATTTAAAATTAATCAGTCGGGTAGAAGATTGTGCATAGTTTTCCTGTGCCTGATGCACTTCTAAGGAAGTAGTTTGTCCCAGTTTCAAGCGTTGTATGCTTATTTCTAGCATTTCTTTGGTAAAATCATTGTTGGTAGTTTCAATGTTAAGCAACCGTTGTTGGTTTTCGAAAGTAGCAATGGCATTCTGCAGCTCTTTATTTACTTCAAGCTTTATATTTTCCAGATTAAATGATGCCGATGAAGCTTCTAATTTTGCAATAGAAACTTGTCTGTTAATATTTCCCGATTGAAAAAGAGGAATAGAAATGCTACCCCCTAACTGTGGTCCGTACGATTGGCTTTTCAGCAAACTTCCTGCCGAGTTATCTGTATGCGATACATAATAGCCAGCTTTTACATTGATGAGCGGATATCGCATTCTGTTGTATTCGCTTATATTCAGACGGGCAATATCTATTTGTTTCTGAAACGATAATATGGTAGTATTGGA
>CAZUCB010000127.1:0-5447 GCA_964618755.1 uncultured Bacteroides sp. | reverse complement strand
GCAATTACATCGTATTGCGTTTGCAGCACTTTATCCTTAAATTGCATTTCGCCCAAGGCTTCCATTTCTGTAAGTTTGTTTTTGGTGATAAACATTTTACCCCCATTAAATATAGTCCACGAAAGCTCAGTTCCGGCATTGTAAAATTTTGTTGATAATCCTGAATAATTGGTCTCGCTTCCCGTCGAATAGGTTTGGTTTACCGTATTCACCTCATAAGTTCCATTTCCAAAAACCGACACATTGGGCAACATACCTGCATTGCCCATTGTATTATTGGTTTTGGAAATAGTTGCATCGTTGCGGGCAACCAATATGCCATAATTGTTTTTCAATGCAATTTTTACCGCTTCATCCACTGTCAAAAGTGACTGAGCATCGGCTAATGAAAAAATCATTATGAATGTTATTAATAAAAAAGTTCTCATGAGATTTAATTCCTAAATTAAAAATTGTGTTGTTTTTCTGTTTTTTTACCAGTCATCACTATGTATGTTACAGGTATTACAAACAAAGTTAATATCAATGCAAAGAGTAATCCACCAACAACAACAATACCCAATGAAACCCGGCTTTGAGCACCAGAACCAATAGCAAAAGCAATAGGAAGTGCACCACAAATTGTAGCCAGTGAAGTCATTAATATTGGTCTGAAACGTGCAGCTGCAGCTTCTAAAGCAGCTACTTTCTTGGTCAAACCGGATTTTTGTTTTTGGTTAGCAAATTCTACAATTAAAATTCCATTTTTTGTAACAATACCAATAAGTAGTAACATTCCTATTTCGGAAAAAATATTTAAGGTTTGTCCGAAAATCCATAGCGAAAGCATGGCACCTGTAATAGCCATGGGCACTGTAAGCATAATAATAAACGGATCGCGAAAACTTTCGAACTGTGCTGCAAGTATTAAATAAATGAGTAACAATGCCAGTATCAACGAAAATAATATATTAGAATTACTTTCTGCAAAGTCTCTGGATTGTCCGGCAAGATCAGTACTGAATGATTCGTCCAGTAATTTAGCAGAAATCCTGTCCATTTCCTCCAGTCCTTCACCGATGGTTTTTCCAGTTGCTAAGTTAGCGGAAACAATAGCGGCTTTATATCGGTTGTAATGATACAAGGATGGAGGATTACTGTTTTCTTCCATTTTTACCAGATTGTCCAGTTGTATCATGGTACCTTCATTGTTCCTTATGTATAATGAAGAAATATCAGCCGGTTTATTTCTATTTTCTCTGTCAACCTGTGCTATAATGTAATATTGTTTATTGTTGCGTAAAAAATACCCGATTCTTCCTCCACTAAATGCATAATTCAAGGCATTAGATACATCTTTTTCGCTAACACCCAAGCTTGTGGCTTTCAAACGATCTACAGTTATATTCAACTCTGGTTTGTTAAACTTCAGGTTTACATCAACATTACTAAATACCGGACTATTTTGAGCTTCATCCATAAATTTGGGTAATACTTCCTTGATTTTAGCAAAATCAAGATTTTGTATTACAAATTGAACCGGCAGACCATGGGAAGCTGTTGTAATGGTTGCTTCCTGACTGGCAATAATACGAGCATCTGGTATTTTTTTATACATTGCAGACAATTTGTCATACACTTGTTGTTGAGTAAATTTACGTTCATCAGGATCTTTTAAAAAAGTTATTACATTGCCAGTATTTGAACTTGAATTACCACCCATTCCGCCACCATATCGGGCTAATACATATAATGCATCAGGAATTGAGTCCATTTGTTTTCTGGCAATTTTATCTAATATATACTGAGTATTACTAAACTCTGTTCCCTCGGGTGCTGTAATCGAAGTCCTTATAAAGCTGTGATCTTCCAATGGTGCCAGCTCTGATTTTAATAGTGAAGATATTATAAAAATCAGGAATAAACACACTCCAAGTATGGCAAAAGAAATCCATTTTCTTACAATGAAAAAGCTAAGAATTCGCCGGTATCCTTTCTCTAAATTCACATAAAAATTTTCAGTTGATAAATAAAACTTAGAATGATGAGAAGAAGAACCGCCTAAGAATACATTTAAAACTGGTGTTAAAGTTAATGAAACTAATGCAGAAATCAATACAGCCGAAGCAACTACGATACCAAATTCCCTGAACAGTCGTCCTGTAAAACCCTGTAAAAATACAACCGGAATAAAAACAATAGCCAGTGTAAGCGATGTAGAAATAACAACAAATAATATTTCACGGGTACCTTCAAAGGCAGCCTGCCATTTGTTCATACCTTTTTCAATTCGTTTGAAAATATTTTCTGTAACTACAATACCGTCGTCAACTACCAAACCTGTAGCTAAAACAATTCCAAGCAGCGTGAGTACATTGATGGAATAATCTAATATATACATAACAAAAAAGCATCCTATAAGCGAAACAGGAATATCTATAAGAGGCCGAATGGCAATAATCCAGTTTCTGAAAAACAGGAAGATGATAAGTACTACCAGAAAAATGGCAATGCCTAAAGTTTCAATAACATCCGTTACGGATTGTTTAACAAAGATTGATTTATCACGTCCGATATCCAGTTTAACACCCTGAGGAAGTGTTTTCTGAATTTGCTCAAGCCGTTTATAAAACTCATTTGAAATTTCAATACTATTGGCACCGGGCAAAGGGATCAATGCCAGCGAGAGTCCGGTTGCACCATTGATACTTGCACCTGATTCTTCATTCTGAGGACCCAATACAGCTTCGCCTACGTCTTTTAAACGGATAACCTGATTATTTGTCTGTCGCAGAATAAGATTATTAAAATCTTCTTCTGTTGTTAATCGTCCATACGTTTTTAGAATTAATTCTGTACCAGCACCTCTCAATTTTCCACCAGGCATCTCAACATTTTCTTTCGACAATGCAGCAGCAACATCAGCTGGAGTGATAGATATTGCAGCCATTTTATTTGGATCGAGCCATAAGCGCATGGCAGGTTTTTGTTGTCCGTAAATAGATACAGAACTAATTCCCGGAATGGTTTGAAATTTTTCAAGTAAAACATTTTCGGCATAATCACTTAATTCAATAGCATTCATAGAAGTACTACGAACTATCAGCATGATAATAGGATCGCTGTTAGCATCTGCTTTTGTAACCGTAGGTTGTGCATCAATATCCTGAGGAAGGTTTTTTGACGCTTGAGAAACTTTGTCTCTTACATCATTGGCAGCTTTTTCTAAATCTGCATCTAGATTAAACTCAACCGTAATATTGCTGGAACCAATTGATGAAGAAGAAGAAATAGATTTAACACCTTCAATTCCGTTAATCGATTTTTCCAAAGGTTCAGTTATCTGTGATTCTATGATTTCTGCATTGGCTCCGGTGTAAGAAGTTTGCACAGTGATAACCGGTGGATCAATAGCAGGATATAAACGTACACCCAAAAAACTGTATCCTACCACTCCAAGTAATATAATCATAAGGCTCAATACAATAGAACCTATCGGACGCTTTAACGCAATATCTGATATTATCATAACGCATCATTTTTTACAGTTGAAAATGATACGTTTGCACCCTCTTTCAAAAAAAGAAGACCGTTTGTAATAATGGTATCACCTATATTAAGACCATCTATGATCTCAATTGAAGAAGCTTTTCTTATGCCAGTGCGAACTATTACAAAATGAGCTTTTCCATCTTTGGCTACAATTACGCTTTTGTTTCTTTCCTGAGGAATAATTGCCTGAGTGGGAATTAGAATGGCATTTTTGTTTTCACCCAATGTAAGTTGTACATTTGCAAAACTCCCTGGTGCTAATTTATCTGACTTGCTATTAATAATTGCTCTTACTTTTAAATTTCTTGTATTTGCATCTATTCCACCTTCGGTAGCCATTACTGTGGCATCATATTGTTTATCATCTCCATGAACAGTAAATTTTACTTTTAAACCGGCTTTTATTTCACCACTGTATTTTTCGGGAATGCTAAAATCTAATTTTAATTTGTCTTCAATACGAATTGTAGCTAAAAGTGAAGATGAAGCTATATAAGCACCTATACTTATATTACGTAAGCCTATGGTTCCGTCGAAAGGAGCTATAACTTCGGTTTTTCGAATCATGCTTTTTTGAACTTCAATATCCGCTTTAATTGAATTTAGTTGCAAATAAGTTTGGTCATAATCATACTGGCTAATTCCATTTACTTTAAACAATTCGGTCTGACGTTTGTAAGTTTTTTCCTGTATTGCCAATTGTGTTTGCATTTTTTTAAGATTTGCCTGTAAATCATCATCATAAAGTTTAACAAGCAAAGTTCCTTTTTTAACAAATTTACCTTCAGGCAAGTTAAGCTGAACAACTCTTCCTGCTATTTCATTCATCAGTGCTACAGATTCATTAGGCAATATTGAACCTGAAACCGAGATTTCATTTATTAATAAAGAAGGATTTACCACAAATCCACTTACTTTGGCTTGTGGCTTCTCTTTTGATTTTGAACTGTTCTCTTTGTCTTTAGATTTGCAACCAAAAAAAGTAAATAGTGATAACATAACGAGTAAGGAAGCCCATTTTACGCTCTTTTTCATTCCGTATAGTATTGGTTAAAGTAAAAAGCTAATATTTACATGCAAAAGTAATTGTTTATTAAATGTAAAAAAATGAAACTTAATATTATTTTGAATAAATTAAGACTCATAATATACACAATAATTAAATAGACAACAAATATTTCGAATACTTTCGGGCAATTTGTATTTTTGCAATAGAAATAATAGAATAGATATATTTACGTTGTTGCAAAATAAAAACAAATTTATGAGACGCTTAATTTTCTTTTCCTTAGTTTTCTTTTGTAGTTCTTCATCATTAGAATTATTTACGAGTTTACCCTAAAATACAGAAACAAAAAATGTTTGTTTAACCTCAACTTTAGAAGGACATTTTTCCGGTAATTATTTTGATTTGTTACCCAATGAAACCAAAAAAATTAGCATTAAATGTAGTAAGGTGGAATATACTGAACTGCAGAAAAGCTTATAAATAATAAGTTTAACGGATAGTTATTAAATACAGACCATTTTGTTTTATCTAATTAAGACGTAAATACTTTTTTTTAAGTCATCTTAACTTAATTCGTTTGATTATAATTTAATAATTGTAGCTATGCAATATACGTTCCCCAATAATCATTCAGAAACACCTGCAAGGTGTCGGAACTTTCCGAAAGCTTGAACGGGATATCGAATAGGCTTTTGGAGATTCCCGAATGCCTAAACCATAACTCCGGCTCAAAAGCGGAAATATGACCTCATTGAATTTTTTGTAAACTTGATATCTTAAAATTAAAAAAGTGTATGCACTTTTGTATGCATACACAATTAAAATATTGATATTCAGTTACTTTTCGTGATCCCGACTGGATTCGAACCAGTGGCCCACAGCTTAGAAGGCTGTTGCTCTATCCAAC
>CAZUCB010000126.1:6162-7864 GCA_964618755.1 uncultured Bacteroides sp. | reverse complement strand
TCGAATATTTATTGATTAAAATTTGCTATAAAAGACTTATTTTTGGAGAAAATTTTAAAACAAGAATTTATTTTGAATGATGCGGTAATACGTGCTTTCGAAAAAACAATAATGAAATCAAAATGGGAATTAAGAAAAAAATAGTAATTGTAGGTGGTGGTTTTGCAGGAATAAATATTGCCAAGAAGTTGGATGTTGATTTATTTGAAGTCACTATTATTGATGAGTTAAATTACCATCAGTTTCAGCCTTTATTTTATCAGGTAGCTACTTCTCAAATTGAACCTTCGAGCATTTCGTTTCCTTTGCGTTATATATTCCGACACAGAAAGCATATAAGAATAAGATTGGCCAAGGTTACATCAGTGGATACAACTCATAACAAAATAATTACCAATATCGGCGATTATGAATATGATTTTTTGGTACTTGCCATGGGTTGCAAAACAAATTTCTTTGGTAATAACGAAGTAAGTAAACATAGTTTTTCTCTGAAAACCACAGTTGAATCTATTTCTTTAAGAAATCATATTTTACAGGTTTTTGAAAATATTATTACTGCAAGCGATAAAGAAAAAGAAGCCTTGCTAAATATAGTTTTGGTGGGTGGCGGCCCCACTGGTGTAGAATTAGCAGGTGCTTTTGCCGAAATTAAAAAGAATATTCTCCCCAAAGATTATCAGGGAATAGATTTCTCTAAACTTGAGGTTATCTTGGTTGAAGGAAGTCCTAATACCTTGAATAATATGAGTACTCAAGCTCAAAGAATCTCTCAAAAATATTTAGAAAAATTGGGTGTAAAAGTTATGACCAACGCCATTGTTACTAATTACGATGGAGAAACCCTTGTATTGAATGCTAAAGAAACTATTAAAACAAAAACTGTAATTTGGGCTGCAGGAGTAACAGCCAATACTGTTTCTGGCATTCCAGATAAATGCCTAACTAAAGGAAATCGCATAATCGTAAACCGTTACAATAAAATGCTTGATTCGGATAATATATTTGTTATTGGCGATCAATCGTATATGGAAACTTCTAAATATCCACAAGGACATCCACAAGTGGCAAACGTGGCAATAAAGCAAGCAGAAAATTTGGCCAAAAACTTAAAAAATATATTGAACGGAGAAGAGTGTAAGGAATATGAGTATAAAGATTATGGAACCATGGCTACTATAGGCAAAAATAAAGCAGTGGTTGATTTGCCATTTATGCGTTTACAAGGTTTTTGGGCGTGGGTTATTTGGATGTTTCTGCATCTTATGTTAATACTGAGTGTTAGAAACAAACTCATTATTTTTATAAATTGGGCTTGGTCGTATATCACAAAAAATACGGCATTACGAATTATTTTAAAAGTAAATGAATGAGATTAAATAATAGTTTTATAAATTTACAGCTTCTTTACTCTGCTAACAATGAAATACTAATTCTATCTAATACTTTAAGGAGATTCCTCCCTACGGTCGGAATGACAGTTAATATAATATTGGGAAAGGAGAAAAAGCAGTCGGCTACACCGCCTGCTTTTTCTCCCATTCATTACTTTAATTGGTTGTCATTCCGACTGTAAGGAGGAATCTATTAATAATTGATTGTTATTAGTAACGAAGTGAAAAATTTAAATTATATTTTTGTTTTAAAAGATTATCGGACAATAATGATAAATATACAAAATAGCGATATAGTTACAGCTTCT
>CAZUCB010000126.1:0-6062 GCA_964618755.1 uncultured Bacteroides sp. | reverse complement strand
CTGCAATTGCCAGACTCATTGACAAAAACTACGAAAGATATAGCAAGTTTTATAACTACGAACTTTACAACGGACAAAGATAAATCCCGTGCCATTTTTATTTGGGTTGTATCCAATATTCAATACGATATCGAAAATATGTTTGCGATAAACTTTTACGAAAAAAAGGAAGATAAAATATTGAAACCACTCTTAACAAGAAAAGGAATTTGCGAAAACTATGCCTCATTATTTACTGATATTTGCTTAAAATCTGGATTAAAATCATTTGTTATAGAAGGTTATACAAAGCAAAATGGATTTACCGATTATATTCCACATGCTTGGTGTGCCACTTTGATAGACAGTACTTGGTTCTTATTTGACCCAACTTGGGGTTCAGGATATGTAAGCAACGGAAAATTCTTCAAAAAAGTAAACAACGATTATTATAAGGCAAGTCCAAGTTCTCTCATCAAATCTCATATTCCATTTGATTATTTGTGGCAATTTCTAAATTACCCAGTTACAAATCAAGAATTTTACGAAGGAAAAACACAACAAAATATAAGTAAACCATACTTTAATTTCAAGGATACAATTCAAGAATATGAAAAACAAAGCCATACTGAACAGTTAATTTCATCAGCTTATAGAGTTGAGAAAAATGGAGTAAAAAACTCATTGGTGTTTGACAGGCTTCAACATTTAAAATTGGAAATAGAAAATAACAAACAAACTAAAATTGTCAACTTATACAATTCAGCCGTATTAGACTATAATGATGGAATAAATGGTTTCAATGACTTCATTAATTACAGAAACCAACAATTTACACCCATGAGAACTGACCCTGAAATACAAAATATGTTAGATATTGCAGATAACAAACTTAAAGAAGCAATGGCAAAGTTAGGGCAAATATCTAATCCCGATGTTAATACAAAGAATATGATTTTACAACTATCAAAATCAATTGTCGAAGCCTCAAGTCATATAAAAGAGCAGCAAGAATGGCTAAAAGTATATTTTAGCAAAGGAAAGTCCAAACGAAAGTCGATGTTTTATGAACGAAAAATTACTTGGTTTGGACTACCTTTAAATTAGCAGATGAACTCGATTAGAAATAATTACATTGAAAATATTTGCAGCTTATATCTTTCAGTTATACAGCCGAAAACGCTTTCTTAAAAAAATCTTTTAAGGACAACATAGGTAAAATTTAGAAAAACTTCCATTAAATTATATAATATTTTATACTTTTGTTATCTCAAATTTTCAGATAAACTCATCTTATAATAATTATTAAATCAATGAAAAATACAGCATTTACAAAGTTTCACATCGAATTGGGAGCTAAAATGGTTCCTTTTGCAGGATACAATATGCCCGTTCAATACGAAGGATTAGTTGCAGAACATCATACCGTTAGAAAAGCAGTAGGTGTTTTTGATGTTTCACACATGGGCGAATTTTGGGTTAAAGGTCCTAAAGCATTTGATTTTGTTCAAAAAGTAACATCCAATGATGTAGCTGCGTTGTTCGATGGAAAAGTTCAATACTCATGTTTCCCAAATGGAAAAGGTGGTATTGTGGATGATTTATTGGTGTACCGTGTTAATGAAATAACTTATTTATTGGTAGTAAATGCTGCAAATATTGATAAAGATTGGGCATGGTGTGTTAAACAAGCTGAAATTATGGGCTTAGAAGTTGGAAAAGAAATCTACAACGCTTCCGACGAAATTGCACAATTGGCTATTCAAGGACCATTGGCTTTAAAAGCAATGCAAAAGTTAACCGACACTCCTGTAACTGACATGGAATATTACACTTTCAAAAAATTGACTTTTGCAGGTGTAAAAGATGTAATTTTCTCTACAACTGGTTATACAGGTTCAGGTGGTTGCGAAATTTATATGGCCAATGAAGATGCTGAAAAAATATGGAAAGCAGTATATGAAGCAGGTGCTGAATTTGGTATAAAACCGATAGGATTAGGCGCACGCGATACATTGCGTTTGGAAATGGGATTCTGTTTGTATGGCAATGACATCAATGATACCACATCACCTATCGAAGCTGGATTAGGCTGGATTACCAAATTTACCGATGCCAAAAATTTCATTGATAAAGATTATTTGTCAGACCAAAAGAAAAATGGTGTAAAACATAAATTGATAGGGTTTGAAATGA
Source organism: uncultured Bacteroides sp. (assembly GCA_964618755.1). Classification (GTDB taxonomy): domain Bacteria; phylum Bacteroidota; class Bacteroidia; order Bacteroidales; family JACABE01; genus JACABE01. The sequence goes on along the minus strand of CAZUCB010000126.1, from coordinate 3,887 downwards.
TTGACAGAGGAATTCCACGTCAACATTATGAAATTTGCGATGCCAATGGCAATGTTATCGGAGAAGTTACTTCCGGAACCATGGCTCCATCATTGGATATGAATATTGGAATGGGATATGTAAATACTCCTTCTGCTAAAGCTGAAACAGAAATATTTATTAAAATTCGTGAAAAATTATTGAAAGCCAAAGTGGTAAAATTGCCATTTTATAAAGGATAATTTTACATTGTATAATAATAAAAAAAGAAGCTGTCTTTTTAAGACAGCTTCTTTTTTTATTATAAGTGTTTTTCAACAGAATAAATTAATTTTCTTTATTGAAATACTTATTAATCAATGCTGATAATGAAGCAGAAGTAAATGGTTTTGACAAGTAATCATTACAACCAGCTGCATTTGCATCTTCTTTGTCGCCAGCTAAAGCATAAGCTGTTTGTATTAATATTACTACATCAGTATTGAACGCTCTGATTTTCTTAGTAGCTTCATAACCGTCCATTTCAGGCATTTTTACATCCATTATTATTAAATCAATGTCAGGATTGTTACGACATGCTTCCAGTGCTTTTATGCCTGTGTCAACTTCAATAATTTCTTTACAAAATTTCTTTATTACCATCGAAATAAGCATACGTGAAGTAGCGTCATCATCAGCAATTAATACTTTAAGTTTTTTATTATGATAGGCTATATTTTCTGTAGAAACAGGTTTTGCAGTATCGTTTTTTTCTTTTAGTTCATGAGTATATGGAATTGTAAAATAAAAACAAGATCCTATACCTTCTTCGCTTTCCACCCAGATTTTTCCACCCAATAATTCAATATATGCTTTGGTAATTGACAATCCCAATCCTGCACCTTGATAAGCCCTTTTGTCGGATATATCAGCTTGAATAAATCGTTCAAAAACTGCCTGTTGGCGATCTTTTGGTATGCCAATACCTGTATCTTTTACGTAGAATTGCAATTCAGACGTAAAGTTTCGTTCACCAACTTCTCTCATCTTTTTATCAGATGTTTGAGTTGTTGAGTCTTTCAAAATATATCCAAATTCTATACTTCCTTTATGGGTGTATTTAATAGCATTTTTAACAAGATTGGTAAGAATTGCATATATTTTTTCACGATCTGTTTGAATGATGGCTGATTTTGACGGTAATTCATTTTTAAAGAAAAGCTGCATACCTTTTGACTCTACTTCTGGTTTGAAAAAAGTATAAATATATTCGATTTGTTCGTTTATATTCGATTCAGTTATGGAAACCTTCATCAGACCGGCTTCAATTTTCGAAATATCAATAATATCATTGATAATATTAAGCATACGTACACCGCTTTTTTCAATAATACCGAGATATTTTTGTTGCTGTTCACCACTAAGATCAGGATCTTTCAATACTTCGGCAAAGCCAAGAATGCCATTCATAGGTGTACGGATTTCATGACTCATATTTGCCAAAAATGCTGATTTTAATCGTTCACTTTCTTCAGCTTTTTCTTTGGACTTTATTAATTCTAGTTCTGCTAGCTTTCGATCTGTTATGTCTCTAACAATATTCATTAAAGCTGGACGATTATTATAATTAATTAATACTACTTTAATTTCAACATTTATCTCATTGCCATTTTTGTGTAAGATTATTGTTTCGAAGTTTGCAAAACCTTTGTTTACTATCTCGTTTGCACGAATTTCAATCTTTTCGGGTGTAATGTCTTTTTCTAATTCATTAGGATTTTTAAGTAACAACTCTTCTCTGGAATACCCCAGCATTTTAGCTGCATTTTCATTTAAAGCAACTATATTAGATATTGAATTAGTGTTAATATAAAAGATAGATATCCCATCTGAATTAGATTCAAAAAGCTCTTTATAATTAGTTTGACTTTCTCTTAATGCCTCCTCTGCTTTCTTTTGTTGTGTAATATTGTTGATTACACCAATAACAGCAATTATTTCATTATTTGTATTTTTTACCGGTAGCACTGTTTCTGAGAAATATCGATTTTCTAATACTAATCCAAAAGTCTCTTTAGTTCCATTAAATGCATTCCTTATATTCTGTTCGAGAATTTTACAAAATTCTGATGGAAACAAATCCCGAGGTTTTTTTCCTAAAAGCATTTCTTTAGAAAGACCAATCTCTGAAAGTCCAAGTCCTTCAGCAAAAATATAACGAAATTCCGAGTCATATAAAACAATAATGCCATCAGGGAAATTCTCAGCAACCATTTTGAATCGCTCTTGACTTTCTCTTAAAGCTTCATATGCTTGCTTGCGTTCAGTGATATTTTCATGCATAAAAACAAAACGTTCGGGCTTGCCTGCACTATCTTTTAATGGGAATATCAATGCACGAATCCAGAGTGGAATATCTGGTGCTTCTGCAACTGCATCATGAGCATTGAAATAAATATCAGGCAAAGGAACAATCTCACCATTTTTGACAAGGCTAACTAAATTTTCCATTTCAGGGCTTTTGCTTTTTAAATCATCAAAAATAGAAAATTGAGGAGGAGGAACAGAACCAAATAACTCGATAAATGATGGGTTTACCCTAAGCGTACATCCTTCTTTATCTACAATTTGAATTGACATCGGATTATTTTCAATAATGTCATTCAACAATGCTTCTGCATTTTTGCTTTCAGTAATGTTTTCATGCATTAAAACTATTTTGTTGGGTTTCCCGTTATTATCATTTAATGTGAACCCAAGGGCTTTAACCCAAATAGGTAAATCAGGAAATAATGGGTCAACATCATGAACATTATAATAGGTATCTGGGAAATAAACAACTTCTCCATTTATAATCCGTTCAAAAAATTCGCTAAATCCTAATGATAATAACTGAGTGTCTTTTAAAACAGAATAATCGGAAGGAGGTTTTACTCCAAATAATTTGGTATGTGCCGAATTTACCTGAATCAGATAACCTTCCATATCCAGTATCTGAATAGACATTGGATTTTTTTCAATAATATCCTTAAATACTGCTTCTGATTGCTTGCGTTGGGTAATGTCAATAAATATTTCAAGCATGGCCTTTTTGCCTTTATACATCATTCCTGTATGAATGATTTCAAATGTTTTACCTCCCATTACTCCTGCTGCTTCGTACATTTCGGTAGTTCCTACTTCGATTCCTGCTCTTAAGGGACAGCCAGAACATTGTATTTTATCATCACAGTATAGTTCCCAGCATTTCTTATCAATGGTTTCCTCTCCACAAAGTTTTTTAAGGTTATCGTTCTGGAACAGAACAATTCCGTTTTCATCAACGATATCCATGCCAAACGGAATGGTTTGTAATAAATACCGACTGAATTCTTCACTTTCTATCAATTTCGATTCAGTAAGTTTACGCTCTGTAACATCGTACATGATGCCATAAATATAGGCCGGTTCATTATCAACTATCTCAACTTCCACTCTATCATGTATCCAAACAACATTACCGTTCTTATGAATTAATCGGTATTCAAAATCGTGTTTTTTGCCTAATTTGGTTTGATTTATACAAAACTCCGTTGCCCAAATTTGGTCATCGGGGTGTATAGTATTTACCCACCATCGAAAGTTTATCCATTCATTGGGTGCAAAACCTAATATTTTTTCGGATTGGGGTGAAACATACAACCATTTGTCATTTTTTAAATCAAAACGCCAAATTATTGCATCAATATTTTCTGATAAAAAACTTAATTCAACCTGACTTTTATTCAATGCTTCATCCAATCGTTTTTTTTCTGTAATATCAATCAAGGTTAAAAGACAAAATTCATCATCTTGGCTAACAATGCCGTCGATAGTAACATATTTTGGCAAATTACCTGCGGTTGCTAGTATTACTTCGCAGCTTTGTTTTATATTGGTGGTAAAAACAT
>CAZUCB010000125.1:0-7902 GCA_964618755.1 uncultured Bacteroides sp. | reverse complement strand
TGATAGCTTTTGCTCCAGTTTCAATAGCTCGTAAATAATATTGCGAAGGATGGTTGGTATAAAGATAAATTTCAGATCGTGGAATCCCATTTCCTGTTGCAGGATGAGGTGTTTCTTCACCCAAAATATTTGCAATTCCTTTTTCAGGCATAATACCTAATTTAGTATGTTCATTGATATGAAATTCTGTCATTCCGGGAACATCTAATACCGGTTTTTGCTGCAAAACATTTTCATAGAAAACTTTACTTTTTTGTTGATCTGCCACATAAATAATAAAAATGACTTTGTTCATATTATAGTTTATAAAGTTTAAAAGTTCGTAAAGTTTATAATTTAAGATTTTGAGTGATATAGCTTTATTTAAAGTCAAACTATCACTTTGGTCAAATTTTAAAAATTTATCATTAGTTGGACTTTAATATCCGATTTTGAACTTCCTTGTATTTCATCCAAACCTGAACCAATTATATTTTTTCCTGAATAGTAAGTTGTTGCATATCTAAGCCATAAATCAATATTTTTGCTAACATCAAACTTTGCCATCAAATAAAACCGACTGCCTTTATAATAATAAGCAGGAATGGAAAAAGCATATAAAACATCACTTTCGTAAGCATATAGTCTTTCTTCGTAAGTATCTGTATCGAAAAGTGCATAACGCGCAGATAATCTAATAGGTATCTTGTCGAATTTATAAGTTATATCCTGATAAATTAAAAAACCACTATGGTTGTAATTTTCTCCAACTTGATATTTAATGAATTCAATTCTGTTTTTCAAAGTTACATTGTTTGAAGCAATGTATGAAATATTGAAGCGTAGGTTTTGTTTTTTTGTATCATCTAAATATTTTATTATTAGAGGAGACGAAGCATTAATAACTTTGTTTTTTTCACGATATTGCACATATAATTCTACCCTTCTCGATGGTTCGTAATTTAGTTTAATAAGATATTCATTGCCTTTGGAAGGTGCATCGGTACGATATTTGAGCCATGGAAATGAAAAGAAATCGGCATAAGCTGAAACTGTCCATTTGGGAGCTAAGCCTACATCAACACCCATGAAAACTCCTGATTCGTTTGCATTCCGGCTATTTTCGCCAAATGCAATGCTTTTAAGGTTTTGATAATCTTTTTGGTAATTTCTGTAAATCATACTGAAAGAAAAACGCGGGTCAAGATTGGTTTGAAGCCCACCCAAATAAGCAAGCCCTCCATTTTGGCTCGCAGCAAATTCACCGAAAAAATTAAATGGATACACTAAATAATTATAATTGAATCCATAGTTTGTATTATCTTTTCCATTAAAATCAAATTGGTTGTATAATTGAACATCTTTAATTAATGCAGTATTAAAAATTGTTCTGTAAGCTGTGGCACCAATTTTAAAATTGTTTCTTTTATACGTAATATTTGATCCAAACAATGTTTCTTTCAGTGAATTTTTATCAGCCAATTCACTTAGGGTTCTGTGATAACCTGTTTCTTGAACTGATGTAATATACAAATTTTCTTGTGTAAGTGAATCTTGCTCACCAATATTTGCATCAGAATTTTTGTAAGAATAAAACAATGAAAATTCTATATTTTTTGTCCCTATTGTAGTCCCAATTCCTCTCATAAAACCACTTTCATTAGCTGAAGCATAAGGTTTTATACCTTGAGCATATTTTTTTACATCAATTGCATTGGACGATTTACCCATGCCCAAACCAGTCCAAAGAGTCAAACCCTGACCAAATTGTGCCTGAAAATCCCCAATTACCAATGATTTTACAATTCCAATATTTTTAATTGCAATATAAGCTGAGTAAAAATCAAATCCATTTTTTTGAGTACCATTAAAAAAATCTTCTCCAGGATCTTTATCAGCTGTAAAACCAAATTTTACATGATCTCTGTAATTAAAGGCATATCTTGTAAATACTTTCGCAGAATTTCCTAAATATCTTTGATTTGGATTTAATGCTAACAAGGAGTCTGATATTTCGCTATAACCTTTTTGTTCTTCAGGTGTAATTTGATAACGTGTTAATAAAGAATGTCTTCCGTATTTAAAAATTTCATTTAACGAAAAATTTATTTTTTTATCTACTTTTTCAACAACAATGTAGGGCAATATTTTAAAAATAAGAGAAGTTGTAAATCCATTCACGAATTGAAGTTCGTAAGCAGATACCAATTGACCAGTATTGGCAATATAATTGAGCAGATTATTTATCTGAATATCATTAAGAAGAAGTAATTTTTTAAGTTCATCCACATTGGTTTTATTGATATTAATTGGATTTTCTTTATAATAATTCAGTGATTCAACCAATTCGGTATAGTCTAATTCAGCATCTGTATTTTCTGCTATATTTTCAATTTTCTCTTCTATATTTTCTTCATTTTGAATAGGTTTTATAGGAACCTGAGCTTGAATGATAAAAGTGAAAAATAGCATTAATATGCATAAATTCAATCGAATAAGCTTTGTAAAGAAGAAAAAACTAAAGATTATATTTCTCATTATTTCTATTTAAAATTATAGATTAAAGAGAATTGAGGCGAATATCCCAATGTTTGATGAATAGACGAAGCAAAATCAAAATTAAATTGATGATATTCTATTCCAAAACCAAATGTACAAATAGTTGGGTTGTTAGAAATACCTGCTCTTAAGTATGCAAATTGTACTACCTTGTATTCAAAACCAGCTTTAAAAATCGGGTCAAAATTTATATTTTTTTCAGATTCAATTACTATGATTAATTTATCTGAAAAATAATAATTTAAACCTAATTTAAAAACAGAAGGGATTTTTTCATTGTTGTAATCGTTAAACTTTGCATTGATAGGATTGTAAAAATGAGCACCCAATGTAACATTATGTGTTAGTTTTGCCATTACACCTACCTCAAAAGTAAAAGCACTTTTGCTTCCATAATTATCACCTAATGAAGTTCCTAAATAATCTAATTGTAAACCGGTTGAAAAACTTTTTCCAAATGATTTTGCATAAGCCAGCCCAATTTTTTGCTCTTTGTAAGCACTATAACCAAAATGATGATAATTAAAACCAAAAACTCCTGATTTAGTGGGGAGTAAAAATGCGACTGTTTTGTAACTCAATTCTTTTACCATAAAACGGTTTTCGAAATAAAAACCAGCTTTCATGTTTTTTAAATCAGCAATTCCAGCTTGATTATTGTTGATTGCCCAAAAGTCGGACAAAGTTACAGAAGCACCGCCCATTCCTGCTGAACGCCCTCCTATGGTAATATTTTCGTTTCCAGCGTAATTATTGGATAATAAAAGCGAAAATATAAAGAGTAAGAGTATATATTTTTTCATTCAATAATAGCGTTTAATGATAATTTAAGAAAGATTGTTAAAAAGCCATTGTTATTCCTATACCATCAGGCGTTAACCCAAATTTAAAATCTAATGAGTTCATTCCTGTTTGCTTTAAGCCTTTGTTGAAGTTTCTAACTGCATTTTTTGAATGATTCGTATATGCTATTGAAAATGGGATAGATATTACTGTTAGTCCAACCCCAATTCCAAATAGAGTCCAATCCATTTTTTTGCCTGCAATAGCACCCCCTAAGGGCCAGCCCATAAATGCTCCACCTGCAAAAGAGAACACCATTCCAACGCTATAATTAGTTCTAGCAACTTTCATTTCTTTGTATGCATCTGTATTTGATTGCATAGTATTCATAAGTTGTCGAGGAGTTAAGGCTTTTCCATTCTGTCTAAATATTGTTCCGAAAAAAGTTTGCTTTATTTCTATCGAATCTGATTGGTTTTGTGCAAATATTTGAGATATACTCAATAAAAACAATCCGATAATAATAATTTTTTTCATATTCATATTGTTAATTACACTTTATACTCATATTTAATACAAGCTAGTTCCTCATTGGCTTTTGTAATTTTCGATTTTAAACTAGCTTTAAAGGCTATCATTTTATTCATCATTTCGTCATCGCCAACTGCTAAAATTTCAAGTGCTAAAATAGCAGCATTTTGAGCTCCATTCAAAGCAACAGTTGCAACAGGAATTCCTGGAGGCATCTGCAAAATGGAGAAAATAGCATCCAATCCTTCAAGTGAAGATTTGATAGGTACACCAATAACTGGCAATGGTGTAATGGCTGCAATAACACCTGGCAAATGTGCTGCCATTCCTGCAGCAGCAATAATAACTTTTATACCTTTTTTGTGAGCATTTTCGGCAAATTCTATTACTTTTTCGGGTGTACGATGAGCCGATAAAGCATTCATTTCAAATGGAATTTGCATTTCATTTAAAAATTTTGCAGCTGCTTCCATTACAGGTAAATCTGATGTGCTGCCCATGATAATACTAACTTTTGCTTGCATAAATAACTTAAAATTTAATGAGTCAAAATTATAAATATATATTAAATTGAATTTATTATAATTAACTTTACTTGTTTTTTGTATTATTTCAAAAAAAAATGTAAGTTTGCTAAATAAATTTTTTTGTAAAAATAGGTATTAAATGGACAATATAAAAGTCAAGGATAAAGAATTTGCAATATTTATCGAATCTGAGAAAATCTTATCAGCTGTTGAGCTTGTAGCTCAGAGGATTAATGTGGATTATAAAGACAAAAATCCTTTATTTTTGGTTGTATTAAATGGAGCTTTTATGTTTGCTTCAGATTTATTTAAAAAACTAACAATTGATTGCGAAATTTCTTTTGTAAAATTGTCTTCATATAGTGGAACTACTACTACAGAATCAGTTAAGCATTTAATTGGGATTAATGAAGATTTAAAAGGGAGAAATATAATATTAGTAGAAGATATTGTTGATACTGGTATTACTATTGAACACATGATGGAAGAATTGAAAAAATTTGAACCTGCTGAAGTTAAAATTGCTTCATTACTTTTGAAACCTGAAAAATACAATAAAGGATACATTATTGATTATGTTGCAATTGAAATTCCGAATGACTTTATTATCGGATATGGACTTGATTATGATGGTTTTGCAAGAAATTTGCCAGATATTTACAAGATAGTATAAGTCATTTGAGTAATTGGAGTGCATAAAGTACTCATAAAAAACATTTTATTACTAAAACAATATATTATGTTAAACATTGCTTTGTTTGGACCTCCAGGAGCTGGTAAAGGCACTCAGTCCAAATCACTTATTGAAAAATATAACCTAACTTATATAGCTACTGGCGATATTTTGCGTCATGAAATTGCTGAAGGAACTCCTTTAGGCATGGAGGCAAAGGATATTATAGATAAAGGAGGTTTAGCTTCAGATGAAATAATTGTTCAAATTTTAGAAAACCGTATTCTTGCAAACCCTGATTCAAATGGAATTTTATTTGATGGATTTCCACGTACTGTGGTTCAGGCATATATACTCGAAGGCTTGCTTCTGAAATTAAACACTTCTTTGTTGTGTATGTTGAGTTTGGAAGTTCCTGAAAACGAACTTGTACAACGTATGCTCGAAAGAGGAAAAACTTCAGGTAGAGTAGATGATAAAGAAGATATTATTAAGTATCGTTTGCAGGAATATAGGAATAAAACTTTACCTGTTGCTCAATTTTATAATGAGAAAAAGAAGCTTTTTCCCATTAATGGAGTTGGTAAATTAGATGATGTATTAAAAAGACTTGTAAAAGCAGTAGAAAAAAACCTTGAAAATGTTTGGCTAAATATTGTTTTATTTGGTTCTCCGGGTGCAGGCAAAGGGACACAAGCAAAAAAATTAGCCGAAAAATATAATTTAGTATATATTTCAACAGGAGAATTACTCAGAAAAGAAATTGAAAATAATACTGAAATGGGTAAAATTGCCAAAACCTATATGGAAAAAGGAGATATTGTGCCCGATGAAATTGCAATTAGATTAATTGAAAGTAAAATAAAAATGAATCCAACAGCTAAAGGCTTTATTTTTAAAGGCTATCCAAGTAGTATTGTGCAAGCATATATACTTGATGGGTTGCTTCGCCGGCTTGGAACATCTGTTACAGGCATGCTCGAAATTACATCAACTACCTTGCAATCAATAAAAAGACTTTCGGCAAGATCAAAAACAGCATCGGCAAGAGTTTATGATTTAGATCCTGAGATTATTATTCATCGTTTAGAAGTTTATGAGAAAAAATCACCAAAAGTTGCAGAATATTTTCAAAAACAAAATAAATTTTCATCGGTAAGTGGAGAAGGCACTGCTGATGAGGTTTTTCAACGACTTTGTGTGTCAGTTGAAAGCCTAATGAAAAAAGTAAGATAAATAATATGTTCAACATTATTGTTTTAGGAGCTCCTGGATGTGGCAAAGGAACACAATCTGCCAATATCATTCAAAAATATGGCTTAACCCATATTTCAACTGGAGAGATACTAAGAGAGGAAGTTGAGTTACATACAGCTATTGGGGATGTTGTAAAAAAATATATTGACAGAGGTTTTTTAGTTCCCGATGATATAATTATGCGGGAAATATATACAACTGCATTAAAACAAGATAAAACAAAAGGTTTGTTGTTTGATGGATTTCCCAGAACTTTATTTCAAGCAGATTATTTAGATGATTTGCTGTTGCATAAAGGTTCAAAAATATCTTTAGTTATTCAATTGGATGTTGATAAAGATGAATTGTACAATCGTATTTTAAATCGTTCAAAAGACTCTCAACGTACAGATGATAACTTAGAAACTATTCACAAAAGATTAGAAGTGTATTACAAACAAACTCATCCCTTGATTGAATACTATAAAAAACAAGGCAAGCTATACACTGTTAGTGGTATGGCTCCTGTAAAAGAAGTATTTGAGAAAATAGCAAACATAATTGATAATAATTTAATGAAAGAAGGTAAGTAATGGCGAGTTCAAATTTTGTAGATTATGTAAAAATATTTTGTCGTTCGGGTAAAGGTGGAGCTGGTTCTCATCATTATCATCGTTCAAAAATTAGTCCAAATGGAGGTCCTGACGGCGGCGATGGGGGTAGAGGCTCGCATATTATATTAAGAGGAAATCAACAATTCTGGACATTGTTGCACTTAAAATACACCAAACATATTCATGGTGAGAACGGCGGAAGTGGTGGCGAAAACCTAAGCACAGGAGCTCAAGGCAAAGATGTTATTGTTGATGTTCCTTTAGGTACAGTGGTGAGAGATGCAGAAACAGAAGAAATAGAATTTGAAGTTACCGAACATGGTCAAGAAGTGATAATTATGAAAGGCGGACGTGGAGGTCAAGGAAACGATCATTTTAAAACATCCACCAATCAGGCTCCTCGGTATGCTCAACCTGGTGAAGAAAGTACTGAAGGATGGAAAATTCTGGAATTAAAACTATTGGCTGATGTAGGTTTGGTTGGCTTTCCTAATGCAGGAAAATCAACACTTTTATCTGTAGTATCAGCAGCAAAACCCGAAATAGCAGATTATCCTTTTACAACATTAAAACCAAATTTGGGTATTGTTAAATATTACGACGAAAAATCGTTTATTATGGCCGATATTCCAGGAATTATCGAAGGAGCTTCCGAAGGTAAGGGTTTGGGGTTGCGTTTTTTGAGACATATAGAAAGAAATTCTATACTTTTATTTATGGTTCCTGCCGATAGCAACGATATAAAAAAGGATTATAAAATACTTGCCAACGAACTCAAAACCTATAACCCCGAATTGATGGATAAAAATAGAATTTTAGCCATCACAAAATGCGATCTTGCTGACGAAGAGCTGATAGCTGAGATGAGAAAAGAATTACCCAAAGGAATTCCTTATGTTTTTATCTCTTCTATCACAGGTTATGGCATTCAGGCTTTAAAAGATTTAATCTGGAAACACTTAACTACAGAAAATTTGTAAAACCAAGCTCTTTTCGGTTT
>CAZUCB010000124.1:0-7993 GCA_964618755.1 uncultured Bacteroides sp. | reverse complement strand
AATATATATATTTATAAAAACAACTTTTTTATTGTATTGAAAATTAAATGCTAAGAAAAATAATGCTAAAAAATGAAAACACAAAAACAAAAATTATTTAGATTTGGAGAAATCGTAGAAGGATATAAGATTCCTGTATTAAATGAAAGAGAAATAAGGGCAGCAGCTGGTATATTGTTTCTTGCGACCTTTTTATCGTTGATGTTTGCTGTTTTTAAGGAAAATTTTATTCCAATAAAATATGTAGTTAGTTTTTTTCTATTGGACTTTATTATTCGGGTAATTATAGCTCCAAAATTCTCCCCAACCTTGATACTTGCTCGTTTGATTGTTCAAAATCAAACTCCGGAATATGTTGGTGCCACTCAAAAAAAGTTTGCATGGATCATTGGCATTGTATTAGCTTCAGTTATGTTTGTTTTTTTTATCATACTAAATGCTTATAGCTTCATTACTGGTATTATCTGTCTTATTTGTCTGATATTCTTGTTCTTTGAATCAGTTTTTGGAATTTGTTTAGGTTGTATGTTTTATCCTCTCTTTTTTAAAGAAAAAGTGCAATATTGCCCGGGTGAAGTTTGTGAAGTTAAACAAAAACAGGATATTCAAAAAACCTCAGTAAGTCAGTTTATTATTTTGCTCGCCTTTATAGCATTCATTTTTCTCACAGTTTATATTATGAATGATAGATTTAGAGAAAAACCTCATGAATTGACAGGAAATAGCAATATTGAACAAACCGAACAGAATAAATAATCTAACTAAACCCATATGAATATAGCTAATACATTTCATCGTTTTGATTTTTTATTCATTATATATGTTTGTTTTCCACCAAATTGTCGAAATTTAGCTTTAATAAATTTTTTTATACAATGAAGAAAATTCAAAAATTAACATTCATCATTATCTTATTTTTTTATAAGGAAGTTATCTTTTTTAAATTTAAAGCTAAATGGGCTATTAGTATTATTTTCTTTCTCTTTTTTTTCAAATTAAGTTTTGCTCAAACAGAAATACTCGAACATAAAATAAAGCTCAATGATTTTAAGGGAACTGCAAAGGAAATTTTAGATAAAATACAAAAGAAAGAAAACATTGTATTTGCCTATTCGAGTGAAATCTCACTGTATTATGAAGTTAGTTTTAGTAAGGGGAAAATGATTCTTAAAGAATTTCTTGAGATTCTGTTTAATGGAAAACAAATCGGATATAAAGTTAATGGTGATAAAATTCTTCTCTTTCATATCAAAGAGCTTCCAGCCCATGTTGAAAAAGCAACACTAACTACAATAAAAGGAATTGTAAAAGATATACAGACAAAAGAACCATTGGGCTTTTGTAATATTGCTGTAAAAGGATGCAAAAAAGGTGTAATAACAAATATAGATGGAGTTTTTAGTATTACTATAGATGCCTCAAAGGATGTATTGTTATTTTCCTATTTGGGTTATGAACCACAGTCTGTTCAGGCATCCATGTTGTTAAAGAAAGCTGAAATTTATTTGCAAAAAAAAGAAATTACATTAAAAGAAGTCATTATTCGTGCAGATGATGAATCTCTGTATGATATTATAGAAAAATGCCGGAAAAATCTTTTGAAGCATAAAGCAGTAAGAACCTCAAAAGTATATTTTGGATTGGAAACACGTTCAAAATTACTTTCAGTAGAATATCCTATTGACAATAATTGGACAAATTTGGAAATTGATTCAACTCTATTAAAGGAAAAACCAGTTGAATTGCTTGAATGTTATTATAATGCTCAGCTTAAAGGGAGTAGAGTTGATGAATTGGGGTTTAAGAATGGCAGGACTGCTCTTGCTTCCAACGATAATTATTTTGTAAATATGGGTTCCTCAAAAGCAATCTGTGAAATATCGCTGACTAATGACAATGGTATGTTTCCGAAAATACCTTTGCAGTTAAACAAAAGAGGATTGCGAAAGAACTTCTTTATCGAGCTTGCATATTTTGATGGAAAATATTATACCATTAAATTTCATCCAAAAAACAACAGCAAAAATTCATTTAGTGGCGAAGTCTGGATAGAACGTGAAACGTATAATTTGTTTAAAATAAATCTTAAAGCTGAAAATACTGTTATACATCCTTTTTTGCCCGATTTTCCCAGAGACTCAATTTATAATGTTTCTTTCGTTATAAGCAATACTTATAAAAGTGATGAAGAATTGAGTTTCCCAGATCATTTTATTTTTAATTACAGCATTAGCTATTGCAGCAGAAAAGATACAATTTTCCTACATCAGAAGAAAGTTACCAGTGAAATCAAATCAAAGAGTATTATGTATTTTTATGATTACGACAAGCCGTTTATTCTCCCTTATTTCGAATATACCGATAAACTTTTTGGTAGGGATGATTACTATAAAATCTCCTTTATTCCTTATAATGGAGATTTTTGGAATAGCAATAATATTCTGCTTCAGACTGAAAAACAAAAGCAGGAATACGGATTATTGTCTAATCAGGGTGAACTTATTAACTACAGGGAAGGAAATTACAGTAGCAATTTTTTTGCATACCTACCCGGCAGAGATTCACTTCAAGGACATTTCGGTTTTTTTTACCCTTTTTGGAACTCACACAAACGTTTAGTGCCAAAGATAAACAGTGATAATTTAAAAACTTACTCCAAAGAAAAAATTAATTCAAGTATCAGAAGTGATTTATACAACCTGAAAGTTCAGATTATGCTTGATATTGTGGAATCTGGCGATTCGCTGCTTTGCAAATCATACACTGTATTCGACAGCGAACAGACTTATTATCATCTGCCACTGAATTTTTATTCAAATGCTTTTTTTAATATTTATTTTGATATCTGGGAGATAGAAAGAAGAACAATGCAGGACAAACTTAATGCTGGCAATCTTAAAATATCTCAGATTAACGAAATTTATAACAATACCATTGAAAATCTGAATACAATTTCAGAAAAGTATATTAAAGAAGTGAATGTTGGCGAAAATGAAAAAATGTTGAAAAAGTGGAATGATTATGTCTTTGATAAATTAGACATTGATAATATGAAAATGGTAGAAAATAGTGTAAAAAAATAATTATATGAATTATTCAATAAATTATTTTTCATCAATTTAAGAAAAATATTCAGATGAAAGCTGTAATTTTAACCAAATACGGACCACCGGAAGTACTTCAGGTCATGGAAATAAGAAAGCCTGTTCCCAGAGATAATGAAATACTAATAAAAATATATGCAACACCTGTTAATTTCGCAGACTTATTAATTCGAAATTTCAAATCAATTTCTCCACGAAAATTTAATATGCCATTTATCTTTTGGCTTATTGGAAAAATGTATTTTGGTTTCAGAAAACCTCGAGTCAAGATTTTGGGAAGTGAGTTTGCCGGAGAAATTGAATTAGTTGGTAAAAAAGTTAAACGTTTCAAGAAAGGTGATCACGTTTTTGGATATTCAGGACCAAACATGGGGGCTTATGCGGAGTATCTTTGTATAACTGAAAAGAGTATTGTGTCCATTAAGCCGTGTAATATGAATTACTTAGAAGCTTCTACTGTACCTTATGGAGCTATTATGGCGTTAAATTTAATCAGAAAAATTAATCTTCAACCTCAACAGAAAGTCCTTGTCAATGGAGCTTCAGGAGGAATAGGTCCGGCGGTAGTACAGCTTGCAAAATATTATGGCGCTCAGGTTACAGGAGTATGTGGCACTCAAAGATTAGAATTCGTAAAATATCTGGGTGCAGACAAGGTTATTGATTATACTAAAGAAGATTTCACCAATAGTGACGAAAGCTATGATTATATAATTGACATATTAGGAAAGAGTTCATTTGCAGCTTGCAAAAGAGTTCTTACGTTTAACGGAAAATGTCTCTATGTAAGTTTTAAAATGAAACAAATTTTTCAAATGTTATGGACAACTATGATAAGTGACAAGAAAGTCATCTGTGTATTATCAAACGAAAAACCAGAAGACCTTATTTTTATCAAAGAACTTATTGAATCAGGAAAATTCAAAACTGCTATCGATAAATGCTTTCCGTTAGAGCAGGCTGCTGAGGCTCATCGATATGTTATTCAAGGGCATAAAAAAGGGAATGTTGTAATATCAGTTATTGATTAACAATTTAATTAGATATAATTATTATTGGATGAAACTTATGAAAAAAATAATATTATTTTTATGTATTGTAAATTTTACAGTTTCTATATTTGGTCAGCGAACTCCTCAAAAATATCAAGACCTTATTAGAATTGCTGATTCACTTTACAATACGAAAGACTTTAAGAATTCTGCTTTAACTTATTCTGATGCATTTAAAGCGAACAACTGGAAAGCCACTTCAAATGAACATTATAATGCTGCTTGTTCGTGGGCGTTGGCAAACTTTCCTGATAGTGCATACTATAATTTAAATTATATTGCAAGATTAATGAATTATACAAATTCCGGTCACATAAAGTCAGATCCCGATTTAATATCTCTTCATTCTGACGTAAGGTGGGAATCTTTAATTGAGACAGTTCAGACAAATAAGAAGAAAGTCTTTCCAAATCTGGAATTAATTCCGGTAAACGGATTCAAGGTTGAAGTGCTTATCGATGGCATTGACAACTATAAAAAAGGAAAACCTGTCATTGTTTTTGAAAATGGCCGAAGTACTGATTTTGAGTATTGGCTTCCTATTATTCAGGAGGTTTCAAAATCAAATACAACCTTGGTTTATAACCGGCCTCGAATAGGAAGTTCTGAGGATGACAACAAACTTCCAACCATCGACCATATTGCTGCTGTTCTTCGGCAATTACTTCTCACAAAAGGATTGCAACCACCATACATCCTTGTAGGACATTCATGGGGTGCCGCATATATCAGATGCTTTGCATCATTTTATCCCGAAGAAATAGGTGGACTAATTTTTGTTGACCCTCATGATTTTGTCAAAAAATCGGGTGGAGGAAGATTACCATATCAGGAAATTGGATTAAGTGAAAGCCAGATTGATTCTCTGTTTGATACATACGACAAATGGGCTGATGAATACATAGCTCAGGGCCCCAAGTTTGTTGTTGATGAAATGAAAGCACAAAGAGAATTTAGCAAATCGGGTTTTGAACTAATTAATCGAAATCCATTGCCTGATGTACCCGTTCATTTTATAATGGCTGGTGGCTATCCCTTAAATAAGGGAACAACACCATCACTATATGATCAGGAAAAAATGTTTCGAATAAACAATAATATAAAGATGAAAAGTTGGATTGAATTAATTAATCCGCTTAAATATGGAAAATTCTTTTATTGTTCAAGCTCAGGACATATTATACAAAATGATGATCCGTATATTATAATATCAAGTGTAAAACTAGCTTTACATGACTATGAAAAAATCAAGAAGGGAAAAGAAAATAACTAAAAAAACATTAACATATCATAGCTTTAGTCGAAGAAACAATTAAAATAATTTAAAGTAGAATCCATAAACCACATTAAAAACGGGGAGATACAGAAACACCTTATGAGTAGGAAAAATAAATAATAAGTTTTACACTCTCAAGTTTGTAAAAGCATGACAAGTTAAAATGCAAAAAATATCTAAATTTATAGTTTGATTGAAATATAAATTTAGTTATTCAAAAAGTATCCAAAAGGCTACTAATTGTAGTAAGTCTTATTTTGCAATATTCTCAAACAATAGAATTTTTTTTAGAAAGATTTTATATTCAAAAAAAAGCGAGTTGATTGTCAACTCGCTTTTTTGTTTCGTTAATTCTAAATCAATTTTATCGGTTATGATTAATAAAAACCTCTGTAGCACCAACGCCATACTTAGCCATTGAAGCGTCAAAGTAATGTAGGTTTTCATAAGTCTTTAAAATTTTAATCATTTCGTTTTTAAGCACACCTGCACCTACACCATGTATAAAAATCAACTTATGTGTTTTGTTAATAAAAGCTGATTCTAAACATTTGGTAAAATAATCTAATTGTATTTTAAGCATTTCGGCATTGTCAAGCAAATAGTAATCATCTACCAGTTCGCCAATATGCAAATCTATTTCGGCAGTACTGGGGTTTAATCGATGAGCATCTAATATCGTCTCTGTTTTAACTTGAGTTGCTTTTTTTTGCTGTATTTCTGTTGCGTCTTTATTGGTAAATAATGCAAATTTTGATTGATTGCTTGGTATTTCTGTTAATCGTCCGAGCGTTAATACTAAAGCTTTTTCCTGAAGAAAAGAAGAACTGATGTAGTTTTCTTCTTTATAAAAACGGCTGGGTTTTATTTTGAAATCAGCGTTCATAGGTGTTAGCAATCGTTCTTTCAATTCGGCATGAAACAATACTTGTACATTGCCCGAACTCCAGGATTCCAAATCTTCTCTTTCGATGGTAGTAATAACTTTTTTACTTTCTGGCAATAATACATCATAATCCATACCATGAAATTTGCCTTCTTCATCCATTAATGTAAGATTAAACAAGGTATAAAACTCTGTATGATTAATAATGCAAACATCAATCATTCCTGTTAGCAACCAGCGTTGGTCATGTGGAATATATGCCAGATAAATACCAGCCACTTGATTGCTGCTACCATAAGATTTTAATAAAGAAGATTTGCCATCATCTTCCATTTCCTCTTCTTCTGTTTGAATTATATTGGGGTTTACATTAAAATTTTGATTGAATAAACGAGCACCTGCAGAACTCTCATCTATTTTTAATAATTCACTTGCCATTGTTGGTACTTCAAATCCTTCTTCTATGGCTACGTTTACCATTGTCGAACTTATTATTTTAGTAACAATTCCACCTCCGCTTGTATTTAAAAACTTTACTTTATCGCCTGGTTTAAAGTTCATCTATATAATTATTAAATTTGTATTTGATTGTATGTGATGATATAACAAGCATTGACAAATAGTGTTGATAAAACTATCTATTACTTATTCTAAAATATCAAATTGAGTTGCAAAAGTAGTGTTTTAGAAGCTATTTATAAGCTTTTTATTTATGATAAAATGATAAATATAATTGCTTGTTTCTTAATAAAAATTAAAAGTTGAATGATATTGTTTGGCAAAATTTATTTGCTGTTAAAAGTAAAAGGCAAATGTGAGCAATATATCATTTTGTTAATACTTTGATGCAAAAAAAAGCCCTGAAAAAAAACTTTCAGGGCTTTCTATTTAAAATAAAGTTGTAATTAAGCACCTAAAGTAGCTACCATTACTGCTTTAATTGTGTGTAAACGGTTTTCTGCTTCATCAAATACAATTGACATAGTTGATTCGAAAACGTCTTCAGTTACTTCCATACCATCTAAACCATATTTCTGGAAAATATCTTCGCCCATAGTAGTTTCACGGTTATGGAAAGCAGGTAAGCAATGTAAGAATTTTACATGAGGATTGCCTGTTTTCTTCACAACATCCATATTCACCTGATAAGGTTTCAGTAATTTAATTCTTTCAACCCATACTTCAGCAGGTTCGCCCATTGATACCCATACATCAGTATATAAGAAATCAACACCTTTAACACCTTCGGCAACATCTTCTGTCAAGGTAATTTTAGCACCGGTTTCTTTTGCAATTTCGCGGCATTTAGCTACTAATTCTTCTGTTGGCCAACATTCTTTAGGAGCAGCAGCACGAAAATCCATACCCATTTTAGCAGCACCTACCATTAATGAGTTGCCCATATTGTTTTTAGCATCGCCTAAATAACAAAAAGCTACTTTATTTAAAGGTTTGTCGGTATGTTCTTTTATGGTTAAAAAGTCAGCTAAAATCTGGGTAGGGTGGAACTCAGTTGTTAAACCATTCCATACAGGAACTCCAGCATATTTACCTAAGTCTTCAACAATACTTTGTCCATAACCACGGTATTCAATACCATCATACATTCTTCCCAATACACGGGCAGTATCTTTCATTGATTCTTTTTTGCCGATTTGCGAACCTGAAGGTCCTA
>CAZUCB010000123.1:1857-8108 GCA_964618755.1 uncultured Bacteroides sp. | reverse complement strand
GGTTTTCGAAAACAAAGAAAACCATATTATTTAAAATAAGAAATATTTATTTTGAAAGTTTTACAAAATTTTTTACTTTTTTACCCATTCGTTTTCAAACTTACAGTCTTTGTAATTATCGAAAAACTTGATATACGTTTTTCCAATTTTATCATTAATCCATTTTTTTACTGCATCTGCTTTTGCACGTTCTAATGTAGCATTTTGAATTTTATCATAGTCATCTTTTAAATTTGCACGATGAGCAGATGAACGAGATTTTAAATATACAATACGGTAAGCTTGCTTACCATCATTATCGTTCATTATTATAGGCTTAGAAATATCTCCAACTTTCATTTTATCAATTACAAAAAACAAAGACGGATCAATTTCTTCAGCTCCAAATTTTGAATTTCCACTATTAGGATTAACCATGATTCCACCATTATTTTTGCTTGGATCATCAGAAAACTTTAAAGCAGCTTTTTCAAAATTCATAGCACTATCATTAACAATACTATAAATGCTATCTAAATAAAATTTAGCTTTTTGCAATTCATAGGGTGATACTTTTGGCATAAGTAAAATATGACGAACATTTACAAAATCGCCTCTACGTTCAATTAATTGCAAAATATGGTAACCAGCTTTGGTTTCAATTATATTTGAAACTTCATCAGCAGTTTTAAGGTTAAAAGCTGCGGCTTCAAACTCAGGAAACATTTCACCTCTGCCAAATAAACCTAATTCACCACTCCTTTTTGCTGAACCGGGATCTTCTGAATACAAAGCTGCTAAAGATGAAAATTTTTCTCCTTTCAGGATGCGTTCTCTCAATTCGCCCAAACGTTGTTTTACAACTTCTTTTTCTGCTTTACTTATTGCTGGTTGACGAACTATTTGTCCTATTTCATATTCAGCATTTATTAATGGAATGCTATCTGCTGGTATTTCATCATAAAATTTCTTTACTTCATTAGGAGTAACCTTTTTTGAATCTGTAATATTTCCTTCCATCATTTGTACGAGCATTTGATTTCGAATATTATCCCTAAATTCATCTTTAAATTCGTTTATTGATTTTTTATAATATTCTTCAAATTTTTCTTTAGATCCTACTTGAGCGATATAATATCTTAACCTTCTCTCCAATTCGCTTTCAACTTGTTCATCACTCACAATAACACTATCAACTTTTGCTTGATTAAGCATTAACTTACTAACTAAAATATTTTCGAGTATAGAACACTTAGCATTATCGCCACTTTTTAAATTGCCTTGAATTTTCATTTGGTTATACTGCTGTTCAATATCAGAAGCTTTTATTATATTTCCACCTACTATAGCAACTACCTGATCTATCACACCATTTTGTGCTTTCGATTGAAATACTATAAATAAAAAGATAAGAATAAGAAAGATAGCCTTTTGTAATTTTTGCATAATGCTTTTATAATTTATTAAAAAAACTCTTGTTTGTAATATTTATTGTGTGGATTAGTAAATTTTGAAATCGTTTTTCTTTACAGCTTCATTGTATAATTCATCGTGCATTTTATTGATCAACTCTAGTTTACGTTTATTGATAATAATATTTCGAATATTATCTTTTTCAAAACTAAGAGGTGATGTTGTTTCTTTAACCTTAAAATCTTTAATATTAATTAGATAATAATAATTTTCATCTTTAGTTTCAATAAATCTATTATTCTTTAAAAAAGCTTCTTGATTATAGGTTTCAATAGGGATTTCTTTAAGTAAATCATTAAAAAAGAGCCATTCGTCATCTTCAAGATAAAAATTTACTGCTTGTTTACTACACAATTCGAGTAATTGGTTTTTATTTTCATTTTTGTTAAGTAACAAGGATTTAATTCTAGTTTTAATTGATGAATTTACCTCTAATTTTACATAATTAACTTTGATAATATTGTCTTTAAGCAAAAAGTTATCAGTATTTTTATCATAATATGCTTGAATTTGTTCTTTAGTAACAACAGTATCTAGAAGTTGATCTATTAATTTACTTTCATAAGAATAAACCAACAAAGAATTTCTGTAATTTTCAATTTGGTCAACAAAATCTTTTTGTTCACTTGAGAGATTATTCTCTGCTTTATTAAGTACAATTTTTTGACGAATCCAGTTATTTATAAAATTTTTTATAATGGCAATACTATCATTTTTGGTAGTTCTGAGTGGGATAATTCCTTTTAAATCTGATTTATATAAAGTGTAATCATAGGCTTTTGCGACAATATCTTCCTTGTTTTTTGAAGAGCATCCTATCAAAAAAAATCCTAGCATTATCACAAAAAAAATGTTTTTATAAGTAATCATCAATAATATTATAAAATAGTACAGTATTCAGTTGTTAAAAGAGTTATCAATAAAAAATCTGACAAATTCAAGATAAACTTGCCAGATTTATTCATATTAATTGATCTTATTTTATAGAATCAAAAACTTCTTGATAAACAGTAAACGAATATTTTTGACGCAATGATTTTAGCCATTCTTTTTCCAGATAATTTTGATAATCAGCAGTAATGATACCTTTGGCTTCATTTAAAGTTTTTGGTTCAGGAGCTAATTTTTTGTTTACAATTACAATTGACAAATTATTTACATCAATAACATTTTCAGAAACACCTTCTTGCCATTTGATTTTATCAATTACCTTATTATCTCCCATTGAAAATTTATCTTTTTTGTATTCAACAGCAGCACTATCTTTTGACAGTTTAGCAATCAATTCATTTATTTTTACATCATCGCTCGTTAATTTTTTCTTATATATTTTTTCTACAAACTTACGTGCATTCGCTTCTTTAACTTTAGCATCTTTAAATGTAAAAATAATTGCATCTAAACGTTCGTTCCAAATGTAATTATTGATATTCTTTTGGTGAAAATCCTTTAACCCATTGGTATCTTTAATAGCTTTAGACCATACATTTTTGTCGGTTAAATCAAATAATAAAATGCCATCATGGTATTCTTTCATTAAAATATTAAAGTCAGGATATTTTTCTTCTAGCTTACTATCAGCATATTTAAACAAAGTTCTTTCAACATATTCATTATAAGATTTATTTACATAAAGTTCAATGTTTTCAGGTTTTGTATTTTCATTTTTAACAGTTGCTAAGAAGTTTGCAAAATCAGTTTGTGTAATCGTTTTTTCACCTATTGAAAACATTTTGGAGGTTAACATTTTAGCAGCTTCAGCTTTCCAAGAATTTGTAAAGACAGAATCTGTAACGACTTTATAAAAGTCTTTTATTGTTTTTGGGCTTTCTGTAAATTTATATTCAGCCTTTACTTTTGCTAAGAAAGAATCTTTGCTTTTGTTAGCTCTTTCATCTTTTGCTACTTTCTGCTTAATTTCATTTTTTAATTCATCAAAACTTTTAATTTCTTTTCTTTCAATGAGTTTAAGTATATGCCAACCATATCTAGATTGAACAGGCTCGCTAATATCTCCTGATTTTTCAAGCTTAGATATAGCAATAATAAATTCTGGGATCATTCTATTTACTCCAAATTCAGGCAGAACACCACCTTTAGAAGCAGAACCTTTATCATCGGAATATTGGGTTACTAAATCCTCAAATTTTTCTCCATTTTTAAGTTTTGACAATACTTCATCCATCTTTTCCTTTGATATTTTTATGTTATCTTCAGAAGCATTTTGAGGTAAAGAAATAAGAATATGTGCTACTTGCACTTTTCCCATTGCTTTTTTCTTATCTGTAAGTTTTATTATATGATAGCCATATTCTGAACGAATTGGTAATGAAACTTCTCCTACTTTTGTATTATATGCTCCATTTTCGAATGGATAAATCATATCAAAAGAAGAAAAATAACCAAGATCGCCTCCATTTCCTTTATATGCTGGTCTTTCGCTCGTTGCAGCAGCATCTTTTGCTGATGGATCATCAGATGCTTCAGCTGCTACTTTTTCAAATGCTTCACCTGCAAGAATTCTTTTTCTAAGATTTAGTATTTTATTATACGAAAGCAAAGTATCATTTGGGAGTGCATTTTTATCAAGTTTTACAAGGATATGACTGGCTCTAACATCAAAAAGCATGCGATTATATGCTTCTTTTATTAATTCTTCAGTTACATCTTTATCAACTAAATAAGGTTGTGCTAATGTAGAACGATATCCATTGAGTTCAGATTTAAAAACCATATTAGTATCTAAACCTAATTCTTCAGCTTCTTTAACTTTCAATTTAAAATTAATATAAAGCTCAAGATATTCATTTAAAGCTTTTTTATCAATAGCTTGATCCTTTGCATTGTTTTTTTGATAGACCCTTAGAAATTCTGATTTACTGATGTTTTCACCAGCTACTTTTAATAAAATAGGATCGTTATTTTGCTGAGCAAATACACTTGAAAATATAATAGTGTATAAAAAAACCTGTAAAAATTTCATGTTTTTCATCATAAGTTTAATAGCTTGTTTATTATTATTAATTTTGTTCTTTAATTATATGGTTTATAATAAAATTATCGACTGTAATTAGGTGCTTCTCTGGTAATTGTAATATCGTGAGGATGGCTTTCTGCAACTCCTGCTGGTGTGATTTTTATAAATTTAGCAGATTGCAAAATTTCAATATTTTTCGACCCAGTATAGCCCATTCCTGCTTTTAATCCTCCTACCATTTGGTGAATAACTTCTGTTAAAGTACCTTTATATGGAACTCTTCCTACAATGCCTTCAGGAACTAATTTTTGAATATCATCTTCCATGTCTTGGAAATATCTATCTTTTGAACCTTGTTGCATAGCATCAATTGAACCCATTCCACGATATGATTTGAATTTTCTACCTTCGAAGATAATAGTTTCGCCTGGCGATTCCTCAACACCAGCAAATAAAGAACCTGCCATTATAGAACTGGCTCCTCCAGCTAACGCTTTAACAATATCTCCAGAATAACGTATGCCACCATCAGCAATCAATGGAATACCAGTTCCTTTTAATGCTTGTGCAACATAATATACTGCTGAAAGTTGAGGAACTCCGATACCTGCAATAACTCTAGTCGTACATATAGATCCAGGACCTATACCAACTTTGACAGCATCAGCACCGGCTTTTGCTAAATCCAAAGCAGCTTCAGCAGTAGCAATGTTTCCTACTACTACATCTATTTCAGGAAATTTACTTTTTACTAATTTCAATGCATCAATTACACCTTTTGTATGTCCATGAGCAGTATCAATCACAATTGCATCAACACCTGCTTTCACCAATGCTTCAACCCGTTCAATTAAATTAGCTGTAACACCAACTCCTGCAGCTACTCTTAATCGTCCATTTTTATCTTTACAAGCATTTGGACGTTCTTTTAACTTTATAATATCGCGATAAGTAATTAATCCTACTAATTTTTTTTGATTATTTATTACAGGAAGTTTTTCAATGCGATGTTGTTGTAAAATATCTGCAGCTTTTTCAAAATCAGTAAATTCAGAAGTTGTAATTACTTCCTTGGTCATAATTTCTACAATAGGGCGTTTTTGATTACGTTCAAATCGTAAATCGCGATTTGTAACAATACCAACAAGTTCCATATTTTTATTAACTACAGGGATACCACCTATTTTATACTCTTTCATCAAGCCTAATGCATCTGAAACCAAAGCACCTTCTTCTAATGTAATAGGATCTAAAATCATCCCATTTTCAGCTCTTTTTACTTTTTTTACTTCATTAGCTTGAGCTTCAATAGTCATATTTTTATGCAAAACACCAATACCTCCCTCTTGTGCAATAGCTATTGCGAGTGTAGATTCTGTAACTGTATCCATAGCTGCAGAAACAATAGGTATATTTAATTTAATGTTTTTCGAAAACATTGAACTAACATTAACTTCACGTGGTAGTACTTCTGAATATGCTGGTACTAACAACACATCATCATAAGTAAGACCTTCACCAAAAAATTTCTCCTGATTTGTAAACATATAATGCTTTTTTGGATTGCAAATTTAAGAATATTTGAGAAATTTTGTGTTAAAAAATATTAAGATATAATTTGCAGTTATTCAAATATTTATGTAAATAACTATCGTTATATATGAATTAAAAGTAAATACTTTTTAAGTTTAATTTATTTTTTTTAGTCAAAAATAATACTTTTATTATTTTTAGTTGTTATCTTTGTCATAACAATTATCATTTTATATTTATAAACTTAAAAATCTTTATCTATGAAAAAATTAATACTTGGGATTGTTTT
>CAZUCB010000123.1:0-1757 GCA_964618755.1 uncultured Bacteroides sp. | reverse complement strand
ATTTTTGCTGAAGGTTCATTGGTTCCAGGGGGCTATTCATCAGCAACCGCTGGATTAAATATAGGTTTTTTTAATTAAAAGCATATAAGTTAAACAAAAGAGGCTGCTTAATTGGGCAGCCTCTTTTGTTTGATTAAAAAAATATAGAATAAATTATTTCCTTTTTCAAAACTTTGTAGCTTTGCAGCTCAAAAAAAATAAAATAAAGATGGCAGCATTACCAAATGTTATTTCAAAAGTTACTACGCATGTTTTGCAAGAAATGAAGCTCAAAGGCGAGAAAATTGCTATGCTTACTGCTTACGACTATTCAATTGCTAAAATAATTGATAAAGCTAATATAGATGCAATTTTGGTCGGAGATTCTGCTTCAAATGTAATGGCTGGTCATCGAACCACCCTTCCAATTACATTAAACGAAATGATTTATCACGGTGCTTCCGTAGTTAGAGCTGTTAGTAGAGCATTAGTAATTGTTGATATGCCATTCGGTACTTATCAGGGTAACTCTAAAGAAGCATTAAGTTCTGCGATTCGTATTATGAAAGAAACAGGTGCTGATGCTGTGAAGTTAGAAGGTGGAAAAGAAATAATTGAATCTGTTGATAGAATACTTTCAGCAGGAATCCCAGTAATGGGACACCTCGGACTTACGCCTCAATCAATTCATAAATTTGGCACTTATGTGGTTAGAGCTACCCAAAAAGATGAAGCTGACCGCTTAATTGAAG
This sequence comes from uncultured Bacteroides sp., assembly GCA_964618755.1. Lineage (GTDB taxonomy): Bacteria > Bacteroidota > Bacteroidia > Bacteroidales > JACABE01 > JACABE01. Next base: position 1,026 of record CAZUCB010000123.1, on the reverse strand, counting down.
ATGCTCATCATCTCGAAAAAGCAGGTTGTTTTTCAATAGTTTTGGAAAAAATACCCTCAAAGTTAGCCACTCAGGTTACCCAAGAAGTTAAAATTCCAATTATTGGAATAGGTGCCGGGGGTGGAGTTGATGGACAAGTATTAGTAATTCATGATATGCTTGGAATTACCCAAGATTTTTCACCTCGTTTTTTAAGAAGATATCATAATTTGTATGAGGAAATTTATGGAGCTGTTGGTAGTTATATTCATGATATTAAAACCTTTGATTTCCCTAACGAAAAAGAACAGTACTAATTTCTGTAAAAATCATGCCCAACTTTCCTACTATCGCCGAAGTAATATCAAAACAAATTATATATGAAGATAATCATTTAATTATCTTAAATAAATTATCATCTCAAATTATACAGGGTGATAAAACAGGAGATATACCTCTTGGTGAACTTGTTAAAGTATATTTAAAAGAAACTTATAACAAACCCGGTGATGTTTTTTTATCCGTTATCCATCGATTAGATAGACCTGTGAGTGGTGTAGTTATTTTTGCTAAAACGGATAAAGCCATGACTCGAATGGCTCACATCTTCCAGAAAAGAGAAATCAAAAAGATTTATTGGGCAATTTCAAGAAATAAACCTGAACATGAATGTGGTCATTTAATCAATTTTTTGAAAAAGAATGAGCAACAAAATAAAACTTATGTTTATGATAAGGATGTTCCGGGAAGCCACAGAGCAGAACTAAAATATCAAGTAATTGATAGTAGTGACAGCTATTTTTTGATAGAAGTGGAACTAATGACAGGCAAACATCACCAAATAAGAGCACAATTAGCTTCTATTGGCTGCCCACTTAAAGGAGATGTAAAATATGGTGCGCTTCGCCCAAATCGTAATATTTCAATTAGCCTGCATGCTCGCTCAGTAAGCTTTATACACCCTGTTAAAAAAGAAGAACTTACTGTTATTGCCCCTGTTCCCGAAGAAACTCTTTGGCAACATTTTGAAAGAAATAACGAGAATAA
>CAZUCB010000122.1:0-8113 GCA_964618755.1 uncultured Bacteroides sp. | reverse complement strand
TTATAACCAAGTACAAAGATATATAATTTTTGCAATTCACTGTAAAGATTTTAATTAGTGAATCAGAAATAGACAATTTGTTTTTGTAATTTAGAAATAGTACATCTGTTTTAGTTAGTTGAAATTCTTAGTAATTACTCATGACGATAGCATTAGCATATAGATTGATAGGTTGTTTCGTATTTTTATTGTACTTTTGCAAACTGAAAATTTAATACAATGTTAGAAAAATTAGAAACCATCAATCAACGATATCTTGAAATCAGTGAGCAGATGAATGATCCGGAAATTATGTCGGATATGAAGCGTTATATAAAGCTAAGCAAGGACTTAAAAGATTTGCAGCCTGTTATAGAAGCGTATAAAAAATATGCCAATATTATTGCTAATATAGCTCATGCCAAAGAAGTTTTAAATAATGAGAAAGACGAAGATTTCAGGGCAATGGCAAAAGAAGAACTCAATGCACTGATTGAAGAAAAGGATAAAATGGAAGACGACATTCGGTTTATGTTAATTCCTGCCGATCCGAATGATGGTAAAAATGCAATTATCGAAGTTAGAGCTGGAACTGGTGGCGATGAAGCAAGTATTTTTGCCGGTGATTTATACCGAATGTACGTTAAATATTGCGAAGCTCGTAAATGGAAAGTAGAATTGGTAGATGTTACCGAAGGAACGGTTGGTGGCTATAAAGAAGTTATTATAAATGTAAGCGGAGAAAATGTTTACAGTCAAATGAAATACGAATCGGGTGTACACCGTGTACAACGTGTTCCTCAAACCGAAACTCAGGGTCGTGTGCATACTTCGGCAGCTTCAGTGGTGGTATTGCCCGAAGCAGAAGAATTTGATGTAGAATTAAAAACTTCAGATATTCGCAAAGATACCTATTGTGCATCTGGACCAGGTGGACAATCGGTAAATACAACTTATTCGGCCATCAGATTAACGCATATTCCAACTGGAATTGTTGTTACCTGTCAGGATCAAAAATCGCAAATGAAAAATTATGATAAGGCTTTGGTTGTTTTGCGTTCGAGAATTTACGAGCTTGAGTATAAAAAACATTTGGAAGAAATGTCGAAAACACGCAAGACTATGGTTTCCACAGGCGATAGATCTGCTAAAATACGGACCTATAATTATCCGCAAAGTCGTGTAACCGATCATCGTATCAATTATACCATGTATAATTTGCCAACATTTATGGATGGCGATATTCAGGATATTATTGATGCATTGCAATTGGCTGAAAACGCTGAAAGATTGAAAGAAGCAGTTGGTTAATGGTTGTTAAGTTATAAAATTTATAAAGTAAAAGATTGAAATGAAAAAGCAAGAATTAATTGATATTATCAAACAAAAGAAATCTTTTCTTTGTGTAGGTTTAGACAGCGATTTAACAAAAATCCCTAAACATTTGTTAGATGCAGAAGACCCTATCTTTGAATTCAATCGTCAAATAATTGATGCAACCATAGATGTTGCAGTTGCTTACAAACCCAATCTGGCTTTTTACGAAGCATTGGGTATAAATGGTTTGCTTTCGCTCGAAAGAACCGTTAATTATCTTGAAGAATTCAGAAATGAAGTATTTGTGATTGCCGATGCAAAACGTGGCGATATTGGCAATACTTCTCAACAATATGCAAAAGCATTTCTTTCGCATGAAGGTTTTGATTTTGATGCAATTACCGTTGCTCCTTATATGGGCGAAGATTCTGTAAAACCATTTTTAACCTATCCTGATAAATGGGTTATTGTGCTTGCTTTAACTTCCAACAAAGGTGCTTTTGATTTCCAGATGCTGGAAAACGAGAACAAAAGGAAACTTTATGAAGAGGTTTTGATAAAAACCAAAGAATGGGGAAACACTGAAAATATGATGTACGTAGTAGGTGCTACACAAGCACAAATGCTTGAAAATATACGCAAAATAGTACCCGATCATTTTTTATTAGTGCCAGGTGTTGGTGCACAAGGTGGTAGTTTAGCCGAAGTTTGTCATTATGGAATGACAAAAGATGCTGGCCTCTTGATTAATGCGTCCCGCAGTATACTGTATGCTTCCGATAAAGAAGATTTTGCTGTAAAAGCAGCCGAAGAAGCTTTTGTCATGCAAAAAGAAATGGAAGTTTTGATGGCTAAACATTTCTAATTCTTGTTGTAAAAAACAAAGAGAGGCTGATTTAAATCAAAAATTATATTATTTTTACATCATAAATAATACGCAATTGTATTGCGATAAACCCTTCATGAAAGGGTGGCTCGTGGTGGTTTTTTGTTAGTTATTAAAGAGTTTGTACTCATTTTAGAAAGACAGAACAATGCGACTAATACCAACATTCATCTTGACAATTTTCACCTTAACAGTTTACGGACAAACAGTTAATGAAATGACACCGACTTTGGGTTATATGGTTGACGTAAGCCCTCAAAAAGAAATTGAGTTTATTAATAATCAAGAAAAATGCGAAGCCATTTGGAAAAAACTTAATGGACAAGCAGACATTGATAAACTCACAAAAGGGAAAACGATTTTAGAAAATTGTTCAGAGACAAAAGAAAGCTCTTGGCAAATTATTGGAAGTGAATGTAGCTGGTATTGTGGCGGTGGACAAGATACAAATTCAGTTTCTTCACACTTAAACCCTTTTAAGGGACTTAATTACGAAGCAAAAAATATACACGATTTAAGTTATCAGACAGCTTGGATTGAAGGCGTTTCCGGATATGGAATTGGTGAAAGTGTAACGTATCATTTCCCACCACAAAACCCAAGAATTACAGAAATAATTATAGTCAATGGATATGTTAAATCTGAACAAACGTGGAAAGACAATTCACGTGTAAGAAAACTCAAAATGTATGTTGACGAAAAGCCTTTTACAATCCTCAATCTTTTTGACAGTAGACAGGAACAACATTTTAAATTTGAACCATTAGGTTATGGTGACAGACAAGATTGGGAGCAATTACAAAAGAAACCATGGTGGACAATAAAATTTGAAATTTTAGACGTATACAAGGGCGAAAAGTATGACGATACAGCAATAACTGAAATATATTTTGATGGTATTGACGTTCACTGAAAGAAGAAAACGATTACTAACAAGGGTTTGGGAAAAGTGACGGTTCAGTCCTTCACAGACACATTTGTGGTAAATCAAACATTCGTTATTCGCATCAACATTTTTGACGAAAATAGCCGCTTTCGCGAAAACTTAAACCTTAAATAAATTACTAAACCAAAAAGCCTGATAATACTTAACATTATCAGGCTTTTTGGTTGGAAATAATATAAGAAAAATACTAGTATTCTTCTTACATCAAGTATTTGTATTATTCAATAATATTCATTTCTTTGATCAAATTCTGTGCATTTGCCATTTTATCAATACAGAAAAGTACATAGCGGATATCCATACATATAGTACGTTGCAATTCTGGTTCAAATGCAATATCACCACTCATTGCTTCCCAATTACCATCAAATGCTACTCCAATAAGATGTCCGTCGCCATTAATAACTGGACTTCCAGAGTTTCCTCCAGTTATATCGTTTGTTGTTATAAAACAAGTTGCCAAATCACCATTACTGCCATATCTTCCAAAGTCTTTCTTGTTGTACAATTCTTTTAATTTGGCAGGAACAATAAACTCATCATTACTTGGGTCTTCTTTTTCCATTACACCTTTTAAATGAGTAATATAATCGTAATGAACAGCATCGGCTGCGTTATAATCTAGCACTTTTCCATAAGTCATACGCATTGTAAAATTAGCATCTGGATAGAATTTTTTTGTAGGCTGCATTTCGCGTAAAGCTGCAACAAATAAACGTTTAGCAAGATTTAATTTTGTGTTGATTTCTTTTTGAGCAGCATTACCTTTCATAAAAGCATTGTAAATAGATAAGGTAGTTTTATTAATTAAATCTTTTTGAAATTTCTTCAAATTAGGTTTTTTGATGAATTTTGTAAAGCTTTCTTCGGAAGCAAACATTGAATTTTCAAAAGCTTCGTCAGTAAATTTTTGTATATCACCTTTGTATTCTTTTTTGATAAACTCAAAAATATCTGGTAACATTTCTGCCGGCATTTCTTTGCGATAGAGTTCTAAACCTGCTGCAAAAAGTTTTTTTTCGGTAGCAGGAGCACAATCTTTGTATAATTCTTTAATAACTTCGGTAAAAGCATCGTAAGCTTCTGGTTTAGTATCTTTCTTTTCCATTAAAGCTGACATTCCCATGGTTTGTAATGGAGCCAATAATACTTTTGAACTCATTAATATTCCCTGAAAATACCATAAATTCATTTCCGATTTTGTATCCATTAGCTGCTTTGAAGCAGTAGCAAGGTCTTGTATTACATTTCCATATTTAGCTTTACGTGTTGCATCTGCATTAATCCATGACTGTAATTGATCTTCGAGTTCTTTCTTTTTATCAAAAACTTTAAGCCTTTTCAAACCTCTGCTTTCACCAATTTTATTTTTCCAAACATTTGCTAATTGAGCATAAGTAGAAGCATATTTAATTCTAATAGATGCGTTAGCATCCATGTCTTTTTTCATAATAGGCAACATGGTATTTCCAGCATTGATAATAGCAGGATTGGCTTGTTCAAGTGTTGATTGAATACCGTAAGAAGTCATATATCGTTCTGTACTTCCTGGATATCCCCATATCATAGCATAATCGTTTTTTTTAACACCTTTGATATTGATAGGCAAAGAATGTTTTGGTTTTAAAGCAATATTTTTTTCTGAGAATTTAGCAGGCTTGCCATCAGGAGCAGTATAAACTCTGAACATACTAAAATCGCCAGTATGACGTGGCCACATCCAGTTATCGGTATCACCACCAAATTTTCCAATTGCCGAAGGAGGAGCACCTACCAAACGTATGTCTTCATATACTTCGTAAACAAACAAATAATATTCATTTCCATCAAAAAAACTTTTTATCTGAACCTCATATTTCCCTTTTTCTCCAGCTTCTTTTTTTAATTTATCCGATATTTTACTAATAGCAGCTCTTCTTGAAGCATTCGACATGGTATCATTAACATCGGCCAATACTTTTTTAGTAACATCTTCCATGCGAACTAAAAAAGTAGCAGTTAAGCCTTCGGTTGGGATTTCTTCAGCTTTACTATACGCCCAAAATCCATTGGTCAAATAATCATGATCTAAGGTGCTGTGTTTCTGAATCGATTCGTAACCACAATGATGATTTGTCAATAATAAACCTTCGTTGGAAATAACTTCAGCTGTGCAAAAATTACCAAAATTAACAATGGCATCTTTTAAACTTGAATGATTGATGCTGTATAATTCTTCTGCTGTTAGGTGAAGTCCCATTTTTTGCATATCCACGTAATTAAGTCTTTCGATAAACATGGGTAACCACATTCCCTCATCGGGTGGATTTATTGGTTTTGCTTTGGTTTGAAACGAACACAAGCCTATCAGCAAAAAGGCTATAAAAAATAGTTTTTTCATTTTTTAAGTTTTTTAATGAATTATAATATTTTACAAAATTAAATAATTGATGTTATATAAAACATCGAACACAATCTTTAGTTTAAGTTTTTCGACGAAAACTTATTTCAGCCTGTCAGATAGTATTTTTATTTCGATGAATGGAGAAATGTTTTCATACAAAATATTGAACATTGCATCCATAATAGGCATTTCCACCTTATAGTTTTCATTTATAATATGAATACAATTGGTGGCATAATATCCTTCTGCAATCATTTTCATTTCCAGTTGTGCTGTTTTTACAGAGTAGCCACTACCTATCATGTTTCCAAATGTTCTATTGCGACTAAATTGCGAATAAGCAGTTACCATTAAATCTCCTAAGTAAACCGAATTTGATAAATTACGGTTGATAGGATGTACGTTTTCTATGAATCTTTCCATTTCTTGCAACGCATTGGAAATTAAAACAGAAAGAAAATTATCACCATAGCCCAAACCTTTGCACACACCAGCAGCCATAGCGTAAATATTTTTCAACACTGCGGCATATTCAGTGCCATAAATATCATCAGAAGTACTGGTTTTAACATATCGACAATGCAATGCATCTGCCATAAAATCAGCGATAGCTCCATTTTGTGATGCTACAGTTAAATAAGTTAATTTTTCAAGGGCAATTTCTTCTGCATGTGAAGGCCCACTAATTATACCAATATTTTGAAATGAAACGTCGAAATATTGATTAAAAAAGTCGGCAATTATCAGATTATGGCTTGGAATAATTCCTTTGGTAGCTGAAAAAATCTTTTTATTTTTAAATAGTTCTTTAGGTAAATCAGACAAGGCATCATACATAAAAGCAGCAGGAATCACAAAAATAAGGCATGTAGAATTGTTGATTACTTCATAAATATCGTTGCTTATATTTATCCTTTGTACATCAAACTCAACAGAACTAAGGTACAATGGATTATGATGATATTTTTCAATACCTTCTTTTACCTCTGTTTCACGAACCCACCAATTAACACAATCAACATTGTTCTGTAAAATCTTTACCAAAGCGGTTGCCCAGCTTCCACTGCCAATCACTGCATAGTTTTCTTTTGTTTCCATGAGCTTTGATTTTTGAAATGCAAAAGTAAGGAAAATTTTGTGATTTGGCGATTTGTTGCTAAGCTACTGCTTATTCCTCTGCTATTCTTTATACCCAATAAATTGCTTATAAAAATTTGGGTCAATAGTTCCATTTTTAATTTCTTTGTTTATAAATGGAATGATTCGTTGCCATTGAATTGAGTTTGGATAATTATTTCCATTATTATAACTATTATGAAACAATATAAGAAAAGCGATATTATAACCATAACCTGTTTTTTGAAATGTAGGAAAACCTTTTTGAGTAGATAAAATAATTAACTGTTCAAAATTCAAACTATCATTTATTAGCATTTGTTGATTTCCACATGATCTTACTTTTTGATCTCTTTTCATTAATTCTTGGAGAGAGTTAAAGTAATCAATATCTATTGTTTTAAAGTGCTCTTTCAACAAAGAATCTTTAAATTGGTAAAATTCTTTTGCATAGCAGGTCTTGTTGAAAATGTCTATTTCTTGAGAATTCCATTGAGCTATGTCAAGTCCTTTTAATGTTCCCATTATTAAATATTCTTTTGCTTTTAAAAAATTAGAATCTGCTATTGCTACTGAAAATGCATCGTAATAGTGATAAGGAATACAGTTGATAAGATTAAAAGCAAAGTCATAATTTGCAATTGCATCAGCATATTGTCCTGATGTATCGTTCTGTTCTGCTTTAGTTATAAAATTGTTGTACTTATAATATGTTGAATCTTGACCGTTTGTAAAGATATTGGCAAATACAAACAATATGATAATAATTTTCTTCATTGTTTCTTTACTTCTAATTTTATAATCACAAAAATAAATAAAATTTGGTGATTCGGAAATAAGATAATTAGTTAATCAAACATTTAATCTAAATAGAATAATTAAAATCCACTAAGTATTTTTAAAAATCACCAATTCATCACATCATCAAATCCCTTGTGAATATATTAACAAAAAAAAATCGGTAGAATCCTTTGGGTTTTTAAATAATATGTAATTTTGCTAGCCAATTCATAGCAATACGATTTAACTCTATTAAAATATAAAAGCTTCTTATTCATGTATAAAATTAGTAAACATCCTATTTTAGATATCCCCAAAACAGATAAAGTTAATTTTACTTTTGAAGGAAAAACCATTGAAGGTGAACAAGGATTTACCATTGCAGCAGCTTTGCATCAGGCTGGATTTCCGGTACATAGCCATAGCTTGCACAATCGCGAACGCAGTTTGGAATGCGGTATCGGTAAATGCGGTGCTTGCGAAATGCTGGTTGACGGACAAATTAAACGTATTTGTATTACCAAAGTTGATGGTATTAAAGATGTTAGAGAAGTTCCAAAAAATTATTCGCCAGAAACTGTTGATTACAAAAAAGATAAGGCTGTAAAAGTTTATAAAACACAAGTAGTTATCATTGGTGCAGGTCCTGCAGGCTTGGCTGCCCGCGAAGAACTTAATAAACACAATGTCAGCAATATCGTTATTG
>CAZUCB010000121.1:0-8156 GCA_964618755.1 uncultured Bacteroides sp. | reverse complement strand
TATTTAAGCTATGTTAGTGTTCCTATACCTTGCTTATGCATGCAATTAAGATAGGTTTGAGCTTATGTACAAGCTTTAGATGCGTCTTTTTGATAACAACGCAGTTATATAGCATGCTTAATTACACATTGAAGCAATGTTTCTTATTCCGATACTAATAAAATGACGCAAAGTAAGCCGCTACACAAAGTAGGAGGGAAGTAAAACAAACAAATTTACCGATGCTACCAATTGTAAGCATGTTTACAAGCATTTTGAACGATACTTTTGTTTTTTATTAACAACTTATATGCTTATAATAAATAATGTAGTATATTTGTGGAGGGAAAATAAAGACTATATATAAATCTATGGAAAATGAATTTTCAAATGAAATGAAATCTAAATCAAGCGAAGACTTGAAAGAAATTGCTGTGAATTTCTGGCAATATAGAGGTGCATTGGTAGCTGCTGCAAAGAATGAATTAGATAATCGAGGGATTGAACTATCAGACAATGAAAAGCAAACTATAGAGGAAGAAAAAAATAGGAGGAAACAAGATGCAATAGAAAACACAAAGCAAAATAAATCAAACAACCCATTTATTTCTAACTTGAAACTAAATATTGTAACTGACACAAATGCACCTCAATTATACTCTAGACAAGTAATTTATATATTTTCTATTTTATTTTCATTACTTTTCGGGGGAATTCTTCTTGTTATAAATTTAAATATTGTAAAAAATAAAAAAGGATTATTCCTTGCATTATTATTTTCAATTTTATATGCTGTTTTAATGATAGTTGGATTAAATTATATAGATAATAAAACAAGCTTTTTAACATATGGACTAAATGCTGTCGGAGCTATTATTTTAGACACATATTTCTGGAAAAAATATATTGGTGTTGATTTCAAATATAGAACAAAACCAATTTGGATTCCATTAATAATTGGAATAGTTATAACCATACTCCTGATAATTGTAAATAGTATATAAAATACACCGATGTTTTTCAACCTGTAGGGAACGAAATACCCTACTGATTAATACCCAAAGGTTGACATACAAAATAAAAGACTGAACTCGAAAATGAGGGAAATTACTAAAACAGAAGTATTAAAAAATTTCAAGAGTTTTACAGAAAAAATAGAAGGAAATTTGAATATTCCACACAAATCTGAAATTGTTTCTGGTGGTGCTTTGAAATATATGACTATTGAACTTGAAAAGAAAATTGATAACATAAAAATTAAAATTAATCAAACATTTAGTTATCTGTTTAGTGAACCAGAGAAATTATCTGTAACAACGGGATTGACTATCATTATTGTAAAGCCTGTTAGATTTGATTTTTACCTTCATTTTTGGCATAGAGAATTCTTTGAAAGAATTTTCGCATTAAACAAGCTTAATTCAGGTAATACTGATTTTGATAAAAAGTATTCTGCAAAGAGTAATAACCCTATCTTGACAAAAACAATATTTCAAAATAAAAATGTTCAAGATTTATTTATGTCCAATAAATTCTTAGTATTCAATATCAATTCAGATAACAAAGAAATCAACATAATATTAAAAAACATGGAATTAAAAAATTATAATGTTGAAGAAATTGAGAAGCTTTATTTAATTCTATTGAAAATAAATAATATGATTGAAGCTTAAATTTACAATGTTCTTCAACCTTTCGGGTAAAAAGTATCCGACGGGTTAATACCAATAATCGTAAATTGCATATCATAAAACTATACTTTTATTTTTACAACAATTATTTAATTAACAGCATTCAACATGAAACGAGAACAGTATATTCCTTATGACAAGGAATTCTTACTCGAACAACAAATAGCAGCCTATGCTACTGATAAAAAACAAGCCGAAGATTTTAAAAAGCTATTCGATATACTCGAGCATTATTTCCATTACGAAGCATTTAACCTTATCCGCAACTTAAAACAGCATTATGCACTTTTCGATCCCGATTTAACACCCAAAGAACGTAAAGGATTTATAGGTAAAAGCGATTTTTCAGATTTTAAAGCTTCGCTGCTCAAAGTGCTTGAACGAGGCAATTATTTTAGTGTTGATAAGGAAACCATTGATGAAGCATTCAAACAATCAGATCTTATAGGATTGAAACTTGCTATTGATTTTAAAGATTTTAAGGATTATGGAGTATATGTAAGAGGGCTCCACAAAACCAAAGAAAAAATTAGCAAGTACTTCTTTTTTAAGAAAGAAATAGAATTCGAGTACTATGATAGGGTAATGATTTATCTTAATTATAAAGATGCAGATTATTTTAACGAAAAAAAGGTTCGTTTAAGCAAACTGCCATTTGATCCCGGATGTATTGTATTAAAAATCTTCAAACGGGTTCCTAAAAACGATCTCGAAACTATTTTCCCAAATGCAGTTCCTAAGATGTCAGTTACCGATAAATTGTTATTCTGGGTACCTGGTATAGGTGGAGGTGTTTCCTTATTAAGTACCAAAGTAATTCCTGCATTAATAGCAATGTATGCCGCTTATAAATCAGGTGAATCAATGGATTTGTTAAGTAGCAAAACCTCATTGAATCAGGGCTTGATTGCGCTAGGGATTTTGGGTGCTTACTTGTTTCGTCAATATAGTAGCTTTGTAAACAAGAAAATAAAATATTCAAAAATGCTATCCGATAGTCTTTACTTTAAAAATTTAGGGAATAATAGCGGTGCTTTTTATTCTTTACTAAACTCTTCGGAAGAAGAGGAGCTAAAGGAAACAATTCTAGCTTACTCATTTTTAAACAGAAGCAATAAACCCTTAACAGCCGAAGAACTCGATATTCAAATTGAATCCTGGTTTAAAACAAAGCTGAATACCGACCTCGATTTTGATGTAGAAGATGCATTGTATAAACTAAAAAATATAGGTCTTGGTGTCGAAACAAATGGTAAATGGGAAGTTATTCCTTTAGATAAGGCTCTCATAAGAATTGATGAAATATGGGATGGTATTTTTGAATATAATTCCTGAGAATAACAAATTAACTAAATTATCTTTCCATCTTTCATGATAATTGTTCTATCAGCCATTGTAGCAAGTTCTTCGTTGTGAGTTACAATTACAAATGTTTGATTAAATTTTTCTCTTAAGTTGAAAAATAATTGGTGCAATTCTTTGGCGTTTGCTGAATCTAAATTACCTGAGGGTTCGTCGGCTAAAATTACATCGGGCTGCATTATAAGAGCCCTTGCAACAGCAACTCTTTGTTGTTCTCCACCCGATAATTCCGATGGTTTATGATGAGCTCTTTCTCTTAAACCTAAATAATCAAGAATCTCATAAGCCTTTTCGCTTGCTTCATTCTTCTTGATTTTGGCTATAAATGCAGGAATACAAATGTTCTCAATAGCAGTAAATTCGGGCAATAAATGATGGAATTGAAAAACAAAACCAATGTGTTTATTTCTAAACTCCGATAACTTTTTGTCGTTAAGTGTGCTTATTATCTGGTTGTTGATTTCTATTTTGCCTTTGTCAGCTTTATCTAAAGTGCCTAAAATATGTAATAAGGTAGTTTTACCTGCTCCCGAAGCACCTATTATTGATACTACCTCTCCTTTATTTATTTCTAAATCAATACCTTTTAGAACCTTTAATGCACCATAAGCTTTATGAATATCAAATGCCTTGATCATAGTTTTAGTTTTTTACAAAAATAGCTAAAATATTGATTTTGCTAAAGCTTTTTCTTTTATTCAACTTATAAAATATCTTATATTTAATTATTCTTTAATGTTTTAATGTTTTAATGGACGTTTTTTTATCATTCCACCTTTACTATCTTTTATACTATTCATTACAATAAAAGCATTGGGGTCAATTTTTTTGATTTCAGCATTTAGTTTATTTACTTCTAATCTGGTGATTACTGTAAAAATGATATTTATTTCTTTTTGATTGCTCCCATACCTCCCAAATCCTCTTTCACCCTTGTATATAGTAACTCCTTTTCCCATATCAGTAATTATCATTTCTCGTATTTCATCCGATTTTACTGAAACAATGGTTATACCAGTGAGCTCTTCAATACCTTCAATTATAAAATCAACAGTTTTGGAAGCAGAGAGATAGATTAGAACTGAATATAGTGCTGTTTCTATTGATAAAAGATAAGCTGCAACAGAAAAAATAAGGATGTTAATGATAAGAATTACATCTCCCACAGAAATACCAAAACGTCGATATATAGATATTGCCAAAACTTCAGTACCGTCAATAACACCACCGCCTCTAACCGCTAAACCAATGCCAGCTCCCAAAAAGAAACCACCAAATACAGCTACTAATAACTTATCCTGAGTAATTTGAGGATAAGGTAAAAATGCAACTACAAATGCTAAGGCTAAAATTGCTAACGTTGCTTTTATTGCAAATTCTTTACTGATTGTTTTAAATGCAATAAGTATAAAAGGAAAGTTTATCAATACCAATAAAACAGAAAGATTGATAGAAGTAACGTTTTTAATTAATAAAGAAATTCCAACAGCACCACCATCAATAAATCCATTGGGTAGTAAAAAGCTTTTTAATCCAAAACCAGCAGAAAGAACGCCCAAAGCAATAAGAAAAATGTCTTTAAAAAACCTTTTTATGGTATTTTGTAACTGAAAAAACTCTTTAGCCCTATGATAATCTGTTAACAAAGAATTATCTTCATTGCTTTTTGTTTTCCAAAATTTAGGAATTTTTGTTATGAAAAAGTTGAATAAAAAATTCATTATTAACAGTGTAAGTTTTAGTTAATGACAATATATATTTAAAGCTAAAATAGTATAAATAAGGTTACAATTTTTATTTAGAAACATTTATTATACTGAATTGTTTGTTTATTCATAATTTTGTGAAGATTTAAAATGAAAAAAGATGATAAAAATATCCGCGGTATCCTATCTTAATACTTTTCCATTTATCTACGGATTAGAAAATTCCGGATGTTTGAATGATTTTATAATTGAAAAAGACGTGCCAGCAATTTGTGCAGAAAAGCTCTTGCTAAATAAGGTTGATATTGGTTTAATTCCTGTAGCAGTAATTCCTCAAATAAAATCTGCTGAAATTATTACTGATTATTGTATCGGTGCAACCTCAAAAGTTAAAACTGTTTTGTTGTTGAGCAAAAAGCCATTAAATGAAATTTCAAAAATATATCTCGATTTCGAATCTCGAACTTCAGTTCAATTAGTAAAAGTATTGGCTCAAAATTATTGGAAAATTAATCCGAAATGGGAGAAACTAAATCCGAATTTCACAAATACATTGAATGATGACGAAGCTGTTGTTCTTATTGGTGATAAAACGTTTAATGCTACAGCATTTTATCCATATATTTATGATTTAGCATCAGAATGGATTGATTTCACAAGTTTGCCATTTGTATTTGCTTGTTGGGTTGCCAATAAGAAACTACCCAACAACTTTTTAACAAATTTGAATAATGCATTAAATTTTGGTGTTAATCATATTAATGAAACCATAGCATTTTTTAAAGAAAGCATTCCTGCCAATGCAGATGCAAAAAGTTATTTTACAGATAATATTAGTTATTTGTTAGATGATCCTAAACGAAAAGGAATGGAGTTGTTTTTCCAATACTTGAAAGAATTAAAAATTTAGCGATTTTTGCCTGTCTGTTTTGTTCTTAAATAAAATTTTGTGTAAGTTTGCATTAAATAACATAGAATAGGAATTTTAATATGAAATATCCAAGAGCGATAAATGGCACACCAACCGAGAATGATTAAGAATGCAGATAACCGCTTAACGGTTTTTAATGGAAGCTGTTATTTATAAATTCTTAAGTTTTCAACTGCTTAGCGGTTTTCTTATGCCATAAAATATCAATAAATTAATAAATTTAAAAACATGAAAAGCAATATGAATACAATTCTAAAAAGAAATTATCTTTGGATAATATTATTTGGTACAATCATAGGATTAAATGAAACGCTTATCGGAAGCATTAATATGCCTTATCGTTCGGTAGTATTAAGTGCAATTACATTAACTATATTGTCTTTCGCTCGTTCCAATTTCCCCAAAGCAGGTACATCATTAATTATTATGCTTGTAGCAGTGCTTTTTAAAGTAAATACGGTTGGATTTAACGCTTGTTCTTCAACTTTCTTTTTGTGTGGCCCCACTGCTTTAATTTTGCTTGGAATAGGATTTGAAATATTCTCATTTATCTTTTTAACACAAAAAACATTCAAATACTCAAGCTATTTATATACCTGTGTATTTACCTCAATTTTTGCTTTCAGTCTTTTTGCTATAATGAATACTTTTATTTTGAAATCATGGGATACTTCTCGACTTGTTCAATATATCTTTATAAAAGGATTTTTAACAGCCATAGTGTCGAGTGCTATAACTATACTTGGTTTATTTATGGCAAAATCTTATAAAAATGATAAACTCTTAAGAATTAATCCTTTTGTAATTAATGGTATTCTTGGTTTATTAATCATTTCACTTTGGATATTTGGGACTTTTTCTTAATAAGTTATCGTTTTAGGATAACAGTTGCTTACTAATTCGCTAAAAATAATAGCATAAATAATATATTCTCAAATTAGGAATTATACAATTTGCAGGTTTATACATCGATTTTGCAGTAAAATAAAAAGAATGGCAACAATATTAATTACCGGAGGGAATGGAATTATTGGCAAACATCTTTGCAAGAAGTTGAAAGAAAAAGGATATGATGTAGCAATTCTTAGCAGGATTAGCAATCCTAATTCAAATCCCATTACTTATGCATGGAATCCAGAAAAACGAGAAATTGATAATGAAGCTATAACAACTGCTGATTTTGTCATTCATCTTGCTGGGGCTAAAATTGGTGAAAAAAGATGGACCAATGAAAGGAAGCAGCTCATTATAGATAGTCGTGTTCAGACAGCTCAATTAATTTTCGACAAAGTCAAAGAAAATAGTCATACAATTAAAGCTTTTATATCAGCATCTGCCATCGGCTATTATGGAAGTATTACATGTGATAAAATTTTTATAGAAACCGACCCTTCTGCCGACGATTTTCAAGGAGAATGTTGTAAAAAATGGGAAGAAGTTGCTGATAAATTTGACGATTCAGGAATACGAACCGTAAAAATTCGAACGGGTGTAGTACTTACAAAACAAGGAGGTGCATTATCAAAAATGATAATTCCAGTTAAAATGGGAATAGGCTCAGCATTGGGCAATGGAAAACAATACATACCCTGGATACATATTGATGATTTGTGTAATATTTATATTAAAGCCATTGAAGACAATCAAATGAACGGAGCATACAACGCTGTGGCACCCAATCATAAAACAAACATCGAATTTACACGTTTATTGGCTAAAGTTCTCAAAAAACCTTTTTGGTTTCCTCATGTTCCTGCTTTTTTATTAAAAATACTTTTTGGCAATATGTCCGAAATACTTTTAAAAGGAAGTCGTATATCATCTGATAAAATAAAAGAAACAGGATATAATTTCCTGTTTCCTAATTTAGAGAATGCATTAAATAATATAATCGGGAAAGATTAAACAGAGTCGTCAAAACGGATGATTTTACTTTGTAGTTTTAATCCAATTGATGATTTTATCAGACATTGGGCTTTCTTTTGGCGGAACCATATCAACCAGATTTCCGCTTTCGTCAATCATAAACTTTTGAAAATTCCATTGCACGTTAGCATCCATAATACCATTTTCGTTTTTAGAAGTAAGCCACTTGTACAAAGGATGTATTTCATCACCTTTCACTGAAATTTTCTCCATCATTTGAAAAGTAACACCATAGTTCTTTTCGCAGAATGTTTTTATTTCTTCGTTACTACCTGGCTCCTGACTCATAAAATTATTGGCAGGAAAACCAATAATAGTAAAGCTTGATCCACCATACATTTTATACAATTCTTCCAGTTCTTTATATTGAGGTGTTAAGCCACATTTTGAAGCCGTATTTACTACTAATACTTTCTTTCCTTTTAGTGAAGATAAGTCAAACTTTTTTCCATCAATGGTTTTAACTTCAAAGTTGTAAAAACTTTTCTTTTTGCCTTGCGCAAATAAACCCAATGATATTATTAATAGAGAGATTAAGATAATTTTTGTTTTCATTTTATT
>CAZUCB010000120.1:0-8171 GCA_964618755.1 uncultured Bacteroides sp. | reverse complement strand
CAGTTTTGCCCACAGCAGTAGGTCCAATAATTACGATGAGGGTTTTGGTTTTATTGGTATTCATTTGTATTTCTTTTAGCTACGGAAAAACTTGAAATTAATTCTGTAACTTTTTAATCTATATATTCTATCAATTCCATTAGAAATATTATCTTTGAATAATTAGTTTTTGTTTTTCCAATAATCCTTCGGATTTGAATTCAATCATATATATCCCGTTACTTATATCGCTAACATTAATTTCTTGTAGATTTTGTTTCAATATTTTGCTCTTTATCAGCACTCCTGTAACATTATAAATATTTAATGTAGCATCTTCATTGCTATTTCTGTTATTAATATTTATGGTAATATTATCTTTAGCAGGATTTGGATATACGTTTAGCATGCTGAGCGTAGCCGAAACATCTTCTATTCCTGTCATTTCTGATAATGGTCGTTTCCAGACACCATTCCCAAAAGAACCTGCATAAATGATTGTTCCACTTATGGCTAATGAACGAATATCAAGATTTGACAAACCTGTATTTACCGAAGTCCAGCTTGTGCCATTATTAGTGGATAAAAAAACTCCGCCACCATAAGTTCCCGCAAAAATATTAGTTCCACTTGCAGTTAAGGTATAAATAGAATTATTTGAAGGAATACCTGTATTCAACGCAGTCCAACTTGCACCATTATTACTTGATAAATAAACTTTATTCCCTGTTGCTGCAAAGATATTTGTTCCACTCACAGCTAAAGAAGAAACACCGGAAGTTATTGAAAGACCTGTAATAGCAGCCCAACTTGTGCCATTATTAGTAGATAAATACAATCCATTGTTAGTCCCAGCAAAAATATTTGTTCCGCATACGGCAATGGAACGAATATCAGAATTTGTTTCTGGAATTCCAGTATTTACAGAAGTCCAATTTATACCACCATTATTAGATAATGATACTCCGTTATTACTACCTGCAAAAAAATCATTACCTTTTTTGGCAAAGCAAGAAACAGTTGGTTGTGTTGTAAATCCCATATATATATTGGTCCAACTTGCACCATTATTGTTTGATGAAAACAATCCGTTCCATGTTCCTGCAAAAACATTCGATCCAATTTCGGCAAGGGAAAAAACTACAGTATGCATTGGGAAACCTGTATTTACAGTAGCCCAGTTTGTTCCGTTATCGGTTGAAAGGAATAATCCACTTCCAAATGTTCCTGCAAAGATATTTGTTCTGTTTACCAAAAGAGAAGGAACTTGGCTATTTACAAAACCTACATTTTTAGGTATCCAACTTGTTCCATAATTGCTTGAAAAATAAACACCGCCACCGGGTGTTCCAGCAAAAATGTTTGTTCCGCTTACAGCTAAAGAATAAACAATTGAATTCAATAAACCTGTATTCTTAATCGTCCAAGTTAAACCATTATCGGTTGATAATAAAATTCCATCGCTGGTAGCAATAAAAATGTTTGTTCCCATTTCTGCAAAAGAATAAAAAGAAGTATTAAATATACCTACATTTAATTTAGTCCAGCTTGTGCCATTATTAGTAGATAAATACAATCCATTGCTAGTGCCAGCAAAAATACTTGTACCTCTTACAAGCATTGAAAGGACTTGACTATATGCTAAACCTGTATTTACAGAAGCCCAACTTGCCCCGTTATTACTTGATAAATACAACCCATCCATAGTACCCGCAAAAATATCAGTTCCGTTAATTGTTAAGGAATAAATATAAGTACTTGTTAAGCCTGTATTTATTGCAGTCCAGCTTGTGCCATTATTGGTGGACAAAAACACGCCACCACCCATGGTTCCTGCTAAAATACTTGTTCCTTTAACAACTAAAGAACGAACAGTATTGTTTGTAAGCCCATTATTTACTGAAGTCCATGTTGTTCCGTTATCGGTAGATTTGAAAATACCACTACCATAAGTTCCTGCAAAGATATTCGTCCCATTTATAACCAATGAAAAAACTCCTGTATTTAAAGGAATACCAGTATTTACAGAAGTCCAAGTTGTTCCATTATTTGTAGATAAATACACACCAATTTCTGTACCTGCAAAAATATTCGTTCCGATAACGGCAAAACATCTAACAGTTCCGCCATAAGGACCACTTGTTTGTTGCCATTGAGCATTTGTGGAAATAGCTAGAATTAAGAATATTGATAGGGTAATTGTGATTTTTTTCATTTTCTGAATAAATATAAGTTCAAAGATAATAATTAAAAATAATAAAGATCAATAAATCAGTTATTGTAAAAATATTTAATTAAAGTACTTTAATTTATAAGCTATGTTTGAGTTTATATTTTTTTTATTCTTTTAACTTCAATCCGATTTTTTCACCTTCTCTCAGCATCAATGCCCAAGCTTCATCATGCTCATTGTGAATAAGTCCATCCATAATAGCATCTTTGATGATGTTTTTTATAATGCCAACTTCACGACAAGGTTGCAAACCAAATACTTGCATGATATCTTCACCGCTAACTGGAGGTTGGAATTTTCTAACTCGATCTTTTTCTTCAATTTCTTTCAGTTTTTCACGAACAATTTCAAAGTTTCGCAAGTATTTTTTAACCTTTGTAGAGTTTTTGGAAGTAATGTCTGCTTCGCAAAGCAACATTAAATCTTCCACATCATCTCCGGCTTCAAATAGTAATCTTCTTACAGCAGAATCAGAAACGATATCTTCGGCAAGAACAATCGGACGCAAATGAAGCAATACTAATTTCTCGACATATTTCATCTTTTCGTTCATGGGTAATTTCAACTTGCGAAAAATACGGGAAACCATTTTAGAACCTATAAATTCGTGTGAATGAAAAGTCCAGCCAATACCTTTTACATATTTTTTGGTTTGAGGTTTGGCAATATCATGTAGTATCGCAGCCCATCGCAACCAAAGATTATCGGTGTTTTTTGATAAATTATCCAATACTTCTAATGTATGGTAGAAATTGTCTTTATGTCCTTTACCTTCAATGTATTCTGCTCCTTTTAGTTCCAGCATCTCTGGGAAAATGAGTTGCAGCAAGCCAGTTTCCATTAGTAGTTTAAACCCAATTGAAGGTTTTGATGATAATATTAGTTTGTTCAATTCTTCGGCAATTCTTTCGCCCGAAACAATTTCAATACGATGGGCATTGCGTGCAATGGCTTCTAAAGTTTCGTCAACGATAGTGAAATTCAACTGCGAAGCAAAACGGATGGCTCGCATCATACGTAAAGGGTCATCAGAGAAAGTTATGTCAGGATCGAGAGGCGTGCGAATAAGTTTATTTTCAATGTCTTGTATTCCATCAAAAGGGTCGAGTAAACATCCATAATCCTCTTTGTTTAGACTAAAAGCCAAGGCATTAATTGTAAAATCACGTCGATTTTGATCGTCTTCCAGAGAACCATCTTCTACAATAGGTTTGCGGGAATCTGTTCGATAGGATTCTTTGCGAGCTCCAACAAACTCAATTTGCCAGTTTTTATCATCATAATAATAATGAAACATGG
Source organism: uncultured Bacteroides sp. (assembly GCA_964618755.1). Lineage (GTDB taxonomy): Bacteria > Bacteroidota > Bacteroidia > Bacteroidales > JACABE01 > JACABE01. Next base: position 4,660 of record CAZUCB010000120.1, on the reverse strand, counting down.
CTGTGCCAAAATTTTTGAATACATTTACTGCGATATCTTTATTGATTTTATGAGCAACTTTTTGTGCCAATTCAATCCCACTTCCTATCACCACAATATCAATGTCAACAGAAGGGCGTTTCATTATTATATCACGAACATAACCTCCAATTGCATAGCAATTTACCTGCATTTCATCTGAAATTTCTGATACTAATTTAAAAACGGGATGATTTAGATTTCTTTTCAAAATACATTCATAATTTACTGCAAAAGTAGTATAAATATAGGAATTATACTTAGAATTTGAGCAGAAGTAAATTCAATTATAAAGTTTATAGCAATTCTTAATCGAAAATCAAGCAGTTAATAATATCAATAGTCTTTTTGTTTTACTCTTCAATCACATTGAACAGAAAATAGTGATTATAGTAAAACATATGAATATAAAATATATCATTATCAAATTTTAATATTATAGTTTTAAATTACTATATATTAATTGGTTATAAATATATTTTATTTACAATTACTTTGATTTATTGTTGTGTAAAAAAAATCAATAAAAATTAATTTCTCTTGTTGTAAATACAAAAATCTGTTGTATTTTTGACGCAAATTTTAAAACAAAAAATACACAAAAACACATTTTAAATATGGCAAAAAGAACAATTGTTGCGATGCCCGGAGATGGTATCGGCAAAGTAGTACTTGATGAAGCAATCAGAGTATTGGATGCAGCAGGATTTGATGCAGAATATGTTACAGGAGATATTGGTTGGGAATTCTGGTGTAAAGAAGGTAATCCATTGCCAGACAGAACCATTGATTTGTTAGAAAAACATAAAATTGGTTTGTTTGGTGCAATTACATCAAAACCAAAAGATAAAGCTACTGCTGAATTAGCACCTGAATTAAAAGACAAAGGTTGTGTTTATTACAGTCCGATAGTTGCTATGCGTCAGCATTTCGGTATGGATATTTGTATGCGTCCTTGTAAAACTTTCAAAGGTAATCCGTTAAATTTTATTCGTCGCGGACCAAACAATACAATTGAAGAACCAATTGTAGATGCTATGATTTTTCGTCAAAATACCGAAGGTTTATACGGTGGTGTTGAGTGGACCAATCCTCCAAAATTAGTTTATGACGGTTTAATGTCACATCCTAAATTTAAAGAAAATTTTGGTTGGTGTCCAACCGAAGATTTAGCTGTTTCAACCCGTATTTTTACTCGTAAATATACAACAAGAATCGTTAAAGCTGCTTTCGAATATGCTAAGGAAAATGGTTATAAGGGAATTACAGTTTGTGAAAAACCAAATGTTATTCGCGAAACATCAGGTATGATGCTTAAAATTGCTCAAGAAATGAGCAAAAAAGAATATCCAGAAATTGCAGTTTGGGATACCAATATTGATGCTCAAATGATGTGGATTACCAAAAACCCTGAAGATTATAATGTAATCGTAGCAGGAAATATGTTTGGCGATATTATTTCTGATGGATTTGCTGGATTAATTGGTGGTTTAGGTTTTGCTTGCAGTGCTCAATTTGGCGAAGGTGGTGTTGCGGTATTTGAACCAACTCACGGTTCTGCCCCAAAATATGCTGATTACGAAACTTCAATTGTTAATCCAGTTGCAATGATTATGTCTGCTTGTATGATGCTTGATCATTTAGGTGAAAAAGAAATTTCAGCTAAAATACAAAAAGCAATTGCTGAAGTAATTGAAGAAGGTAATGTACAATGCTATGATATGAAAAAAATGCGTGGTACTCAAAATGTAGTAGAACAAGGAGCTGCATCAACTACAGAAATGGCTGATGCAATTATTGCAAAATTATAACTACTGCAAAAATCAATAAAAGAAAGACGAGGCAGATTGTCTCGTCTTTTTTTTAACAACATAAAAAATGCTTATAAAAAAACATATTTATTTATTACTTCTGTTGATTTTTATAAATCAATATCTTGCTTTTGCTAAAAATCCACAGAATACCATCCAATGGAAAACACTTGAAAAAGGTTTGTATTTAGCTGAAGTTAAAGCTCCACGTATTACCCGAATCAGTGATTCCAAATTAACGATCTTGAAAATTGATCCGAAATTTTTCTCTTTTCATTTATTAACCGCATCAGAACATGATAGTTTGCAACGATCAGTAAAAGAATGGAGCGAACTCGGTGGATTAATTGCTGCTATAAATGCTGGAATGTATGGTGGTAAAAGCCGCATCAGTAATGTAGGATATATGAAAAACTATAATCATATCAACAATCCTAATTTAAAACCGAATTATTTTGCAATTGCAGCATTTAATCCTATTGATAGTACATTGCCACCATTTAAGATTATTGATTTGCAAAACGAAAATTGGGAATTTTACAAGGATAAATATCAAACGTTTTCGCAATCTATGCGAATGATTGATATGAACCGTAAACCATTGGATTGGATTCAAAAACGTAAAATGCGAAGTAGTATGGTAGTATTGGCAACTGATAAAAAAGGAAATGTTTTGTTTATTTTTACACGTTCGCCTTATACACCAAATGAATTTATTAAGTTAATGCTTAAATTACCTGCTGATATTCAAACAGCAATGTATCTGGAAGGTGGACCAGAGTCTTCTCTTTATATGAATAATGGGGAAATGGTTGTAGAAAAAATTGGCAGCTATGTAAGCCGTACTTTTGCTCATGATCGTAATTATGAGTTTAGGAAAATGCCCAATGTTATAGGAATTAGAAGAATTAAGCTTGAGAATTAATATGAAAAGTTATACTAAAAGACAAATTTAAAAGATGCTATTTAAGAAAGAGCTAGTTAAACTTTAATATTTGAATACTTTAACCCTATTTTTTCCTTTAAGCTTGTTTGAAAATTTACTATTTTTGCTCAAAATTTATAAAATTATATGCTTAAAAAACTACAAACCAACAAACCTTTACGTATCACAACAACTATTGTTGTATTGGCTTTTGCGCTTATAGGATTTGTTCTAACATCCTCATTTTTCGCTATTAAATTTCATTTGTTTAATGATCCAGGTGCTGTTGACTATAACGATCGTTATTTTAGCACAAATGCTGAAAAAGATTATGAACTTTTGCAAAAAGATACTTCAATAGCCGAAGTAGCAAAAGTTGCAAAATTTTATCATAAACTGAAAATTTTAAATGGGTACTATCCTCTAAATGCAAATTTAATTCACAATGCTTTTTTACAACATCATAATATTGCAATAGCTGAAAGAATGTTTGATGCTGTGAATATTCGTTTGCAGGATAATACTGATTTGCAAAATGAAATCACGTCAATAGATCAGCTTTTTAAAGAAATTAAAAAAAGCGATTCGATTAGTTTAAATATTTTTGAATGGATGAATATAAGTGAATGGCAAGATTTTAAAGTGTCAGTTGTTAAAGATATTAAATTAATTGATAGTGCTGCTAAAGTAACAAAAGTAGAACCGAGATTAATTGTTTCTGTGTTATTAGGTGAACAAATGCGTTTATTTAACTCAAAACGTGAAGTGTATAAAAAAGTAATTAGTCCCTTGAAAATATTATCAGTTGAGTCTAAATTTTCTTTGGGTGTAACAGGTATTAAAGAAGAAACTGCAATCAAAGTTGAAAGATTTTTAAAAGATAGTCTTTCACCTTTTTATTTAGGTGAAAATTATAAGCATTTACTTAATTTTAATTCAACAGATCCCAAAGAAAGATTCAATAGATTAGTTGATTACAGAAATCATTATTACTCTTATTTATATGCTGCTCTTATATTGCGTCAAGTAAGGGAACAATGGCTTAAAGCAGGATTTGATATATCGGAACGCCCTGAAATATTGGCTACTTTATTCAATGTTGGATTTGAGTATTCAAAACCAGGACCGACACCAAGAGTGGGAGGTTCACGTATTAAAATAAATGAAAAATTATATACTTTTGGTGCTTTGGCTTATGAATTTTACTATTCTGGTGAATTACTAAAAGAGTTTCCATTTAAACCTAAATATTGGTAAAATTTACAATAAAGTTTATCTAATGAAAGAATATTAAAATCAATATCAAAATCTTTATTTATTATTTAAAATCTAACTTATATTTTAAAATACAAACAAATAAATTATAAATTATGAATAAACAAGTAGTTGAATTATGGCCTGAACTTATGTGGATAAAAGATCAGGATTTAAGAGAAAAAACAGCAAAAACATGGGAGCTTGCCTTAGAAAAAAGCGTTTTAACTCCCGAAGACCTAAACACCATTCCATTCACTTTGCTTTGCGGTCCTGATTTGAAAGTTAGCTTTATGGCACACAAACGCTGTGTAGTTCATTTAGCTCAAGATTCTGGCAATAAAATGAATGAATTCTTCAAAACAGATTTACCTGTTAATATGGATGTTCTGATAGCTGGTGCAATACTTGCCGATGTTGGTAAATTATTGGAATACGAATTAAAAGATGGCAAATCAGTTCAGGGAAAATATGGAAAATACCTGCGTCATCCATTTTCAGGTGTTTCATTGGCAGAACAATGCGGAGTACCAGCAGAAGTATGCCATATCATAGCCACACATGCAGGCGAAGGCGACATGGTAAAACGTACTACCGAAGCTTTCATTGTACATCATGCAGATTTTATGACATTTGAACCATTTAAAGATCG